>NZ_PYHT01000032.1:0-65831 GCF_003023875.1 Nocardia sp. MDA0666
GGGTGGGGACCGCGCCGTCGACGGAGGGAATCGGATCGCCGTGCGGATCGCGGTCGGGATGGCCGAGTTTGGCGTCGATGCGTTCGACAAGCGTCTCCGACACCGCGTGCTCGAGCACCTCGGCCTCGTCGTGCACCTCGTCCCAGCCGTAGCCGAGCTCGCTGACCAGGAACGTTTCGATCAGCCGGTGGCGGCGCACCATGGCGACGGCGGCCCGGCGGCCGTTGTCGGTCAGGGTGATGGCGCCGTAGCGGGCGTGTTCGACCAGGCCCTGATCGGCGAGTTTGCGCACCGCCTCCGACACCGTCGACGCCGACACCCCGATCCGCTCGGCCAGCAGTTTGGTCGACACCTTCTCCTGCGACCACTCCTGCGCACTCCAGATCACCTTCAGATAATCCTGAGCGACCGACGACAGCGAGGGAGCCACATTCGCCGCGCGCCCGGCCACACCCCCATCGGGTTGTGACGCAGCGGAATCTGCCAGCTCACGCCGGGTGGCGACATCACGTTTTCCGGGCACGTATCGAGCTTAGCGGGGGGAGCGACGCGGCCGGAGGAGGCAGCCTGCGTAACCACGGAGGCCGCCGCGCACCCCGCCGATCAGGTACAGCGGGAGCGATGCGGCCGGAGGAGGCAGCCTGCGTAACCACGCAGGCCGCCGCGGGTGGGTGACGGTCGGGTGAACAACCGCCCCGCCGAATCCCGGTTCGTGACCGTGTTTGCGTAGGCTTCGGTGTGTGCAGAGATGGCGAAGTCTCGAGGAAATGCCACCGGACTGGGGCCGGTGTGTGCTCACCATCGGCGTGTTCGACGGTGTGCACCGCGGTCACGCCCAATTGATCAGCCGTGCGGTGAAATCCGCTGCGGTGCGCGGTGTTCCCTCGGTTCTCATGACCTTCGACCCGCATCCGATGGAAGTGGTGCGTCCCGGATCGCATCCGGCGCAGCTCACCACGCTGACCCGGCGCGCGGAACTGGTCGAGGAACTCGGTATCGATGTGTTCCTGGTGATGCCGTTCACCCAGGACTTCATGAAGCTCACCCCGGGCCGCTACGTGCACGACCTGCTGGTCGAGAAGTTGCATGTCGCCGAGGTCGTGGTGGGCGACAACTTCACCTTCGGCAAGAAGGCGGCCGGGACCGTGGAGACCATGCGCGAGCTGGGCGGCCGGTTCGGTTTCGAGGTCGACGGTGTGACACTGCTCGGCGAACACGCGGTCACACTCTCCTCCACCTATATCCGCGCCTGCGTCGACGCCGGTGACATGGCCGCGGCCGCCGACGCGCTCGGGCGTCCGCACCGGGTCGAGGGTGTCGTGGTCCACGGCGACGGTCGCGGTCGCGAACTCGGTTTCCCGACCGCCAACGTGGCTCCGCCGATGCATGCGGCGATACCGGCCGACGGTGTGTACGCGGGGTGGTTCACCGTGCTGGCCGCCGGTGAGACGGTCGGTGTCACGCGTCCGGGCAAGCGGGCCATGGCCGCGATCTCGGTGGGCACCAATCCCACCTTCTCCGGCCGCACCCGCACGGTCGAGGCCTTCGTCCTGGACACCGAGGCGGATCTGTACGGCCAGCATGTCGCGGTGGACTTCGTCCAGCATCTGCGCGGTATGCGCCGCTTCGACTCGATCGACGATCTGGTCCGGGCCATGAGCGAGGACGTGGAGCAGACGCGGCAGGTGCTCGCCGCCGCCGAGGCGAGCGAAGCGCAGCGCTGAGCGAATCCGGGTCGGCCCGATTCGGTCCGGCTGCGGCGATCCGGTAGGCTGGCTCGTCGGGTCTGCTGCGGTCCGCGGTGGCGCCCACCCGGGATTTCCCGGTTTCCTCGAGCGCGGACTGAGAATCAAGGAGTGTTTCGTGGCTCTGACCACCGAGCAGAAGTCGGCCATCCTCAAGGAGTACGGCCTGCACGAGAAGGACACCGGTTCGCCGGAGGCCCAGATCGCGCTGCTGTCCAAGCGGATCTCCGACCTCACCGAGCACCTGAAGGTGCACAAGCACGATCACCACACCCGCCACGGCCTGCTGGGCCTGATCGGTCGCCGCCGGCGGCTGTCGAAGTACCTGCAGGACAAGGACATCGAGCGCTACCGTTCGCTGATCGAGCGGCTCGGACTGCGGCGTTGATCTGTTCGCGCCCGCACGGACGCGAGACAGACGCGCTGACAATCACAGGTAGTTAACGCGCAGCCGATGGGGAGGCATAGAATCTCCCCGTCGGCTAGTCGTATATCGGCACCGCACCAGCCGTATGCACCCGCACGCGTGGCGTCGGTCTTCGGTAGTGGCCTTTCGGCGAGAGTTGCCGGCGGGCTTCGATCGATGACCGCCTCCGCGTCGCCGGTCCCATGGGGGATCGGCCGGGTGTCGCGCCACAGCCAGGAGGGCTGTCGCGCGCCCGAACCCGGGTACGGCTGCCCCTGTGCAGGGAAGCCGCTGCCTCCGGGCAGGGAGAAACAGCGCAGGGACACCCAGCCGGATCGCGCCGCGAGGGCGTTCGATCCGGCGAGACGAGAGGTTGAGACAGAAATATGACCGAATCCCAGACGAGCTCCGCCATCGAGGTCGAACCCGGTGTGTTCGAATCGGTGGCCCTGATCGACAACGGGAGCTACGGCACCCGCACCGTCCGGTTCGAGACCGGGCGTCTGGCCAAGCAGGCCGCCGGCTCCGTCGTCGCCTACCTGGACGACGAGACCATGCTGCTGTCGGCCACCACGGCCGGTAAGCACCCCAAGGACCAGTTCGACTTCTTCCCGCTGACGGTCGACGTCGAGGAGCGCATGTACGCCGCGGGCCGCATCCCCGGCTCGTTCTTCCGTCGCGAGGGCCGCCCCTCCACCGACGCGATCCTGACCTGCCGCCTGATCGACCGTCCGCTGCGCCCGTCGTTCGTCGACGGCCTGCGCAACGAGATCCAGGTCGTGGTGACGGTGATGAGCCTGGATCCCAACGATCTCTACGACGTGGTCGCGATCAACGCGGCCTCGGCCTCGACTCAGATTGCGGGACTGCCGTTCTCGGGTCCGGTCGGCGGTGTGCGGGTGGCCCTGATCCAGGGCCAGTGGGTCGCGTTCCCGACCGTCGAGCAGCTGGAGGAGGCCGTGTTCGACATGGTCGTCGCCGGCCGCGTCGTCGAATCCGGTGACGTCGCGATCATGATGGTCGAGGCCGAGGCGACCGAGAAGGTCATCGCCCTGGTCGAAGACGGTGCTCAGGCGCCGACGGAAACCGTTGTGGCCGAAGGCCTCGAGGCGGCCAAGCCGTTCATCGCCCGACTGTGCAAGGCGCAGGCCGATCTGGCGGCGCTGGCCTCCAAGCCCACCGAGGACTTCCCGCTCTTCCCGCCGTACGAGGCCGACGTCTACACCGCGGTCGAGGGCACTGCGAAGAACCCGCTGAGCGAGGCGTTGTCGATCGCCGGCAAGCAGGAGCGCGAGGAGCGCATCGACGAGATCAAGCTCGAGGTGCTCTCGGCGCTGACCGAGGACTTCGAGGGCCGCGAGAAGGAGATCGGTGCGGCGTTCCGCTCGGTCACCAAGAAGCTTGTGCGCCAGCGCATCCTGTCCGACGGCTTCCGCATCGACGGGCGTGGCCTGGCCGATATCCGGGCGCTGTCGGCAGAGGTCGCCGTGGTGCCGCGGGCGCACGGTTCGGCGCTGTTCGAGCGCGGTGAGACCCAGATCCTGGGCGTCACCACCCTCGACATGGTGAAGATGGCCCAGCAGGTCGATTCGCTCGGCCCGGAGACCAGCAAGCGCTACATGCACCACTACAACTTCCCGCCGTTCTCCACCGGTGAGACCGGCCGCGTCGGCTCGCCCAAGCGACGCGAGATCGGCCACGGCGCGCTCGCCGAGCGGGCGCTGGTGCCGGTGCTGCCGAGCCAGGAGGAGTTCCCCTACGCCATCCGTCAGGTGTCGGAAGCGCTGAGCTCCAACGGATCCACCTCGATGGGTTCGGTGTGTGCCTCCACGCTGTCGCTGCTGAACGCGGGTGTGCCGCTGAAGTCGCCGGTCGCCGGTATCGCCATGGGTCTGGTGTCCGACGAGGTCGCCGGCGACAACGGTGAGTCGGAGACCCGCTACGTCGCGCTGACCGACATCCTCGGCGCCGAGGACGCCTTCGGCGATATGGACTTCAAAGTCGCCGGTACCCGCGACTTCGTCACCGCGCTGCAGCTGGACACCAAGCTCGACGGCATTCCGTCGAAGGTGCTGGCGGGTGCGCTGAACCAGGCTCGCGACGCGCGCCTGACCATCCTGGACGTGATGGCCGAGGCCATCGCCACCCCGGACGAGATGAGCCCCTACGCGCCGCGCGTCACCGCGATCAAGATCCCGGTCGACAAGATCGGCGAGGTGATCGGTCCCAAGGGCAAGGTCATCAACCAGATCACCGAGGACACCGGCGCCAACATCTCCATCGAGGACGACGGCACCGTGTTCGTCGGCGCGACCGACGGCCCGTCGGCGCAGGCCGCGATCGACGCGATCAACGCCATCGCCAACCCGCAGCTGCCGAAGGTCGGCGAGCGCTTCCTGGGCACGGTCGTCAAGACCACCGCCTTCGGCGCGTTCGTCTCGCTGCTGCCGGGCCGCGACGGTCTGGTGCACATCTCGAAGCTGGGTAACGGCAAGCGGGTCGGTAAGGTCGAGGACGTGGTGAACGTCGGCGACAAGATCCGGGTCGAGATCGCCGATATCGACAACCGCGGCAAGATCTCGCTGGTCCCGGTCGCCGAAGAAGACACCGCAGAGGCATCCGCCCCCGCCGCGGACGAGGCTCCGGCTGCAGCCGAGGCCGCGGCCGAGTAAATAGTTGGATGTGACGAAGAAGAAGTCCTCGGCGCGCGCCGCGAAACTCTCGGTTTCGACGCGCGCGCCGGGCAGCACAGCTCGCGCGACGAAGACGAAGCAAGCCTCGCGCGCGAAGACTCCGGCGAAGACCCTCAGCGCCGACGCCCCCTTGCTCGCCCTCGAGCAGGGGGGCTCTTCGCTGGTGCTCGCCGAGGACGGTTCGTTCTCCGACACGGGGGTGCGGCGTACGGTACTGCCCGGCGGGTTGCGGGTGGTCACCGAACATGTGCCCGGCGTGCGATCGGCATCGATCGGCGTGTGGGTCGGTGTGGGTTCGCGCGACGAGAGCCCCACCGTGGCCGGCGCCGCGCATTTCCTGGAACACCTGCTGTTCAAGGCGACCCCGACCCGGACGGCGCTGGACATCGCCGAGGCGGTCGACGCGGTCGGCGGAGAACTCAACGCGTTCACCGCCAAAGAGCAGACCTGCTATTACGCGCACGTACTGGATGACGATCTGCCGCTCGCGGTCGACGTCGTCTCCGACGTGGTGCTGAACGGACTGTGCCGTCCGATCGACGTCGACGTGGAACGTCAGGTGGTGCTCGAGGAGATCTCGATGCGCGACGACGATCCGGAGGACCTGGTCGGCGACTCGTTCCTGACCGCGCTGTTCGGCGATCATCCGATCGGGCGGCCGGTGATCGGCACCGTCGACTCGATCGAGCAGATGACGGCCGCGCAGCTGCGCGGGTTCCATCTGCGGCGCTATCGTCCGGACCGGATGGTGGTGGCGGTGGCCGGCAACATCGAGCACGAACACACCGTGGAGCTGGTGCAGCGTGCGTTCGCCGACCGGCTCGATCCGTTGCGGGAACCGGCGCCGCGCCGGGAGGGCCACTTCCGCAAGCGCACCTCACCGCAGCTGCAGTGGACCTACCGCGACAGCGAACAGGCGCATCTGGTGTTCGGGATGCGCGCGTTCGGCCGGCACGAAGGGCATAAGCGCTGGCCGCTGTCGGTGTTGAACACAGTGCTCGGCGGTGGGCTCAGTTCCCGTCTCTTCCAGAAGATTCGGGAGGAACGCGGCCTGGCGTATTCGGTGTATTCCAGTGTCGACACCTTCGCCGACACCGGCGCGTTCTCGGTCTATCTGGGATGTCAGCCGGAAAACCTCGGCGAGGTGACGACTCTGGCGCGTGAGGTGCTGGAAGACGTTGCCGCCAACGGGATCACCGATGCCGAATGCGCCCGGGCCAAGGGCTCGTTGCGCGGCGGGCTGGTGCTGGGCCTCGAGGATTCCGGCTCCCGGATGAACCGCATCGGCCGCAGCGAACTCAGCTACGGCAATCACCGCAGCGTCTCGGAGACGCTGGCGCGCATCGATGCCGTCACCACCGCGGAGGTCTCCGCGATCGCCCGCACCCTGCTGGCGCGGCCGTACGCGGCCTCGGTGGCGGGACCGTATCGGCGCGCGCGCGACCTGCCCGGTGCGGTGAAGCGTTTGGTGGACTGAGTCAGTCGCGCGGTGCGGCGCCGGAGTCGCCCGCGCGATTGGCGGCGCCCACCACCGCCGCGAGCAGTCCGGGCAGGGCGTGCTCGACCTCCTCGGAGCGCAGCCGGGCATAGGTCTGGCCGTCGGCGACGATGCGTTCGGTGACCCCCGCCTCGCGCAGGATCTTCAGGTGGTGGGTCGCGGTCGACTTGTTGATGGTGTCGTAGAGCATGCCGCAGCGCATCGGGCCGCCGGCATTGCTGAGCCTGCGCACCATCTCGAGTCGGACCGGGTCGTGCAGGGCACCGAGCACCTCCTGCACGCTGGCGACCGGATGAGATTCCACGGTCTTGTTGCTATCGCTCATGATCTTTCTCACGGGAAATTCGGTTTGATGGGAATCAAACCATCGCTACGGTGGTTGAGTTCGATCGCAATCAAACTTACCTGATGGAGAGAATCGATGGCCGCAACTGTCACGGTTGCACCGGCTCAGCGGACCACACAGTCCTGGGCCTATGCACTGATTCTGGTCGCCAGTGGAGTAGCGCTCGGTGTGTCCGGTGTTCCCGCCCCGCTCTACGGCCTGTATCAGAAGGAATGGCATTTCTCGCCGCTGACCACCACCATCGTCTTCGCCGTCTATGCCGTCGCCGCCCTGGCCGCGGTGCTGGTGTCGGGCAAGATCTCCGATGTGGTCGGCCGCAAGCCGGTGCTGCTGGGCGCACTCGCCACGATGGTGCTCGGGCTGGTCGTCTTCCTGTTCGCCGACAATGTCGCGATGCTGCTGGTGGCGCGGGCGCTGCACGGTGTGGCCGTCGGCGCGACCGTGGTCGCCGGGGCGGCGGCACTGCTGGATCTGCGTCCGCAGCACGGTGCGCGATCGGGGCAACTGACCGGTGTGGCCTTCAATGTCGGTATGGCCGTGGCCATTCTGGGTTCGGCACTACTGGCGCAGTACGTCCCGCATCCGCTGCGCACGCCGTATGTGGTGATCACGGTGTTCTGCCTGCTGATCGGCGTCGGCGTGGTGGTGATGACCGAAACCCACACCGCGCGGATGTCGGGTCCGATCCGGATCGCGAAACCGGCGGTACCGCAGGAGATCCGGGCCGACTTCTGGTTCTCGGCGCTCGGCGTGATGGCGGCCTGGTCGGTGCTCGGTGTGCTGCTGTCGCTGTATCCCTCGCTGGCCGCGGAGAAGACCGGCGTGCACAATCTGGTCTTCGGCGGTGCCGTGGTCGCCTCCACCGCGACGGCCGGGGCCCTGGCTCAGCTGTTCGCGACCGCGATTCCGGCGCGTCGCGCGGCCATCGGCGGTGACACCGGGATGGCGATCGCCCTGCTGCTGACCATTCCGGCGCTGGCGACTCACAACTGGGTGGTCGTCCTGCTGGCCGGAGTCCTGCTCGGCACCACCTTCGGCCTGGGCTTCGGCGGATCGCTGCGGCATCTGTCGAATGTGGTGCCGCAGCACAAGCGCGGCGAGACCATGTCCGCCTACTACCTGCTGGCTTATACCGCGATGGCGCTGCCGACCGTCCTGGCCGGCTGGGCCGCCACCCAGTGGGGGATGGGCACGATCTTCCCGTGGTTCGTTGTGGTGGTCGCGCTCGCGTGCCTGACCGCTGCCGCGATCGGTGTCCGCGGGAGTCGCGCGGCGGCCTGACCGCCGCGAAACAGGTTGCCGGACAAGACGATGCGGTGCGCACCGGGACGGTGTGGGCCGCATCGTCGCGTTGCGGCCGGGGTCGAATCCCGCGGAAGCTGTGGTGGACTCGAATTCTCGTTACCATGCGCCCATGGCTCGGCGGGGGACTTTTCTGCAGCGGCAGGCTCAGCGGATACAGCGCTCGGCATTGCTGGTATCGGTCGTCACGGTGGTGCTCGGTGGTTTGGCGATCGCGGGTATCGCCTGGTGGGCGCTGTGGCTCGTGCTCGGCGCGAAGGCCGATACGCCGAATCAGCTGGATCTGACCAAGATCGCGTTGTCGGTCTCGGCCGGCGTCGGCGGTGCGGTGGCGCTGGTCGTGGCGTATCGCAAGCAGCGCGACAACGAACGCGGCCGCTTCGCGCAACTGTTCGGTGCCGCTGCGGCGCAACTGGGTAATGCCGATGTCGCGGTGCGGATGGCGGGCGTCTACGCGATGGCCGGGGTGGCCGACGAGTTCGCCGCGCGCGGCATGCGGCAGCAGTGCATCGATGTGTTGTGCGGCTATCTGCGGTTGCCCTACGACCCTGAGGAGGGCGCCACCCACCTGAGCTCTCGCAAGGTCACCGAGGACGCGGGCAGCTCCCAGGTGGAGCGGGCGTACCAACTGCGCCAGAACGATCGTGAAGTGCGTCGCACCATCGTCGCGGTGATCGCCTCGCGACTCCGGCCCACAGCCGAAATATCTTGGTCCACATATTATTTCAACTTCGACGACGCAGTGCTCGAGGATGTCGACTTTCGTGGTGCGGTCTTCGCCGGCCGGCATACGCATTGGCGCGGCGCGCGTTTCACCGGTAGCCGCTCGGCCAACTTCACCGACGTCGAATTCGTCGGCCAGCATGTGACCTTCCATGCCGCGAGATTCGACAACGACGTGCTGTTCCACAACACGCACTTCGCCACCACCGCCTATGACGACCACACCGCGAGGGCCGGAACAAGTTTCGTGGACGCGGTCTTCCATCGGGGTGCCGACTTCACCGGCGCCGAATTCCTCGGTCCGGGAACACGATTCCTGCGCGCACGCTTCGCCGGGGAACCGACGTCGTTCAGCGGCGCGAGATTCGGGGCCGACACGACGGATTTCCGGGAGACCCGCTTCGAGGGCGGCCGGACGGATTTCGACCACGTCCGCTTCGCGGGCGCGGACACCCGTTTCGACGACGCCGTGATCCGCGGTTCGCACATCACATTCGCCGACACCTGTTTCGATGCCTCCCACACGGTGTTCGACAACGCCCGCATCGGCGCCGATGGTGGTTCGCCGCCCGCCGATTTCCGTGGCGTCACCTGTCGCGGCAGCGTGTCGACCGAGGGTGCTGCGATCCCCGGCTGCCCGTTCGGCCCTGCGGCGCCGGAGGAGACGCCGGCACTGGCTTCGCGCTCGCCCGGTACCGTCGGTGCCATGAAGATTCGTGGTGCTGTGCTCGAGCGGATCGGCGACCCGATTCCCTACGCCGATTCGACCCCGATCGTGATCGAGGATCTGGAGTTGGCGGAGCCGGGGCCGGGCGAGTTGCTGGTCCGGATCGAGGCGGCCGGGCTGTGCCATTCGGACCTGTCGGTGGTCGACGGAAACCGGGTGCGGCCGGTGCCGATGCTGCTGGGGCACGAAGCGGCCGGACGGATCGAGCAGGTGGGCCCGGGTGACAGTGATCTGCGGGTCGGTCAGCGCGTCGTGATGACCTTCCTGCCGCGCTGCGGGCAGTGCGAGGGCTGCGCCACCGACGGCCGCACCCCGTGCGTACCGGGCAGCGTGGCCAACAACGAGGGTGAGTTGCTGGGCGGCGGGCGGCGGCTGCACGATGCGAACGGGCCCGTGCACCACCATCTCGGCGTCTCCGGGTTCGCCACCCACGCCGTGGTCGATCGGCGCTCGGTGGTGCCGGTCGACGACGATGTGCCGCCGGAGGTCGCCGCCGTCCTCGGTTGCGCGGTACTCACCGGCGGCGGGGCCTTGCTGAATTCGGCCAGGCCCGGCGCGGGCGACCGCATCATGGTCGTCGGTCTCGGCGGCGTGGGTATGGCTGCCGTGCTGGTGGCCGCCTCGCTGCGGGAAAGCCTCGGCGCGGAGGTCATCGCCGTCGACACCGTGCCCGAAAAGCTCACGCTGGCAAAGGAATTGGGTGCCACGCAGGTCTACACGCCGGCAGAGGTGGCCGAGCGCGGAATCGCGGCGGAGGTCGTGGTGGAGGCCGCGGGCAACGTGCGGGCCTTCGAGACCGCGGTGGCAGCCACCGCGCCGGGCGGCACCACGGTGACCGTCGGTCTGCCGAATCCCGAAGCGCGCGCGAGCATTTCACCGCTCGGTCTGGTCGCACAGGGACGTTCGATCGTGGGCAGCTACCTCGGTTCGGCGGTTCCGGCGCGCGACATCCCGGAGTACGTGCGGATGTGGCGGGAGGGCCGGCTGCCCGTCGAACGGCTGGTGTCCTCGCGTATCCGGCTCGACGAGATCAATCACGCGATGGACGAGCTGGCCGCCGGCCACGCCCTGCGCCAGGTGATCATGTTCGACTGACCAGGGGTGACCTACGCGACTTCCGGGTGACCGGTGTGGCGGCGGCCGGTGCCCCTGCCGATAGGCTCTGAGCGCAACGGGCATCGAACGGTATGTGAGGAGTTCACGGTGGCGACGAACCGGATCCGGGTGGGCGTACTCGGCGCGCAGGGCAAGGTCGGGCAGGCGATCTGCGCGGCGGTCGAGGCAGCCGACGACCTGGAGCTGGTCGCCGGCGTCGACAAGGACGACGCGCTGGATGCGTTCACCGAGGCCGGCACCGAGGTCGTGGTCGACTTCACCCATCCCGATGTGGTGATGCCGAATCTGAAGTGGTTGGTGGAACACGGCATTCACGCCGTGGTCGGCACCACCGGATTCGACGAATCCCGGCTCGAGCAGGTGCGCTCCTGGCTCGCGGGCAATCCCGAGGTGGGCGTGCTGATCGCCCCCAACTTCGCGATCGGCGCGGTGCTGTCGATGCGGTTCGCCGAACAGGCCGCGCGCTGGTTCGATTCGGTCGAGGTCATCGAACTGCATCATCCGAACAAGGCCGACGCACCCTCCGGCACCGCCTACCGGACCGCCGGCATCATCGCCGAGGCCCGCAAACAGGCCGGTGTGGGCCCGAGCCCCGATGCCACCACCACCGAACTCGACGGCGCGCGCGGGGCGAGCGTCGACGGGGTGCGGGTGCATTCGGTGCGGCTGGCCGGGCTGGTCGCGCACCAGGAGGTGCTGTTCGGTACCCAGGGCGAAACGCTCACGATCCGCCACGACTCGATCGACCGCACCTCCTTCGCTCCGGGTGTGCTGCTGGGTGTGCGCCAGATCGGCGCCCGCCCGGGACTCACCGTCGGGCTCGATCCGCTGCTGGACCTGTGAACGAGCGCGACAGCGGGCGGCAGGTGCTGCGCATCGTCGCCTTCATCGCCTTCCTGGTCATCGCGCTGGCTTTCTATTTCCTGCTGCTGGGCCGCATCGCGATCGAACTGCTGACCTCGGGCAAGGCCGCCGCCGTCGCGATGGGCGTGGGCGTGCTGATCCTGCCGATCCTCGGGGTGTGGGTGGTGGCCACCAGCATTCGCGCCGCGCTCGCCCACCAGCACCTGGCCCGGCGCATCCATGACGAGGGCCTCGAACTCGACGTCTCCGAGCTGCCTCGCCGCCCCTCCGGCCGGCTGGAGAAGGCCGCGGCCGACGAGCTGTTCGAACAGGTCAAGAAGGAGTGGGAAGCCGACCCCGACAACTGGCGCACCAACTACCGCGCCGCCCGCGCCTACGACTACGCCGGCGACCGATCTCGTGCCCGCGACACCATGCGCCGCGCCGTGGAACTCGAGCGCGTCGAACGCCGGACCGGGTCCTGACACCCTGCCGGCCCCACTAGGCTCGCCTGGGTGCCGACGTTGCTGATCATCCACCACACGCCTTCGCCGTTCCTGCAGGACATGTTCGAAGCGGTGGTCGCGGGTGCGACCGACCCCGAGATCGAGGGCGTCGAGGTGGTGCGGCGGGCGGCGCTGGCGGTGACCGCGAGCGATGTGCTCGCCGCCGACGGCTACGTCCTGGGCACGCCGGCCAATCTGGGCTACATGTCGGGCGCGCTCAAACACGCCTTCGACACCTTCTACTATCCGTGTCTGGACAGCACCCGCGGCCGGCCGTTCGGGGTGTACATCCACGGCAATCAGGGCACCGAGGGGGCCGAGCGCAGCATCACGACCGTGACGACCGGGATGGGATGGCAGCAGGCCGCCGCACCGGTGATCGTCACCGGTCAGCCCGGTAAGGACGACCGGGAGAAGTGCTGGGAACTGGGGGCGACGATCGCGGCGCAGTTGACCGCGTGAGCCGATGACCCGATTTCTGGTGTCTCACACGGATATCACCGGCACCGTCATACTCGACGGCAGGACGTCGCGCTCCCGGGTGGGGCGCGGTGTGGTGTTCGGGTTTCGGGAAGGGTGAGGACCATATGACGCCACCGCGGCGGATCGGTCTGGTCGAGGACCACGAGTCGGTCGCGCTCGGCCTGGCCAGCATGCTGGCCGGCGAAAGCGATCTGGAACTGGTCATCACCGCCGGAACGGTGTCCGAATTGCTCTCGGCCGCACCGGAATTGGATCTGGTGATTCTCGATCTGCGGCTCGCCGACGGCTCCACCCCGCAGTCCAACGTGCAGGCCCTGCGCGACCGCGGGGTCGAGGTGCTGGTGTTCACCGGAGCCGACAATCCGTTCCTGGTGCGCTCGGCGGCGCGGGCCGGGGTGCTGGGCGTGGTGCGCAAATCCGAGGATGTGCAGACCGTGGTCGCCGCGGTGCGCGCCGCCGCGAGCGGCGAACAGGTGGTCACCACCGATTGGGCCGCCGCCATCGACGGAGATCCGCAGCTGCTCGATGTCGGCCTGAGCCCGCGCCAGCAGGAGGTGCTGACCCTCTACGCGTCCGGCGAGAAGGCCTCGCGGGTGGCGCGGTTGACCGGGCTCTCGGAACAGACCGTCAACGACTATCTGGGCCGGATCCGCCAGAAGTACGCCGACGCCGGTCGCCCGGCCCCCACCAAGACCGATCTCTACAAGCGTGCGGTGGAGGACGGCTGGCTGCCGGTGCCCGAGCGCAACAACCAGGCATGATCGCGGTCGACGCACCCGGAGTCTTCGCCCGCACCGCGGCCGCGGCCCGCATCCGGGTTCCCAGCCGCGCCCAGGTGCGCAGCGATACTCCCGCGGCGGAGCGCGTCATGCGCCGGCTGGGTCTCTCGGTCGGCGCGGGCGGGGTGATCATGGGCCTCGCCGACGTTCCGGAAATCACCGAGCAGGCGCAGTTCACGCCCGCCTGGTGGACGCCGGCCGCCGGCGCGCTCGCGTTCGGACTGTTCCCGGTACTGGCCCTGCTGTCGATCCGGTCGAGCCCGCGCACCATCCGGCTGGTGTCGGGCTGTGCCGCGGTGGCCTTCCTGTCCGCGGTGGCGACCATGCTGATCGGACTCGACACCCACAGCATCGGCGCGAATTCGGTGTGGCTGTACCGGATGCTGCCGCTCGGGGTGCTCGCGGCGACGTTGGCGTGGCCGACGCTCGTCGCCGTCGCCTATCTGCTGATCGGGTCGGCGGCCGTCGCGTCGACGAATATCTATCTGGCAGAACAGTTCACGGCAGCGTCGGTGCTCAGCGCGTTCGCCCGCGCGGTCGGGTTGTCGGCGCTGTTCCTGTGGTGCGTGGTCTCGGCGCTGTCGGCCGCGGCCCGGGTGGACCGCGAATCGGTGGCGGCGAGCAGACAGGCCGCCGAAGCCGCCGCGGCCGCGGCGCGCGACAACGAGAGCGCCCGCTTCGCCGCCCTCATCCACGACGCCGTCCTGTCCACGCTGCTGGACGCCTCGCGCGGCAGCGAACCCTCCGACGTGTTGCGACGGCAGGCCGAACGCACCCTGGACCAACTCGACGAGATCCGGGTCGAATCGCGCGAACCCGATGTGCTCGACGCCCGCGCGGCCGTGAACTTCCTGCGCGCCTCGGCGCACGAGGTGAACGCCGGCATTCGCTTCACCACCAGGACCTGGCCGGGCTTCGACGACCTGCGCATGCCGGCCGCCGCCGCGCGCACCCTCGCCGCCGCCCTGGCCGAGGCGATCCGCAACAGTCTGCGTCACGCCCCGGTGCCCGGTCGCGCGGTGACGCGCACGGTGACCTGCACGATCAGCGCGGGCAGCATTCGGGTCGTCTTCGCCGACGACGGTGCGGGATTCGACGTGAACGCGGTCTCCGCGGACCGGCTCGGCATCTCGGTGAGCATTCTGGGCCGCATGCGCCAACTGGCCGGCGGCGCCGGATTCGTGGAATCGCAACCCGGGGAGGGCACCGCGGTGACGTTGGTCTGGGGTGGTGACGGTGCGCTCTGAAACCGGCCGGGAGCAAGCGTTCGGTTTGCGCGAGTTGCTGGGGCTGCGCGGCGGTACCGCGTGGCTGTTCCTGGTCCTTCTCGAAGTGACCATCACCCTCTACATGGTCCGCAACCTCGACACCACGAATGCGCTGCCCGCGGTGACCGCGTTGATCGTGATGGTGGTGGCCGGTGCGCTGGTGCTGGTGGCCCCCGGTGATCCGCTGCCCTGGACCGTGACGATCTTCGTCGCCGTCGCCGGGCCGGTTGCCACCGCGCTGACCTCGGCCGATCCCGGCACACCGGAAACCCGGCACATGGTGTGGACCACCTTCGCGACCTCGTATGTGCTCGCCGTGCTGGTACTGCGGGGCCGGATGGGCACGGCGTGGCTCGGCGTGGCCGGAGTCGCGGTCGTCATCGGTGTCGACGGCGCGCGGGCCTGGCTGAGCGCGAGCGCGATCGTCGCCGCGATCGTGCCCATCGGCACCGTCATCGCCATCTCGGTGTTCGCGCAGATCATGCGGCCCACCCAGCGTTCGCTACGGATGTTGCGCGAGGAGGCGAGCGCCCAGGCCGCCGCCGAGGCGACGATGGCGGCCGCCGACGGCGAACGCACCCGCCAGCTGGAACGCCTGGACCGGGTGGCTCGCCCGATCCTGGAACGCATCGCCGAGGGCGCGGTCCTCACCGTCGGCGAACGCGAACAGTGCCGGCTGCTGGAGGCGGAACTGCGCGACGGTCTGCGCGCCCCGCACCTGGTGACCGAGGAACTCAGCGGGGCCGCGCGGGGTGCGCGGGCGCGCGGGGTGGAGGTCGTACTTCTCGACGACGGCGGTTTCACCGATGCGCCGAAATGGTTGCGCGAGCGCGTCATCGACGTTGCCACCAGGGAATTGGACGCGGCGAACGCCGGCTCGGTGACGGTGCGCATCCTGCCACCGGGGCGGCGGGTGTTGTCGACGGTCCTCGCTCAGGCGCCCGATCGGGACCGCCGCACAGAGATCGGTCCCACCGGCACCGTGACGGTGATGGACTGACTCAGCTGTCGCAGCGGCCGGGGCCGCCCTTGCGCATCTGGTCGCGCAGGGCGCCCTGTACCGCGCCGGCGAGCCAGGAGTTCAGCGACTGACCGCTCTGGGTGGCGGCCTCCTCGGCGCGAGCCTTCAAATTCTCGACCATGCGCAGGGTGACGCGGCTGATGTCGCCGGTCATCTCCTCGAAGGTCGGATGCGACTCCTCGGACGCGGTGCGGCGCACCTCCACCTGTGCGTCGGTCCCCGACAGGGAGACGTGCACGGTGCGATCGTCGAGGGTCGCGTTGACCTCGTCCGCCAGATCCGACAGCGCGGCCAGCAGCGTCAGCCGCAGCGAATTCTCGGTGGCGGCGGCCAACGCGGCGGCGGTGGCCTGGGTCTTCTCGTCGCCCAGAGCAGCCGCGGCGATCAGATCGTCGCGCAGCCGGGCGGTGTACTTGTTCAGATCCATGACATCAGTATGACGTCATAGATGACATCGCGCCAGCGCCGGAATGCCGTCGCCGTTGCTGTCATTGCTGGAATGTGACCGGAATGTCTGCCGATATCACGGACGACGGTTCGGTGTCGTATCCGCGACCGGGTAGCCTTTCTGACCATGACGAACGGTGAATCGACGCGAACAGGGCTGCGCGCGTCCGGCACGGTCGGTGTCGCGATGGTGACCCCCTTTACCGCCGAGGGCAAGCTCGATGTCGATGCCGGCGTCGCCCTGGCCGCACGCCTGGTCGACCGCGGTGTCGACCTGCTCGCCATCTCCGGTACCACCGGAGAATCGCCGACCACCACCGAATCGGAGAAGTTCGACCTGCTGCACGCCGTCGTCGACGCCGTGGGCGACCGCGCCACCGTCATCGCGGGCGCGGGCACCTACGACACCGCGCACAGCATCGAGCTCGCGCGCAACGCCGAGCGTGCGGGTGCGCACGGTTTGCTGGTGGTGACGCCGTACTACTCGCGCCCCTCGCAGGAAGGTCTGCTGGCGCATTTCACGGCCGTCGCCGACGCCACCGATCTGCCGGTGACGCTGTACGACATTCCGCCACGCTCGATCGTGCCGATCGCCCCGGACACGCTGCGGCGCCTGGCCGAACATCCGAACATCGTCGCGGTGAAGGACGCCAAGGGCGACCTGGGCGCGGGAGCGGAACTGATCGCCGACACCGGACTGGCCTACTACTCCGGTGACGACGTGCTCAATCTGCCGTGGTTGTCGGTGGGCGCGGTCGGATTCATCAGTGTGATCGGCCATCTGGTGCCGGAGCGGCTGGTGCAGCTGCGCGATGCCTACATCGCCGGTGAGGTGACGCTGGCTCGCGACATCAATGCCGGCCTGTTGCCCGTCAACCGCGCGATGGCCCGTGTCGGTGGCGTGGCCCTGATCAAGTCGTCGCTGCGACTGCTCGGAATGGAAGTCGGCGAGCCGCGGCTGCCGCAGCTGATGCCCGTAGGTGTGAATCTGGAATCGATCGTCGCCGAACTGCGGCTGGCGGGGGTGCTTGCATGAGTGAACCGGTGAACCGTCGTCCGCGCCGGACCGCGAGCCGAGCGGCGGGAGCGCCGGCTCCGGCGCCGCCGCCCGCGCCGCGGGTGGAACCCGAAAAGCCTGCGGTGCAGCAGGTTTCGCCGCCTGAGCCAGCGCGTGCCGAACCGGCAGCCGAGCGTCGCGCTGCCACCGAGAAACGCGAGACCGCTCCCGCGGCGCAACGCGAAACCGCTCCCGCGGCGCGTGAATCGGCTCCCGCCGCCCAGCGTGGCGAATCGGCTGCTGCCCCGCGTGGCGAACAGGCGGGTGACCGGGGCCGTTCCCGCCGTTCCGGCCGGGGCCGCCAGTCGGGCAGCCGTGGGCGTGCGGAACAGTCCGCGCCGCAACCTGTTTCGACGGGATTGCCGGTCGGCCTGCCGCCCAAGCTGCCGAAGCAGGGCCTGCGCGTCTACGCGCTCGGCGGCATCGGCGAAATCGGCCGCAATATGACCGTGTTCGAATACGGCGGCGCGATGCTGATCGTCGACTGCGGTGTGCTGTTCCCCGAGGATCAGCAGCCTGGCGTCGACCTGATCCTGCCCGACTTCCGGCCCATCGAGGACCGGATCGACGAGGTCGCCGCCGTGGTGCTGACCCACGGTCACGAGGACCACATCGGCGCGGTGCCGTTCCTGCTGCGGCTGCGTCCCGACATCCCGGTCGTGGGTTCGAAATTCACCCTCGCGCTGGTCGCCGCGAAATGCCGCGAACATCGCTTGCAGCCCAAGCTGATCGAGGTCACCGAGGGCCAGCGGACCACTCACGGCCCGTTCGACTGCGAGTACTTCGCGGTCAACCACTCCATTCCCGATGCGATCGCGGTCGCGGTGCGCACGCCGGCCGGGCTGGCTCTGCACACCGGTGACATCAAACTCGATCAGCTGCCGCTCGACGGCCGCCTCACCGACCTGGCCGGGTTCTCCCGCCTCGGCGACGAGGGCGTGGATCTGTTCCTGGTCGATTCGACCAATGCCGAGGTGCCGGGCTTCGTCACCCCGGAACGCGAGATCGGCCCGGTCCTCGACAGTGTGATCGGCAAGGCCAAGGGCCGCGTCATCGTGGCCTCGTTCGCCAGCCACGTCCATCGCATCCAGCAGGTCGTCGATGTGGCCCAGCGCTACAACCGCCGGGTCTGCTTCGTCGGGCGTTCGATGGTCCGCAATATGCAGATCGCGCAGGATCTCGGGTATCTGAACATCCCCGAGGGCATCGTGGTCGATCTGGATCAGGCCGCGAACCTGCCCGTGCACAAACTGGTGCTGATCTCGACCGGCTCGCAGGGTGAACCGCTCTCGGCACTGTCACGCATGGCGCGCGGCGACCATCGTCAGATCAACATTCGCGCCGACGATCTGGTGGTGCTGGCCTCCTCACTGATCCCGGGCAACGAGAACGCGGTGTTCGCGGTGGTCAACGGCCTGGCCCGGCTGGGCGCCACCGTGGTGACCCAGCAGAGCGCGAAGGTGCACGTCTCCGGGCACGCCTCGGCCGGCGAGCTGCTGTACCTGTACAACGCGGTCCGCCCCACCAACGCCATGCCGGTACACGGGGAGTGGCGGCATCTGCGGGCCAACGGAGCGCTCGCGGTGGCGACCGGCGTGCCCGAGGAGCGGGTCATGCTCGCCGAGGACGGTGTGGTGGTCGACCTGGTCGACGGCATCGCCTCGATCGTCGGCCGCTACCCGGTCGGGCAGGTGTACGTCGACGGATTGTCGGTCGGCGACGTCGGTGAATCGACGCTGTCGGATCGTCTGGTGCTCGGTGAGGGCGGTTTCATCGCGATCACCGTGGCCGTCGACGAAACCACGGGCAAGGCGGTGAGCGCGCCCGAGGTCAGCGGTCGCGGTTTCTCCGATGATCCGACTGCGCTGCTGGGTGCCCAGGAGGTCGTCGAGGCGGAACTGCTGCGGCTGGCCGGGGAAGGCGTCACCGATACGCACCGCATCGCGCAGGGCGTGCGGCGCGTGGTGGGCCGCTGGGTCGCCGACACGTACCGCCGCCGCCCGATGATCGTGCCGACCGTCCTCGGCGTCTGATCGCGCACCCGGGGGAGCGCGCGGGGCCGTGCTCCGCTACCTCCTCCGGGCTCCGACCCACTACGCTCGGCCCATGAGTATGGCTCAACGGGAACGCCGGGCCCTGGTGTCGACCATGACGGCGGTCGGTCCCGACGCCCCGACCCTGTGCGGCACCTGGACGGTGCATGACCTGGCCGCGCATCTGGTGGTGCGGGAGCGCCATCCCGCGGCCGCACCGGGGATCCTGCTGAAACCCCTTGCGGGATATCTGGATTCGGTGCAGGCGAAGGTGTCCGAGAAGCCGTTCACCGAATTGCTGGAGCAGATCCGCACCGGCCCGCCGTGGTGGTCGCCGCTGAAGCCGGTCGACGCCGTGGTCAACCTGACCGAGATGTTCGTCCACCACGAGGACGTGCGCCGCGCCGACCCCGAATGGAAGCCCCGCCCGTTGCCGGCCGAGGACGAGCGCAAGTTGTGGTCGGCGACGCGGCGGATGGCGCGGATGGCGTATCGCAAATCGCCGGTCACCGTCGTGCTGGCGACGCCGGAGGGCGAACGCGTGACGGCGCACAACGTCGGCGGCGATGCGGTGGTGCTCACTGGGCAGCCCTCCGAACTGCTGCTTCACGCGTTCGGCCGCAACGAGGTCCGCGTCGATGCCGCCGGCGGCGTCGATGATGTGGCCGCGGTCTTCGCCTCCGATCGCAGCGTCTGAAGCCGTCGCGCGCGTCGTTTCCGGCCGCTGACGGCGTTGTGAGGTCGGCAATGATGTAGCTGGGATGGGTGTTGCGGATGGTCCCGATGGGGCTGTTGCGGCTAGCCTGAGGTCATGGCAGGTAAGTCCCGCGGCACCACGACGTCGAGTTCGCGGGCGGGATCCACCCGGGGGCGGGCTCCGGCGCGGACTCGCTCGGGAGGCTCGCGCGCCCGATCGGCGCCGCGCGGCCGCACCACCGCGACCCGCCGGCCGGTGCGCCGGTCACCGCAGACCGCACCGCTGGCGGTGATCGGCCGCGGTATCGGCAACGGCTGGTCGGTGCTGGCGCGCGGATTCGGCGCCACCACCCGCACCATCAGCCGCGCGGGGGAGATCGAACACGGTCACCGCCGCGACGGAATCGCGTTGGCGCTGGTCGCTTTCAGCGTCGTCATCGCGGCAGCCGTCTGGTTGTCGGCGGGCGGTCCGGTGGGGCACTGGGTCGACACCGCGGTGCGGGCGATCGCCGGATCCGCCGCGGCCGTACTGCCTTTCGTGGCCTCCGGTATCGCGGTGGTGCTGATGCGCACCGAACCGCGGCCCGAGATCCGGCCCCGGCTGGTCCTCGGCGGGGTGCTGGTGGGTCTGCCTGCGCTGGGAATCTGGCATATCTTCGCGGGCGCGCCGACCGATGCGCACGGGCGCGCCCACGCGGCGGGTTTCGTCGGCTACGTGCTGGGCGGGCCGCTGCGCAACGGGCTCACCGCGTGGCTGGCCGTGCCGCTGCTGTTGCTGGCCATGCTCTTCGGGCTGCTGCTGGTGACCGGTACGACGGTGCGTGAGGTTCCGCATCGGCTGCGCGAGCTGTTCGGCCTGCCCGATGCCGAATTCGCCGACGACGACGGGCAATACGGGCTCTACGACCCGGAAAACTATGACGCCGACGGTTTTCCGGTGCACAAGAGCCGTTCGTCGCGGCGCGGCCGCACCCCGGAGGAGAACTACCCGGCCGACGAATTCGGCGGCGCCGACGCGGTCACCGAGGTCCTCGGCGAACCGCCGCTGCGCGATGCGAAGGATATCGCCGAGGCGGACGAAACACCGCCTCCCGCAGCCAAACCCAAGACGCGCAAGGCACCCAAGGTCGTCGATCAGACACCCGAGCCGCCGCCCGCGCAGCAACTGGAATTCGTCACCGATCGCGAGGTCGACGGCGACTATCAGCTGCCGCCGCTGACGCTGCTGACCGACGGTGATCCGCCGAAGAAGCGCAGCGCCGCCAACGAATCGATGATCGAGGCGATCACCGAGGTGCTGGTGCAGTTCAAGATCGACGCGGCGGTCACCGGTTTCGTCCGCGGTCCGACGGTCACCCGATACGAGGTCGAACTCGGGCCCGGTGTGAAGGTCGAGAAGATCACCGCCCTGGCGCGCAATATCGCCTATGCGGTGGCCACCGAGAATGTGCGTTTGCTCGCACCGATCCCGGGCAAGTCGGCGGTCGGTATCGAGGTGCCCAACGCCGACCGCGAACTGGTCCGCCTGGCGGATGTGCTCAAGGCGCCCTCCACGCGAAACGACCACCACCCGTTGGTGATCGGACTCGGGAAGAACATCGAGGGCGAATTCGTCTCCGCGAATCTGGCGAAGATGCCGCATCTGCTGGTCGCCGGTTCCACCGGTTCGGGTAAGTCGAGTTTCGTCAACTCCATGCTGGTCTCGCTGCTGGGCCGCGCCACTCCGGACGAGGTGCGGATGATCCTCATCGACCCGAAGATGGTGGAACTCACGCCGTACGAGGGCATTCCGCATCTGATCACGCCCATCATCACCCAGCCGAAGAAGGCCGCCGCCGCGCTGGCCTGGCTGGTGGAGGAGATGGAACAGCGATATCAGGACATGCAGGCCAGCAAGGTCCGCCATATCGACGATTTCAACAAGAAGGTGAAATCGGGCCAGATCACCACACCGCTGGGCAGCGAGCGCGTGTACCGGCCCTACCCCTACATCCTGGCGATCGTCGACGAGCTGGCCGATCTGATGATGACCGCGCCGCGCGACGTCGAGGACGCCATCGTGCGCATCACCCAGAAGGCGCGCGCGGCCGGTATCCATCTGGTGCTGGCGACCCAGCGGCCCTCGGTGGACGTGGTGACCGGCCTGATCAAGACCAACGTTCCCTCCCGGCTGGCGTTCGCGACCTCATCGCTCACCGACTCGCGGGTCATCCTGGATCAGCCGGGTGCGGAGAAGTTGATCGGTATGGGCGACGGCCTGTTCCTGCCGATGGGCGCGTCCAAGCCGACCCGGTTACAGGGTGCGTTCATCTCCGACGAGGAGATCCAGGCCGTCGTCGACTTCGCCAAGAATCAGGCCGAACCCGAGTACCAGGAAGGCGTCACCACGGCGAAGGCCGGGGAGAAGAAGGACGTCGACCCGGATATCGGCGACGATCTCGACGTCTTCCTGCAGGCCGTCGAACTGGTCGTCACCTCGCAGTTCGGTTCCACCTCGATGCTGCAGCGCAAGCTGCGCGTCGGATTCGCCAAGGCGGGCCGGCTGATGGATCTGATGGAGACCCGCGGTGTGGTCGGCCCGAGCGAGGGCTCCAAGGCGCGCGACGTGCTCGTCAAACCCGATGAGCTGGACGGACTGCTGTATTCGATCCGCGGTGGGGGAGAGGCGGAGGAAGCGGCCGAACCCGATGCGATCGACGCCTAGGTTTTCGGCGTAGGTCCTACCCGGTGTAGGCCCAGCCGGTGACGGTCCGGATCTCGACCCGGATGACCGGTCCGCGCGGGGCGTTGTCCCGATACTGCGGGTATTTCGCGGTGAGCCAGGCGATGGCCTCGGCGCGCTCGGTGTCGGTGGTGGCGACGGCGGCGGTGCCGTCGAGCCGGACCCACCACAGCCGGGTCCAGTCCTCGTCGTAGTCGTCGGCCAGCACCGAGACCCGGTTCTCGGCTGCGATATTGCGCAACCGCCGCAGGTCGGTCGTCGATTTCGGTTTCTGATCGACCGCGGTCACCAGGATGCGACCCGAGGGCGAAAGCGCGAAGGTCACGGGCACCAGATGGGGACGGCCCGTCGGGTCGGTCGTACCCAGCCGGGCCACGCGGGCCGCGCGTGCTCGCGCCAGCGCGGTGTTCGGATCCAAGCGCACCGGTTCACGGTAGATCGCCGGACGCGACGGTGCGGCCTACAGCGGCGCGTTCTTCCGCTCGATCTGCTCGGCAGCTTCGGCCTGGATGCGCTCGAACTGCGCACCCATGGCCGCGGCCAGGGCATTGGCCGCCGAGAGCGGGCGCACCATCACCATCAGATCATCGATCCGGCCCGCCTCGTCGGTGTGGATGAAGTCGGCGCCGGTCACGCGCTTCCCGTCGACCGTCGCCTCGAAGATCAGCGTCGAGTCGTGCCCGCCGGCGTCGGTGATCTCGCGGACGTAGCGGAAGTCCTCGAACACCCGCAGCACGCCGCGCAGAATCGCCGCGGTGATGGCCCGGCCGGGATAGGGCTTGAACGCCACCGGACTCGTGAACACGACGTTCTCGGCGAGCAACGCCTCGATCGCCGCGCTGTCACGTGCCTCCACGGCCTGTCGGAATGCCTGCATCGCCACCTCGCATATGCAACTGGTTGACTATGCCGAGCATCGTAGCGGGCATTCGCCGCCCCTGCCTAGGGGTTCGGCGCCGCCTATGCCGAGAAGGCGCCCATCACCGGGGTCCACTCCAGGAATCGCTTCGCATCGATCAACTCCTCCTGCGCGAACGGATCGGAGGCGAGCAGTTCGTCCAATGCCGCGGCATCCTCGGCGCGGAACAGCAGCAGCGCACCGGATCCGTCGGCATACGGCCCGGTCGTGAGGACCACACCCTGGTCGACCAGATTCGACAGCCATTCCCGATGCCGGGGCCGATGCTCGTCGCGCCCGGCGACGGTGGCGTCGGAATAGGTGTAGTGGACGGCGAAGATCGGCACGGGCGCTCCCGAAAGGTTCAGAGGGTCAACAGCATTCGAGTATTGCCGAGGGTGTTCGGCTTGACGTAGCTGAGGTCGAGGAATTCGGCCACACCGGTGTCGTAGGAGCGGCACATCTCCGCGAAGACCTCGGCGGTGACGGGCGTGCCGTCTATCTCGGCGAACCCGTGCCGGGAGAAGAACTCCACCTCGAAGGTCAGCACGAACAGTCGCTGCAGCTGGAGTTCGCGGGCGGTCGCGATCAGCTGATCCACGATCAGGCGCCCGACGCCGCGGCCCTTGGCATCGGGGTGGACCGCCACGGTGCGCACTTCGCCCAGATCGGCCCACAGCACGTGTAATGCGCCACATCCGACGAGGCTCTCGTCGACCTCGGCCACCCAGAATTCCTGCACCGACTCGTAGAGCGTGACGAGATTCTTCTCCAGCAGGATGCGGCCGGCGTAGACGTCGACGAGGTTTTTGATGGCGGGCACATCCGAGGTGCGGGCACGTCGGACTCGCACGGTGCCGGGGTCGGTGGCGCCGATCGAATCACTGTGATGTGCCCGCGTGGTCATGGGGTGCACAGTAGTCGGGTCGTTAACCGATAGTCTGGTGGAGTGCCGCACATCTCGTCCGCCCGCCTGCCTCGATCCGCCGGGGGCCGCGGCTGCGTGCGTTCCGGCCGGGGGTGCCGGTGAGCGTGCAGAGCGACGATATGGACCGGACCTGGGCCGAGGCCGGCAGAGCGCGGGCGAATCTCGTTCCGCCGCAACCCAACCGGACGGTCGAGCCCTCCGCGGTGCCGCTGATGAACATCGCCAACATCCTCACGGTCCTGCGCATCCTGATCGTGCCGATCTTCCTGCTGGCACTGTTCGCCGGGGGCGGCCACGACACCGGATGGCGGATCGCCGCGGCCGCCCTGTTCGGCATCGCGGCGGTCACCGACCGCATCGACGGCCAACTCGCGCGCAAGTACGGACTGGTCACCGACTTCGGCAAATTGGCGGATCCGATCGCCGACAAGGCGTTGATCGGCGCGGCCCTGATCGGGTTGTCGGCACTGGGCGATCTGCCGTGGTGGATCACCGTCGTGATCTGTGCCCGCGAGATCGGCGTGACGTTGCTGCGGCTGGCCGTGGTGCGCCGCGGCGTGATCCCCGCCGGCCGCGGCGGTAAGGCCAAGACCCTGGTGCAGTCGGTGGCGATCGGCGTCCTGCTGCTGCCGCTCGCCGACGCGTGGGCGAGCGCGGGCATGGCGCTGATGTATGTCGCGGTGGTGCTGACCGTGGTGACCGGACTGGATTACGTGGTGCAGGCGGCCCGATTGTGGGCGCGGCCGGTCGAGCGGCGGTGACTGCGCTGGGCACCGACGTGGCCGCCGCCGATCCGCTGAGCGCTGCGCCCGAGACCGTCGACCTGGTGGCGACGCTGACCCGCACCGGACAGACCGTGGCCACCGCCGAATCTTTGACCGCCGGTTTGCTCGCGGCCACGATCGCGGGGGTGCCGGGAGCCAGCGTGGTGTTGCGTGGCGGATTGATCGTCTACGCCACCGACCTCAAACACCACCTGGCCGGAGTGAGCGAACACACCTTGGCCGCGGACGGTCCGGTCGCGGCGGGGACCGCCGAACAGCTCGCCGTCGGCGCGCGCACGGAGTGCCGGGCCGACTGGGGCATCGGGCTGACCGGTGTCGCCGGGCCGGACTCGCAGAACGGCTGCCCGGTCGGCACCGTCTTCCTGGGGCTGAGCGGTCCCGGCGGGACCGAGGTGATGCGGTTGCAGCTTGCCGGTGACCGGTGGACGATCAGGATGAACGCGGTGCGCACGGCCGTCGCGGAGCTGCTGCGCCGCGTCGGTGGCGGCGACCCGCACGGCACCGGCTGACGACGGCTGTCCAATGGATGCCGATCGGTTCCCGCGGGCGGGAACCAACGGGGTGGCATGCGACGTTGGCACTGTAGACGGAGGGGTGCGTCACGCTCGACGGCGGTCGCGCTCGGCCCGGTGAGGCGAGAACGTGAGGAGAACGAGATGACGCTGCTTCGAGAGGCCATCGGCGAGAGTCTGCGGCGCGCTCGGATCGCCCAGAACCGGACCCTGCGCGAGGTGTCGACGTCGGCACGCGTGAGCCTGGGCTATCTGTCCGAGGTGGAACGCGGCCGGAAAGAGGCCTCGAGCGAACTGCTGGCCGCGATCTGCCAGGCGCTGGACGTGCCGCTGTCGCAGGTGCTGGTCGACGTGAGCGCCGCCATGGCCGACGCCGACACCCCGGCACCCGCGCCGGAGACGGCCGCCGCCGCACCCGCGGCGAGCGTGTCGGCGCGCGCCGGGATCGCCGGCGACACCCGGATCGTGATTCCGGCCCCGAAGGCCGAGAAACTGGTCCTGGTGCAAGCGAAGTGACTCGCCGCGAACCGGCGATCACGACTGCCGGCGCCGGATCGGCGCCGGCAAGGCTGTACGACGGAGCGGAAACCGATAGATTCTCTGTAAGCGTCGGTTACGGGTGGTTCGGCAGTCCGGATCCGACGCCGTGGAGGATAGGGACACAGGGGTGCGTGACGGTCGCGCACCGCCGCCGTGCTGGGGCGCGGCGTAGTCAGATGGAGGCGGGATCAATCGATGGCTAATCCGTTCGTGAAGGCCTGGAAGTACCTGATGGCCCTCTTCGATTCGAAGATCGAGGAGCATGCGGATCCGAAGGTGCAGATTCAGCAGGCTATCGAGGAAGCCCAGCGTCAGCACCAGGCCCTGTCGCAGCAGGCGGCGTCGGTGATCGGTAACCAGCGCCAGCTGGAGATGAAGCTCAACCGTCAGCTCGACGAGGTCGAGAAGCTCAACGCCAACGCCCGCCAGGCCGTGCAGCTGGCCGACCAGGCCAACGCCGCCGGCGACACCGACAAGGCGATCCAGTACACCAACGCCGCCGAGGCGTTCGCCGCCCAGCTGGTCACCGCCGAACAGTCCGTCGAGGACCTGAAGGTGTTGCACGACCAGTCGCTGCAGGCCGCCGCCCAGGCCAAGAAGGCGGTCGAACAGAACGCCATGCTGCTGCAGCAGAAGGTCGCCGAGCGCACCAAGCTGCTCAGCCAGCTCGAGCAGGCCAAGATGCAGGAGCAGGTCTCCGCGTCGCTGCAGCAGATGGATTCGACGCTGTCCGCCCCCGGCAGCACCCCCAGCCTGGACGCGGTGCGCGAGAAGATCGAGCGTCGCTACGCCAACGCCCTGGGCGCCGCCGAGCTCGCGCAGAACACCGTGCAGGGCCGCATGATGGAGGTGCAGCAGGCCAGCGTGCAGATGGCCGGCCACAACCGCCTCGAGCAGATCCGCGCCTCCATGCGCGGTGACGCGCTGCCGTCGGGTGACTCCGCCGGTCAGTCCATCGCCAACCCGGCTCAGCCGCAGGTGAACAAGGGCCAGGCCGCGCAGCAGTAGGCGCGTCGCGGGTCGATCGGAAGGCTGGGCAGATGGGGCGAACGCGGGCAGGTGACGAGCCCGCGCCGACCCGTGCGCGGCCCTGGTTCCGATCTGCTCGCAGCGCCGCGTCCGCACCGCCCGCCTCCGCCGCACCGTCGGCCGATACGGCGCGGACGCCACTGTCGGCCTCTCCACCCGCCGCCGACGCTGCCGCGTGGCAGTCGATCGCCGAATCCATTGAGCGGCATCGTGTTTCCGGTGCGGTCCCGTCCGGCCGACCGGCAGTCGATCGCGTATCGGCCACGGACAGCCCGAGCGCTCACGGCGTCATCCACGAAATACATGAACCGGACAGCTGGCCCGCCGCCCGGTCGCACACCGGATCACGCGAAGCCAATGGAAACCCGCGCGAGCGCCGTCGTTCGCCCGGCCCGAGCGCGTTTCGGAATTCTTCGACTTACAGCCCGGCCGAGGACGATCAGCTCGCACGCGTCAGGCGGGTTCCGGGCGCATTGCGCGACGCCGGCGAATTCGCCTTGCACGCGGTCCGGAAGTGGGCCGACCCGCGGGAGCGGGAACTTCGCCGCCGGCGGCGGGTGCGGCGGCGCAGCCTCCGCTGGAGTGCGGCCTCGGGCGTGACCGCTCTGGGCACGGCCGGACTGGTGGCGATCTCGGCCCCCGTGTGGGCGGTTGTCGTCGTCGGTGGCGGTGCGGCCGCGTTGGTGACCGGCGCGGCGGTGAGTACCCGCCGATACCTCGAGTTGCGTCGAAACCCCTTGCCGCCCGCGGCGTTCGTCCCGCGTCGGCTGCCCGGAGTGCAGTCCGCGGCGCGGGCGCCCATCGCCCGGCTGGTCCGAGCGGAACGGGCCTTTTACGCCCTCGGCCGTCAGATCGAGGCGAGCGGCCGAGTGCCGGCCGACGATTTCGCCGACACCGTGGCGACCGCGGAATCCGGGGCAGCCGCCCTGCACGCTCTCGCCGGGGACATCGCGGCGATGGAGAAGGCGCTCGAGGTGGTCGCGACCTCGCATGCCGGGGCGGGGTTGCGGCGGCAATCGGGCGCGATGGTCGATCGGCTGAACGCCGGCGTGACCGAATACGAGCAGCTCGTCGCCGCCGCCGGTCAGATGCTGGCGGCCGGAGCGAGCACAGCGGCGACACCGGCGGACGACTTCGGCTGGGCCATGTTCACCTTGCGCGAGGCGGCCGACCGCCTGGACGGCTGGGCCCAGGCGCTCACCGACCTCGCCGACCGGAGCTGAACGCGGCCGCCTCGGCGGCATCCGGTTCTTCGCGGCCGCACGGGGCGATATCCGGTGCGCGGACCGATCCTCGCGGGTGATCCGGCTAGGGGTTCACCCTGAGATTTCCCGGATATCGGTCGTGACCTGGTGATTTTCCGGCGCCGAGTTGACAGTATGGAGGAGTCGGATCGCGCTGACGGCGGTTCGGAAACCTTCGGGAGGAATGGACATGTTCTGGAAGATTCTGGGCGTCGTCGCGCTCGTGTGGCTGGCGCTGATCGTGATCGGCGCGCTGGTCAAGGCGCTGTTCCCGATCCTGATGATCAGCGTCGTGGTCTTCGGCCTGTACCTGCTGTACAAGGCCGTCTCCGGCTCGAACAAGTCGACGGTCACCAAACTGTAGCGAGCCACACCCGGGCCGTTCGGTACGAAAGCCGAACGGCCCGTTGCTGTTTCACGACTACGAAGCCGAGAAGACTTGCTGTGTTAGCGTTTCGCAAGCGGTGAACCCGCCGGAGCGAAGCGGAGGCCAAAATTACAGCCCAACTACCCGAGGATTGGCAGCGCGGTCTGGTGATCGTCGCCCATCCCGACGATATCGAGTACGGTGCCGCGGCCGCGGTGGCTCGCTGGACGAAGCAGGGTAAGGACATCCGGTATCTGCTGGTCACCAGCGGTGAGGCCGGGATCGCGGGCCTGCCGCCGGCCGAGTGCGGCCCGTTGCGGCAGCAGGAGGAGATCGCCTCGGCGCGTGCGGTCGGCGTCGAGGAGGTGGAGTTCCTGGGCTATCCGGATGGGCGGATCGAGGGTGGGCTCGGTTTGCGCCGCGATCTGGCCGCGGCGATCCGGCGGCATCGTCCGGAGATGGTGGTGTTGTTCAATTTCGGCGACACCTGGGCGCCCGGATATGCGAACAGCGCCGATCATCGCGCGGTGGGGCGCAGTGCGCTGGACGCGATCTCGGATGCGGGCAACGAATGGATCTTTCCGGAGCTGGCCGAATTGCCGATCTGGACGCCGCGCTGGGCCGCGGTGGTGGGTCCGGTGGTGACGCATGCGGTGGACGTCACCGATACCGTTCGGGCCGCAGTGGATTCGCTGATGCAGCACAGCCGCTACCTGAGCGCGCTCAGTGACGAGCCGGTGGCGGACCAGGCTCGCGCCATCGTGGATCGGGCCACGGGGCCGCGTGCCGGTTTCGCTGCCGAGCGGGCGGTCGGGTTCGAGCTGTACCACTTCGCCGACTGACCGCCGGTACTGTGAGCGGCCACGATCGGTTCCGGCGGCGTTCATGACCGTCGGGTAGCTGTGCCCGCCCGGCATCGGGTGGTGACCGGGTATGGCATGGTGGGGCGCATGCGAGTGGCTGTCGTCGCGGGTCCGGATCCGGGTCATGCGTTTCCGGCGATCGCGCTGTGTCTGCGGTTTCTCCAGGCGGGCGATGATCCGGTGTTGTTCACCAGTCCGCGCTGGTTCGATGCGGCGCGCGAGGCGGGGATCGCGGTGCGGCGGTTGAAGGGTTTGGCGCCGCGCCCGCAGGACGACGACGCCGACGCGGGTGCGCGCATCCATGACCGAGCGGCCCATATCTCCTCGGAGATCCTGCCCGATCTCAGTGCGATGCTGCCGGAGCTGGTGGTCTCGGATGTGCTCACCGCGGGCGGCGGGATGGCCGCCGAGCGGTTGGGGGTGCCGTGGGTCGAGCTGTCGCCGCATCCGCTGTATCTGCCGTCGAAAGCGTTGCCGCCCATCGGTAGTGGGCTCGCGCCGGGTGAGGGTCTGCGCGGGCGGATGCGCGATACGGTGCTGCGCGGGCTGACCGCGCGCGCGATCACCCGCGGCGACCGGCAGCGGGGGGCGGCGCGGGCGAGCGTGGGGCTGCCGGAGCTGGATCCCGGCCCGGATGCCCGGTTGATCGCCACACTGCCCGCTCTGGAGGTCGATCGGCCGGATTGGCCGGAGGACGCGCATGTGGTGGGGCCGCTGCTGTGGGAGCCGACGTCGGAGGTGCTGGCGCCGCCGCCCGGTGACCGGCCGCTGGTCGTGGTCGCGCCGTCCACGGCCCGGACCGGGTTCGGTGATCTGGCGACCGGTGCGCTGGAGGCGCTCGCGGACAGCGATGTGCGCGTGGCGATCTCGATGCTCGATACGCCGCCGGAGGACCTTCCGCCCTGGGCGACGGCCGGGCTGGGACGGCAGGACGAGCTGTTGCGGCATGCCGCGGTGGTGGTCGGCGGCGGAGGGCACGGGTTGCTGGCCAAAACTCTGCTCGCCGGCGTGCCGATCGTGACCGTGCCCGGTGGTGGTGATCAGTGGGAACTCGCCAATCGTGCGGTGCGCCAAGGTAGTTCGCTGCTGGTACGACCGTTCACGCCCGAATCGCTGCGCGCGGCGGTGCACGCCGTCCTCGGCGACGAGTCCTATCGCAAGGCAGCCGCGGCGGCCGCGGCCACTGCCTCCGATGTCGCCGATCCGATCGACATCTGTCACCGCACACTGGACCGGGCGCGCGCGAGCTGACCGCGCATCGTCGGCGGTTCGCGGGCTACCGGTACCCTCGGCACGGTGCGGTTGACTGAATTTCAGGAACTCTTGCATACCGAATTCGGCGTCGCCCGCGGCGACCTGCTGCTGGCCGATCATGTCCTGCCCTCGATGAACGGCCGTACCGGCTCCCAGGCGATCGAGGATGGTATCGACCCCCGCGAGGTCTGGCGTGCCCTGTGCGCCGAATTCGACGTACCGAAGAACCGCTGGTGACCGGTAGCGGTCGGCTGCGTCACAGCGGCCTTGACCTCGAGTTCGCTCGAGGTTGCAAGGTGGTCGCATGGATACCGAGATCACCGAGAACCGGATTCGGGAACTACTGGACCGGTCCGAGATAACCGACCTGCTGGACCGCTATCTGCGGTCACTCGACGACGGCGTATTCGACGACCGATGGGCGCGGACCTACTACACCGAGGACGCGACCGCGGAGATGCCGATCGGCACCGTCCGCGGCCGCGACGCCGTACTCGCGCACATCCGGCGCGGGATGGCGCTGTTCGACCGGACCGTTCATCTGGGAACCAACGCGGTGATCGAACTCGACGGCGACCGTGCCACGGCGCGCGGCGCTCAGCTGAGCACTCATGTCCTCGCCGACGGTTCCGAGGCGGTCTTCATCTCCGCCGGGCATGCCGACACCGAATTGGCCCGGACGGCCGACGGCTGGCGGATCCGGGCGTCGTCGCTGCGCATCACCTGGACTCAGGGAACCCCGCCGCGATTGCCGGTGGGGCTCGGCCCCGAAGGGTGAGCGCACCGTCTCCGAATCGGCACTGCGCCGCGGCGCGGAATCGGCACTGCGCCGCGGCGGCGTCGGTTCAGCCGACCGGGATCTCGGCGGCGGCCGGTTCCGCCGTCTCGGCACTCCGGGTACGAGGACGGAACAGGGCGAAGGCGACGAGGCCGAGAACGATGCCCACACCCGCCGCCACCGCGACGGCGGCGTCGAGCCCGGACACGAACTGCGGCACAGTGTTCCGGCCTTCACCGGCCGCGCTGCGGAATACCGTGCCGAGTACCGCGACCCCGAGGGCGAGGCCCAGTTGGCGTGCGGTGTTGACCGCTCCGGCGGCGGTGCCGCTCTGCTGCGGGGGCACCGCTGCCATCGCGACCGCCACCAGCGGCGGCGCGAGCACGCCGATGCCGATGCCGATCACCACGTAACCGAAAAGTAGTGCACTCCAGGTCGATCCGGCGTCGATCACGCTCAGCAGACCCGCCCCGATGCCGGTGATCACCAATCCGCCGCCGATGGTCCAGCGGGGCGCCACGTCGTGCAGCCACCGCCCGAACGCGCCCGAGACCACGAACGCCGTCGCCGCCATCGGCAGCATGGACAGTCCGGCGCGCAGTGGGCTGAGTTGCAACGGCTGCTGCAGCCACAGGGAGATGAGGGGGCTGCTCGCGAAGGCGGCGAAATTGAAGCCCGCCGCCGCGACCAGGGTGGCCGCGAATTCCCGGTTGCGCAGCAGTGCGAGCGGGAACATCGGTGTAGCGCTGCGTGATTCGACGAGGACGAAGCAGCCGATCGCGATCGCGCCGAGGCTCAGCGTGGCGACTGCCGCGCCGTTGCCCCACCCGTCCTCCCCGCCCCGGATGATGCCGTAGGTCAGCGCGGTGGCCGCGACGGCGAAAGCGGCCATTCCGGCCAGGTCCACGCCACGGCCGGGGCGGCGTGGCGAGGGGCCGAAGGCGTACAGCGACAGCGCGATGGTGACGGCCGCGATCGGCAGGTTCACCAGGAAGATCCAACGCCACGACAGCAGGTCGGTCAGCACCCCGCCGAGCACCACACCGATGCCGGCGGCCGCACCCGCGACCGCACCCCAGGCGCCGAACGCGGTGCCGCGATCACGGCCGGTGTAGGTGGCGTGCAGCAGCGACAGCGTGGTCGCGAACATGGCCGCACCGCCGATGCCCTGCACGGCCCGCGCGGCCACCAGCAGGGCCGAGGACTGGGCCAGTCCGCACGCCAGTGAGGCGGCGGCGAAAACCACGAGGCCCGCGAGATAGGTGGGTTTGGCGCCGAACCGATCGGCGAACGAACCCAGGACCAGCAGCAGTGCGGCCAGGCCCAGCGCATAGCCGTCGACGACCCACTGCAGGCCCGACAGTCCGGTGCCGAGATCGGCGGCGATGTCGGGGAGTGCGACGTTGACGATGGTGACGTCGATGAGCAGCATCAGCGTGCCGAGGCATGCCGCGAACAAGGGGAGCCATTTCCGCATGGCGACCTCCGGGTAGGGCGAACGATATCGACGCCAAGCGTGCGAGATGTTTGAATATCCATCCAGCTACCCGGCCGTCGATGTGAGATTCCGCCTGTGAACCCCGAAGACGAACTCGAATCCTCCGTCCTCGATCCGCTCGACAAGCAGATCGTGCACGGCTTGGTCACCGATGCCCGCATCCCGTTCGCCACCCTGGGCGCGATCCTCGGCGTCTCCGAACAGACCGTGGCCCGCCGCTTCCGGTCGATGCGCCAACGCGGCATCCTGCACGTCTCCGGCCAGGTCAACGCCATGCCGCTGGGGAATACGCGCTGGATGCTGCGGGTGCGGTCGACCCCGGACAAGGCGCTGCGGCTCGCCGAATCGCTGGCGCGGCTGCCGGACGTGAGCTGGGTGGCGCTGCTGTCGACCGGTTCGGAGGTCACCTGCGTGAGCCGCCCGCGCTCGATCGAACAGCGAGACGCATTGTTGCTCAACGTTCTTCCGCGAGCCAGTCAGGTCACCGGATTGATGGCCTACGAGATCATCCACCGATTCCCGCTGGCAGAAGAGTGGCCGCGGTACAGCAGCCTGCTGACCGCGGAACAGTTGCGGCAGCTGGGGCCGAGGCCCGCGATGAACGATCAGCGCGGGCCCGACGCGCCGATGGAGCTGTCCGCGGCCGACGAGGCGATGCTCGCCCTGCTGGCCCGCGACGGGCGCGCCTCCTATGCCCGGCTGGCGGCCGAAACCGGCTGGAGCCCAACCCGGGTCGCACGGCGGATGTCGGAACTGACGGCGGCGGGCGTGCTGTATTTCGATCTCGATTTCGCCATCGAGCGCATGGGGTACGCCGTGCGGGCGTCGCTGTGGGTGCGGACGCATCCGGCCGAGCTCGACGCCATCGGCCGGGCGATCGCCACCCATCCGGAGACGGCGTTCGTCGCGGCCACCACCGGGCCCACCAATCTGGTCGCCTCCATCGTCTGCCGCGACAGTTCGCACCTGTACAGCTACCTCACCGAGCGGCTGGGGGCTCTGGACGGGATCGTCGACGTGGAGGTGACGCCGACACTGCGGATGCTGAAACAGGCGCAGGCGCTGATGCAGACCGACCGGATCGCGGTGGTGCCGACGGCGACTCGATGACGGGCACGGCCGGATCGGGACCGCGTGACCGGCCGGATAGCGCGGCGATTGCCGGGGACGGGGTGCGGACGCGTGTTCGTCTAAGCTTGCCATCAGAACTTGTCGGTGCCGCCCTCTACCGTGGGCGCCAACCACACAACGAGACTTACCCGTCAGAAGGGGAACAGACGATGGCACCACAGGCCTACGACCGTGACAAGGCGCTCGAGCTCGCTCTTGCGCAGGTCGAGAAGAGTTTCGGTAAGGGCGCGATCATGCGCCTGGGCGAGGAGGCGCATCAGCCCATCTCGGTCATTCCGACAGGTTCGATCGCACTGGATGTGGCGCTGGGCATCGGCGGTCTGCCGCGTGGCCGCGTCGTGGAGATCTACGGTCCGGAATCCTCCGGTAAGACCACGGTCGCCCTGCACGCCATCGCCAACGCGCAGGCCAACGGCGGACTCGCGGCCTTCATCGACGCCGAGCACGCGCTGGATCCGGAATACGCCCGCAAACTCGGCGTCGACACCGACGCCCTGCTGGTGTCGCAGCCCGACACCGGTGAGCAGGCGCTGGAGATCGCCGACATGCTGGTGCGCTCCGGGGCACTGGACATCATCGTCATCGACTCCGTCGCGGCGCTGGTACCGCGCGCGGAAATCGAGGGCGAGATGGGCGACAGCCACGTCGGTCTGCAGGCCCGTCTGATGAGCCAGGCGCTGCGCAAGATGACCAGTGCGCTCAACAACTCCGGCACCACCGCCATCTTCATCAACCAGCTGCGCGAGAAGATCGGCGTCATGTTCGGCTCGCCCGAAACCACCACCGGTGGTAAGGCGCTGAAGTTCTATGCCTCGGTGCGTCTGGACGTGCGCCGCATCGAAACCCTGAAGGACGGCAGCGACGCGGTGGGTAACCGCACCCGCGTCAAGGTCGTCAAGAACAAGGTGTCGCCGCCGTTCAAGCAGGCCGAATTCGACATCCTCTACGGTCACGGCATCTCCAAGGAGGGCTCGATCATCGATATGGGTGTCGATCAGGGCTTCATCCGCAAGTCCGGCTCCTGGTACACCTACGAGGGCGATCAGCTCGGCCAGGGCAAGGAGAACGCCCGCAAGTTCCTGCTGGAGAACACCGACGTGCGCGACGAGATCGAGAAGAAGATCAAGGAGAAGCTCGGCATCGGTGCCGACGTCACCGCAGACGCGGGTGCCGAGGCGCCCGTCGACTTCTAACCGATGCCGCACCGGGAAGCGCCGGGGTCCACACCCCTCCCGGACCCTGGCGCCTCTCGGCTCGACGCCGTCGAACGCCTGCGGCGGCAACTGGAAGATATCGAGTCCCGCTCCCGACGCACCGGCGACCCGGACGAGGAGTCGTGGTCGAAACCCGTTCGCCGACAGGGCGGTTCGCCTCGTCGCCGACGATCGAAGCCGGAGACGGGGGATTCACCCACCGGTGTATGGCGTTCCGATGACGGACCTGTGCCCCAACATGATTCGGCCGATGACACGGGCACATCCGTACACGCGGACCGGCCGGTATTCGAGCCTGAGCCTCCGCCCCGCATCGAGCCGGAGGTTCGCTCCGGCTCCGAGTCCGAGTTTCGGCGTGATGGGTCGGAGATTCGCTCCGGTTTCGAGCCCGACGTTCGGCGTGGTGGGTCGGAGGTTCGCTTTGGTTCCGAGCTTGACGCTCGGCCTCGTGGCGGGCTCGAGGGCCGGGTCGGCTCCGAGGTCGAGGGGCGGATGCGGTCGAGTGTCGACGCCGCGATCTCCGGTCGTCCCGGTGATGGCTCTGCGACACAGGATTCCCAGGCGCGCAATCGAATTCGCGCACTGCAGGCCGAGGTCGACGCGCTACAGCGAGGGTGGGGCGAGCGTGCCGACGGGGATCGTCGATCTGGCCGCACTCACCGGGCGGAGGGGCACCCGAACGGCGGCGACAGGTTCGTTCCGGACGACAGCCCCGTGGCGTACCCCCGGTCGGACGAGGGGGCGGACGACCGCGGCTCGAGAAGACGGTCACGCGGAGACGGCGGCGACGGGGGAGGACGCCGGGGTTCGCGGCGTCGATCCGACACCGACGGCGGGAAGCGTTCCGACGCCGCGCAGTCCGCTGCACCGAAGGCGGGGACCGAGGCACAGGCCAAGGACATCTGCCTGCGCCTGCTCACCGATCGAGCGCGCAGCCGCGCCGAACTGGCGGACAAACTGGCAGCCAAAGGGTTCGCGCCCGAGGTCGCCGAGCGGGCACTGAACCGCCTCGCCGAGGTCGGACTGATCGACGATGCCGCCTTCGCCGAACAGTGGGTGCACTCCCGCCACACCTTCTCCGGTAAGGGGAAAAAGATTCTCGCGCAAGAACTTCGACGCAAAGGGGTGTCCGACGCCGATGCCGGGCCCGCACTGGCCGCCATCACTCCCGCCGATGAAAGCGCCCGCGCCGCCGAACTGGTCCGCCGCAAACTCACCACCCTGCCGGCGGACCTCCCCACCGACAAAACGACCAACCGGCTGGTCAGCATGCTCGCCCGCCGCGGCTACAACCAGTCCATGGCCTACGCCGTGGTCAAGGACGAGCTCGCCGCAGCGGCCACCTCGAGCGGCGACCTCGACCGTTCCGAGCACACAGATCACGTGGCGGGCGACGAACCGGCCGACGGTTCCCTTCCCCTTGTAGCGGAACAACATTCCCCGAAGGAGCGAGTCAGGAAAGGTTCCGGCCTCACCGCGGCAGGTTCGGCGTCGCGGATGTCCGAGCCCGACGACGCCGAGCACGCCGCGCAGCTGGTACGGAAAAAGCTCGCAACGCTATCGCGCGACGTCCCACAGGACAAGGTCATGGCGCGACTGGTCGGCATGCTCGCCCGCCGCGATTATCCGCAGTCCATGGCGTATGCCGTGGTGAAGGACGAAATCGCCGCGACCGCGAAACCATTTGCGGCACAGCCGAATCAGACTGAGAAAGCACCCCTCGTCGAGGACGGTGCCGAGGCGGATACGGTAGCTGCGGATTCCGACGACAACGAGGCCGAGCGTGCCGCGGAACTGGTACGCCGCAAAATGCGCACGATGCCGCGAACCCTGTCGGAGGACAAAGTGGTCAACCGCCTCGTCGGCATGCTCGCCCGCCAGGGATTTCGCCAGTCGACCGCCTACGCCGCCGTACGCGCCGAACTCGCCCAGGGTTACCCGCCCGACTGAACTGCGCGGCACAACGCCGCCTCATCCGTTCGGCCGACGCCGCCGCGACGCCATCTACGCGAATCGGAAAGACGGCCCCGGTCGCGAGCCGGCTCGGCAGTCGACGCTCGGCACCGCGCGCGACTCGACCGGTGTCCGGCAAAGGTCCTATGCTGCGCTGGTGACCACCGACGTGCGGGGTGGCAGTAGCGGGCAGCGACGTGCCGGTCTGGTGGCGGTCTGGGGCGGTGTGGCGGTGGTGGGGGCGTTCACCCGTCCGTTCAGTATGGCGGCCACGGTGCTGGTCGCCGGGGTAGCTGTCGTGGTCGCCGTGCGTGCCGTTGCGCTCGGAACGCGGCCTGTTTCGTTCACTCCGCCGGTTCGGCGGGCGGTGGTGGTGTGGTCGATCCTGCTGGCGGCGGTACTGGTGTGGGAGCTGTATGCCTGGCTGTCCCAGCCCGCGCTGCTCGTGCCGGATGACGCCCATCCCACCCTGTCGACATTGCTCAGCCCCGCGCTGGGGGGCGGGGCGGGGCGTTTCGCCGGATGGCTGCTCTGGGTGGGGGCCGGATGGTGGCTGGTGCGGAGATGACCGATCGCGCACTGGTGATCACCGGATTCGCGGTCCTCGTCGTCGCGGTGATCATCGCGGCGGTCGTGGCATGCCTGCGGCGCACATGGTTCGCCGGCCTCGGTGACACTGTGCGCGCGCTGACCCGTACCCGGACCGTCCGGATCGTCGCGGTGGTGCTGTGGGCCTGGCTGGGCTGGCATTTCCTGGCCAGATGAGTCGCCGGTTGGACACCCATCCCCGGTCGCCGCGAGTGGCGTGGCTTGGCGACCGGGGTGGTGCGTGACCAGGATCGACCATCGAGCCGGCGGGTGCGAGGGTTGTGCTCGGTGCGAGCGCAACTCCTCCCCGGAGGACGTCGACACCGCCGCCCGGCGCACCCGTATCGGCCGCGATCGCCGAACTGCCCGGTTACGGCGAGGTGGTCCGGCTCAGCGACAGATCCACGCCCGGCGCGGCATCGGTGAGCACCGAATTCACGCCCAGCACGGTCCGTCCCCGGCGGCGCGACCGCAACCGCTGTTCCACCCTGGTGGCGAGGAAGGTCAGCGCCCAGTTCAGGGCGATCATGATGACGGCCACCACGATCAGCGCCGGCACGGTGTTCTGCTCGGCCGCGCCCAGCTGCTGACCCTGGCGCACGATCTCCTGATAGGTGATCTGGTAGCCGAGTGCGGTGTCCTTGAGCGCCACGACCATCTGCGAGATCAGCGCCGGCAGCATCGCAGTCACCGCCTGCGGCAGCAGGATCATCCGCATCATCTGACCCTTGCGCAATCCCAGGGCCTGCGCCGCCTCGGTCTGCCCGCGCGGCAGCGACCGAATGCCCGAGCGCACGATCTCGGCGATCACCGACCCGTTGTACACGGTCAGCGCGATCACCACGGCCGCCAGCGCCAGCTGGTCGGAGGCGAACAGATTGTCCTTGGCGAACCAGTTGTAGAGAAAGATCATCAGAATCAGCACCGGAATGGCCCGCGCCACCTCGACGATCGCCCCCGCCACCCACCGCACGACGCGATGGTCGGACAGGCGCAACAAGCCGAAGATCACGCCGATCGCCATCGCGAATACGATCGCCAGCGCCGCGGCGACCACGGTGCCGCGCAAGCCGGGCAGGATGTAGGTCTGCCAGACTTCCGACTGTACGAACGGCTTCCACTTCTCGGCGGTGAGCTGGCCCTTCTCGTCGAACGCCCGCCACACCAGCCAGCCGAGAACCACCAGCGCCGCCAGCACCAGCACCGAATACAGCGCATGCCGCCGGCGCGCCTTCGGGCCGGGGACGTCGTAGAGGACCGAGGCGTTCGCGCTCATCGCTTCACCTCGAATCGCTTGGCCAGCCAGCCGAACAGCAATCCGGTGGGCAGGGTGAGAATGACGAAACCGAGGGCGAAGATCGCGCCGATGGCGAGAATATCGGCCTCGGTCTCGTTCATGGATGCCATCAGCGCCGCCGCCTCGGCCACGCCGATCGCCGAGGCGATGGTGGAATTCTTCGTCAACGCGATCAGTACGCTGCCCAGCGGCGCGATCACCGACCGAAAGGCCTGCGGCAACACCACATGTCGCAGATTCTGGCCGAAGGTCAATCCCAGTGACCGGCCCGCCTCGGACTGTCCCAGCGGTACGGTGTTGATTCCCGAGCGCAGCGATTCGCACACGAACGACGCCGTGTACACGCTCAAGCCGAGGACGGCGAAACGAAAGTTGTTGGTGGGCAGGAAATCCAGTCCCGAACTCTCACTCGCGAGTTTGATGCCGAGGGTGGTGTAGAGACCGAGTGAACAGAACACCAGGATGAGGGTGAGCGGGGTATTGCGGAAAATGGTCACATACGCCGTCCCGATCCACCGCGCCACCGGAATCGGCGACACCCGCATCGCCGCCACCAGGGTGCCGATGATCAGCGCCCCGATCGCGGAGAACACGGTCAGTTTGATGGTCACCCAGAAGGCGTCCCACAGCTGATTGTCGTATCGGGAGATCAAGTCGAACACGGTGGACGCGCCCTCCTACTTCTCTGTGCCGGACGGGGTTGCGGCGCGGCCGGAACCCGTGCCGATTCAGTAGCGGTCGACCTGCGGCGGCGACGGGATCGGGAAGGTGTTGCCGAAGTTCTTCTCCAGCGAGGCCTTCCAGGACCCGTCGTTGATCATCGATTCGATCGCATCGTTGATCTTGTCGCGAGAGTCCTTGTCGCCCTTCTTCAGGCCGATGCCGTAGTTCTCGGTCGTGAACGGCTGCCCGACCACCTTCACCTGGCCCGGAGACTGCGCGGCGTAACCGGCCAGAATGATGTTGTCGGTGGTCACCGCGTCCACCGCCCCGGATTTCAGCGCCTCAACACACAGCGAATAGGTGTCGTATTCCTGCAGCTGCACATCGTTGGCGAAATTCTTCTGAATGTTCTGCGCCGGCGTCGATCCCTTCACCGAGCAGAGTTTCTTGCCGCCCTTCAGCGATTCCGGTCCCGTGATGTCGGTGTTGTCGGCGCGCACCAGCAACGATTGGCCCGCAACGTAATACGGCCCGGCGAAGTCGACCTTCTGCTTGCGCTGATCGGTGATCGAATAGGTGGCGACCACGTAATCCACCTGCCCGTTCTGAATCAGCGTCTCACGTTGCGCGGACGGCGCCTCCTTGAAGGTGATCTTGTCCGGGCTCACGCCGAGTTTCCCGGCGACGTAGGTCGCCACGTCCACGTCGAATCCGGAGAACGACCCGTCCCGATTGCGCAGGCCCAGACCCGGCTGATCGAATTTGATGCCGATGGTGAGTTTGCCTTCCGACGCGTGTTCGGTGGCTGTCTTGTTGCTGCCGCCGCCGCATCCACTCGCGACGACCGCGATGGCCAGCGCGCCGATGCCGAACCGCAGCGCTCGGGTGATCCTCATCGAATGCCTTCTCTCTCGTGAAGTGTGAAGGGTCCTCCGCGGTGCGGGAGCGGTCATCGCTCCCGCCACGGTCGTGAACAGCGATCAATGGCTCAGAATTTTGCCCAAGAAATCCTTGGCCCGCTCGGAAGCGGGTGCGGTGAAGAAGGTTTCGGGCGCCGCGTCCTCGACGATCCGGCCGTCGGCCATGAACAGCACGCGGTCTCCGGCGCGGCGAGCGAATCCCATCTCGTGCGTGACCACCAGCATCGTCATGCCCTCCTTGGCCAAGGCGACCATCACCTCCAGCACCTCGTTGACCATTTCCGGATCCAGGGCGGAGGTGGGTTCGTCGAACAACATCACCTTCGGATTCATCGCCAATGCCCGGGCGATGGCCACGCGCTGCTGCTGACCGCCCGACAGCTGCGCCGGATATTTGTCGGCCTGATCGGCGATGCCGACCCGATCGAGCAGTTCCAGCGCCCGCGCGCGAGCCTGCTTCTTGTCGATGCGGCGTACCTTGACCGGACCGAGCATCACATTGTCCAGAATCGTCTTGTGCGCGAACAGATTGAACGACTGGAACACCATGCCCACGTCGGCGCGCAACTTCGCCAGTGCGCGACCCTCGGCGGGTAACTCGACGCCGTCGACGGCGATGGTCCCGGAATCGATCGGCTCGAGCCGATTGACGGTGCGGCACAAGGTGGATTTGCCGGACCCGGACGGGCCGAGCACGATCACCACCTGTCCGCGCGGCACTTCCAGATTCACGTCACGCAGCACATGCAGATCACCGAAGTGCTTGTCCACGTTGCGCATCGAGATCATCGGCGGAACGGTCGCGGACGCCGCAGCCGCGGTGGCAGCGCCTGGGTCGGAGGTGTTCCCAGCGCTGGCGGTGCCGGGTGTTGCGTCGGCAGCATCGGTCATGACAGTCGACCCTAGAGCGGTCCTGCGCGAAATGCGCACTTTTGGCTCGTGCGTCGCGCCGTCGCCGCCTGCGCTTAACCCGGTGGTGACCTGGGCGCCCGGCCACGTGACCGGCGTCACCAGCCCCCGATCGTGGCGACCGGGGTGGGCGTCCGATTTCGCACAGCGTCTACCCTGGACCCGTGAATTCGTCCATGCAGGTTGCAGCGCATTCGGCTGCGGGACGCGCCCCCGGTTCGGCCACCGATCCGCAGTCGCCGCGGACCTACGAGGTGCGCACCTACGGCTGCCAGATGAACGTGCACGACTCCGAACGGCTGTCGGGCCTGCTCGAGGACGCCGGATACACCAAGGCCACGGGCGGGCAGACCGCCGATCTGGTGGTGTTCAACACCTGCGCGGTGCGCGAGAACGCAGACAACAAACTGTACGGAACGCTCGGACATCTGGCGCCGATCAAGGCCGAGCGGCCCGGTATGCAGATCGCGGTCGGCGGCTGCCTCGCGCAGAAGGACCGCGACACCGTCGTGCGCAAGGCGCCCTGGGTCGACGTCGTCTTCGGCACCCACAACATCGGGTCGCTGCCGGTACTGCTCGAACGCGCCCGGCACAACGAGCAGGCGCAGGTCGAAATACTGGAATCGCTGGAGGCGTTCCCGTCCACGCTGCCCGCTCGCCGCGAATCCGCCTACGCCGGCTGGGTGTCGATCTCGGTGGGCTGCAACAACACCTGCACGTTCTGCATCGTGCCCTCGCTGCGCGGCAAGGAGGTCGACCGGCGGCCCGGCGATGTGCTGGCCGAGGTGCAGGCGCTGGTGGATCAGGGAGTGCTCGAGGTGACGCTGCTCGGGCAGAACGTCAACTCCTACGGTGTGAACTTCGCCGAACCCGCACTGCCGCACGGACATCCGGCCGATTTCGCGCCCGAACACCGCGATCGCGGCGCCTTCGCGAAACTACTTCGCGCCTGCGGCAGCATCGACGGGCTCGAGCGGGTGCGGTTCACCTCGCCGCATCCGGCGGAATTCACCGACGACGTCATCGAGGCGATGGCACAGACACCGAACGTGTGCCCGCAGCTGCACATGCCGCTGCAATCGGGTTCGGACCGGGTGCTCAAGGCGATGCGCCGGTCCTACCGCAAGGACCGCTACCTCGGCATCATCGAAAAGGTGCGCGCCGCGATGCCGCATGCCGCGATCACCACCGACATCATCGTCGGCTTCCCCGGGGAAACCGAGGAGGATTTCCAGGAAACCCTGGATGTGGTCCGTCAAGCCCGGTTCACCAGCGCCTTCACCTTCCAGTATTCGATCCGTCCCGGCACGCCCGCGGCCACCATGGCCGATCAGGTACCCAAGGCGGTGGTCCAGGAGCGCTACGACCGGCTGATCGAACTGCAGGAACAGATTTCCCTGGAGGCCAATCGCGCGCTGATCGGCACCGAGGTCGAACTGCTGGTCGCCGAGGGCGCCGGCAAGAAGAACGCGGCCACCGCGCGGATGAGCGGCCGGGCCCGCGACGGCCGCCTGGTGCACTTCCGGCCCGGCGAGGCGGCGATCCGGCCCGGCGATATCGTCACCGTCGACATCACCGAGGCGGCGCCGCACCACCTCATCGCCGACGGCCCGATCCACAGCCACCGCCGCACCCGCGCCGGCGACGCGCACGAACGCGGTGTGCTGCCCAAGACCGCACCGATCGGAGTGGGCCTCGGGCTGCCGCGGATCGGCGCGCCGGAGCCGCTGCCGGCGGCCGCCGGTTGTGACACCGGATGTGGGGTCTGACATGGCCGAACGCGGGAACGAGGATGCCGATCGCGACGTCACGCCGGAGCGCTCCGGCGACGCCTCGCCCGCGCCGCGGCACCCGCACCAGCCGCCGGAGCCGAACGATGCGACCGAGCCGAATCCTGCGACCGAGCCGAATGAGGAGAGCATGAACCCCGCCGAGTCGAAGGTCTTCGAGCAGTTCCGCGGCGACCTCGAGGCCGTCGAACGCAAGATCGCCGGCGAGATCGACCCCGGGACACGCGCCATGGTGGTCGCGATCGCGGTCTTCGTGCTGCTGCTGTCGCTGATCCTGCCGCACGCCGGCGCCGCCCGCGGCCTCGACGTGCTGGCCTTCGACACCCACGCGCAGGATGAGCACATCGGTCTGCCGTCGCGGGTCTTCGAATGGTTCGTGGTGATCTTCGGAATCGGGTTCTCGTCGCTCGCGCTCGTCACCCGCCGCTGGGCACTGGCGTGGGTGGCGGTCGCCGGATCCGCGGTGGGCAGTGTGTTCGGAGTGCTCTCGATCTGGCACCGCCAGACCCCCGGCCTCGGCAACTATCACGGCGCCGGACCCGGCATCGGACTGATCCTGGCCACGATCGCGATCGTCGTGCTGACCTTCCACTGGATCCGAGTGGTGTGGAGCCGCACCGCCCTTCAGCTCGAGGCCGAGGAGCGCCGGCGCATCGCGGCCGCCGAACAGGAAGAGCAGGACCGGCGCCGGCTGTTCGGCGACGACAAGTAGCCGGGTCGGCGCTCGGGAGGCGTCGTTTCAGCGGCGCAGTGCCACCACGGGGATGGTGCGTGCGGTCTTCTTCGCGTGTTCGGCGAAGAACGGATACAACGTGGTGAGCTCGGTCCACGCCCGGTCGTAGTCGGCGCCCTGCAACGGGACGGCGGTGGCCGGATAGGTCTCCCGGTCGACCTCGACCGTCACGGCCGGATCGGCGACGAGATTCAGATACCAGTCCGGATGCTGCGGGGCGCCCACGTTCGAGGCGACGACCAACAGCCGGCCGCCGTCGGGATGGAACATCATCGGCGTGGTGTGCGGGGTCCCGGACCGGCGGCCGGTGGTGGTGAGCAGCACCAGACGCTCCCGGTGCATCCCCTCGATCGGGCCCCCGGCCCGGAACTTCTCGATGACGCCTCGATTGATCTCGCGGACATCCATGGTCGGCTCCTCGTCCGGATTGCTACGGGCAGGGACGGCTCACACCGGCCGGCGGCGAACTCCGCACCACCGGCCGGCGACGAACGTCTCAGCGCCGGCTGACCGCGCCCTCGGCGGCATCGGCCCATTCACGCCACTGCTTGGCCTGTTCGAGCGCCTTCTCGGCATCGCGCGGGCGGCCCGCGGCCTCGGCCTTGGCTGCCTGCTCCTCGAATTGGGCGACCCGCTCACGGAACTGCGCCGCGCGCGCCATCGCCTCGGGATCGGTGCGCCGCCACTGGGCGTCCACCGCCTCGCGCACCCGCTTCTCCAGCGCCCGCAGTTTGCCTTCGAGTTCGTGCATGCGCTCGCGTGGCACCTTGCCGATGGCGTCCCACCGCTCCTGCAGTTCGCGCAGGGCCGCACGAGCGGAATCCAGTGTGGCGGACTCGGGTTCGATGTGCTCGGGGATGCGGTCCTCGTAGTGGCGCAGCAGTTCTTCCTTGGCCGCCGCGTTCTGCCCGAATTCGGCATCGCGTTCGGACGCGGCGGCATTGCGCGCGGCGAAGAATACGTCCTGGGCGCTCTTGAATCGCCGCCACAACTGCTCGTCGGCCTCGCGGGGTGCGCGTCCGGCCGCCTTCCATTCGGTCAGCAGGTCGCGGAAGACTGCGGCGGTGCCCACCCAGTCGGTGGAATCGGACAGCTCCTCGGCGCGCGTGCACAGCTCCTCTTTGCGAGCCTTCGCGGCGGCGCGTTCGCGATCGAGTTCGGCGAAGTGCGCGCCCCGGCGGCGGTTGAACGCCTCGCGTGCCTTGGAGAAGCGCCGCCACAGCGCATCGTCGACCTTGCGGTCCACCCCGCGGATGGACTTCCACTCCTCGAGGATTTCGCGCAGCCGGTCACCGGCCGCCTTCCACTGGGTGGATTCGGCGGCGATCTGCTCGGCCTCCGCGCACAGCGCCTCCTTGCGCTCGGTGTGCTCGTGCCGGGTGCGTTCCTTCTCCTCCTTGGCGTGGGCGGCCGCCTCGTCGGAATGTTCGATGATCGCCTGCAGGCGCTGGGCCAGACCGTCCACATCGCCGATCACCGCCGCGGTGGGCAGCGAGTCGGCGAGCGCGACGGCAGCGGCCTTGGTCTTGCGGGCGTCCGTGCCGGCCGCGAGGCGAGCCTCGAGCAGTGCGACCTCGGTGGCCAGATCGTCGAAGCGACGCCCGAAATGCGCCAGCCCCTCGGCGGCGTCACCGGCCTGCCACGAGCCGACGACGCGTTCGCCGTCGGCGGTCTTGACCCAGGCGGTGCCGTCGTCGTCGACCCGGCCCCACTCGCTGGGATCGGTGACGGTCGGCACGACCACGGGATGCGGATGCTCGTGGGCGGGGCCGGGGACGGGAGCCGGTTTGACGTGGTGCGTCGCCGCGGGTTTCGCCGCCGGTTCGGTCCGCTGCGCCGCGGCGGGTTTGGGTGCCCCCGGCTTGGGTACTCCGGGTCGTGGTGCCGCGCCAGGTTTCGGGGCGGCATCGGCCGGAGTCGGACGCTTCGCGGCGGGATTGCTGGACTGCTGCGCCGCGCCGGTGTCCGGATGCACTGCCTTCTCGGTTCCGCTGTTGTCGGTCATCGCTCCTCATCCCTGCCGCGCGTCACGGCTGCCTGGTTACGCCCTAGCAGATCCCATTCAACCAGCCAATAGACAGAATTGCCCTCTCTTGCGAACGGTGGCGTGCAGCGAGTGACGGTTGAGAGTGGTGGGAACACGCTCACCCGCGGTGAGCGACGGCCTCGGCCGTCGTTTTCCCGGCGGCCGCTACCGTTGACGGGTGTTTCGTGTCGCCGCGTTGATTCCCTCGCCGCTCGTGCTGATTCCCGAACTGGGCGGTGCGACGCCGCTGACCGACTCCACCCATCCGGCCGCGCAGGTGCCGCAGCTGCGCGAGGCGGTGCTGACGGCCGGGCGGATGCTGGCCCGGCAGGCTCGGCACTGGACCATTGTCGGCGCGGGCACCGAGCCGTCGGCCGGTGTGGGTAGTTTGCGCGGCTTCGGCGCGGACGTCCGGGTCACCTTGTCGGCGACCGAACCCGCCGGTGAGCCGCGACTCGACTGGCCGACCGCACTGCTGGTGGGCGCGTGGCTGCGCGGCCGGATCGCGGCCGAGGACGGCGACGACATCGAGGCGCGGGCGCAGCCGGTCGACCCCGGCGCCGAGCCGTCGCACTGCGTGGACCTGGGATCCCGGCTGCGCGGTGAGCTGGACGCCGACCCCCGTCCGCACGGCGTGCTGGTCGTGGCCGACGGCGCCGCGACCCTCTCCACCACCTCACCCGGATATCTCGATCCCCGGGCCGAGGGCGAACAACGGCGGATCGACGACGCCCTCGACGCCGGTGACCGCGCGGCACTCGGCGCGCTGGACCCCCGGCTGTGCGCTGAACTCGAGGTGGCCGGCCGTCCCGGCTTTCAGGTGCTGGCCGGACTGTTCGGCATCGACACCGCCGATCCGAAGGTCGAAACTCTGTATCGTGCAGCACCTTTCGGTGTCGGATATCACGCGTCGGTCTGGTATCCGGCGGGTGCGCGATGAGGGCGCCCATCGCCGTCATCGGCCCGACCGCGACCGGAAAGTCCGATCTGGCATTGGAATTGGCGAGTCGCCTGGACGGTGAGATCGTCAACATCGACGCTATGCAGCTGTATCGCGGCATGGATATCGGCACCGCCAAACTGGCACCGCGGCAGCGCCGCGGCATCCCGCACCACCAGCTCGACGTGCTGGAAGTGACCGAAACGGCCACCGTCGCCGCATATCAGGCCGCGGCATGCGCCGATGTCGAGGACATCCTCGCGCGCGGTCGCGTGCCGGTCATCGTGGGCGGTTCGATGATGTACGTGCAGGCGCTGCTCGATGAGTGGGAGTTCCCGGCCACCGACATCCGCGTTCGCGAGAAGTGGGAGGGGGTTCTCGAGCGCGAGGGTGTCGCGGCCGTCCACGCCGCCTTGCGGGCCGTCGATCCCGTTGCGGCGCAGACCATTCTGCCCACCGACGGGCGGCGGATCGTGCGGGCGCTCGAGGTGGTCGAACTCACCGGCCGTCCGTTCGCCGCCTCGCAGCCGCAACGCGGCACGCCCCGCTGGAACACCACGATCATCGGTGTCGACCGCGAGACCGCTGAACTCGACGCACGCATCGAGACCCGCACCGAGACCATGTTCGCGCAGGGTCTCGTCGACGAGGTGCGAGAACTGATCGGCCGCGGCCTGCGCTCGGGCCTGACCGCGCGCCGGGCGATCGGATACGCACAAGTCCTGGCTCATCTCGACAACGAATACGACCTGAGTCATGCGCGTGAGCGCACGCTGATCGGCACCCGCCGCTACGTGCGCCGGCAACGCTCGTGGTTCCGCCGCGATCCGCGCGTGCACTGGGTCGACGGCGCCGATCCGCGGCTGGCGGATTCGGTACTGGCCCGTGTGCTCGACGAACAGGAATCGATTCGGCAGTGACCCGCCCATCGACCACCCGCAACGCCTCTGTGGGGGAGTGGCGCGCCTATCTCGGCAACCGCGCCCGGCGCCGCGGCGACGGCCGCTTTCTCGTGCACGGCCGGGAACCGATCACCGCGGCCGTGGCGAACGGGTGGCCGCTGGAAGCGGTGCTGTACCGCCTCGGCGCCCCGCTGCCGCCGTGGGCACGCGAGGTGCTCGACAACGACGCGGTGCCGGCGATCGGACTGGTCGGCGACGCCCTCGACGAACTCGCCGAACCCGGCACCGGCACACCGGAACTGGTGGCCCTGGCGCACACCCGCGGCCGGGACCCGTCGCAGATCTGCCTCGATCCGGCACATCCGGTGGTCGTGATCGATCGCCCGTCCTCCGCGCTGCGGCTGGGCAGCGTGCTGCGCACCGCGCACGCCTTCGATGCCGCCGCGGTCGTGATCAGCGGATCCGGCGCGGACGAATACGACCCGCAGTGTGTACGGGCCTCGGCCGGAGCGCTGTTCGCGGTGCCGGTGGTGCGCGTGTCCGGGCCGGCGGCCGTCGCCGAATTCCGGGCGGGCACGAAAGTCCCGGCCCGGCTGGTCGGTGTCGGGACCGGACCCGGCGACCGGCCGATCGATGCGCACACCTTCGCGGATGCGACGATCATGGTGCTCGCCGACGACGGCGAGCTCGACGCGCGGTGGCGCGACGCATGCGACGAGATGGTGCGGATTCCGGCGGGTGCGATGCCGGTCACCCCCTGCGCCGTATCGGTCGTGCTGTACGAAATATCCCGGCAGCGCCGGGTGTCGGTATCGAGGGTGAACGCCGGCGCGGCCGGCGAATAGTGCGGGACAGGTGGAGGATCGACGTCGATGAGCGAGCAGCAGCGGGTATCCGGCGCGGCCGATATCGAGTTCAGCAAGGGCCACGGGACCCAGAACGATTTCGTGGTGCTGCCGGACTCCGACGCGCGCCTGCGCCTGGCGCCCGGCACCGTCGCCGTGCTGTGTGACCGGCGCCAGGGTATCGGCGCCGACGGTGTCCTGCGCGTCGCCCGCGCGGGGGCACTGGTGGAGCGGGGCGAACTGGCCGGACTGCCGGACGGTGTGGCCGCGGCGGACTGGTTCATGGACTACCGCAACGCCGACGGGTCGATCGCGGAGATGTGCGGCAACGGTGTCCGCGTCTTCGCCCACTATCTGCTGGCCACCGGGTTGCAGCAGGAGACCGAATTCGTGGTCGGCACCCGTTCGGGTGCGCGGTCGGTGGTCGTGCACTCCTTCGATGAGGTACTCGGCGAGGTGACCGTCGGTATGGGCCGGGTGCGGATGCTCGGCGATTCCACCGCCACCGTCGCCGGCAGCGCGCTGCCCGGGGTCGGGGTCGACGTCGGCAATCCGCATCTGGCCTGTGTCGATCCCGGGCTCACCGCCGACGGTCTGGCCGCACTCGACCTCACCGTGCCGCCCGGATTCGATCCGGAGCTGTTCCCGCAGGGCGTGAACGTGGAGATCCTGACCGCGCTCGGCGAGGACGGCGCGGTGGATATGCGGGTCTACGAACGCGGCGTCGGCGAAACCCGCTCCTGCGGTACCGGCACGGTCGCCGCGGCCGCCGCGGCGCTGACGCGTGCGGGAGTCGATCCGGCGACGGAGTCCGCGCAGGTGCGGGTCCGGGTGCCCGGCGGCGCGGTCACCGTGGGCATCGATCACGGGCAGGCGTGGTTGCGCGGCCCATCGGTGCTGGTCGGTTCCGGACATCTGGCCGGTGAGTGGTGGGCCGGCGCCTGAATTCGTGTGAGCTGTGCCGTACCGGGCCGTTCCCGGCCGGGGCCGGAAATATCCGAGTGCGCCGGGTGGTTGTGGCGTGGGACCATGGAGGTGTATGAGGAAATCACAAACGTACGAGTTCACCCCGATCGAGCAACTCGACTCGGACACGGACGGCTACGCGGACCAGGACTACAGCATCGGCGATGACGACGCCGATACCGGCGTGACCGATTACGACGCCGACGGGACCGAAGGCAGCGGTTTCTCCGGCAACGGCTGGGCCGCCGAGCCCACGGTCGGTGAGCTGCAACTCGACGAACGCAGCGCGCTGCGACGTGTCGCCGGGCTCTCGACCGAGCTCACCGACATCACCGAGGTCGAGTACCGGCAGCTGCGACTCGAGCGGGTCGTGCTGGTCGGTGTGTGGACCGAGGGCAGCGCCGCGCAGGCCGACGCCAGCATGGCCGAATTGGCCGCGCTCGCCGAAACCGCCGGCTCCCAGGTGCTCGACGCGCTGATCCAGCGCCGCGACAAGCCTGATCCGGCCACCTACATCGGCTCGGGTAAGGCCGACGAACTGCGCTCGGTGGTGCTCGAGACCGGCGCGGACACGGTGATCTGCGACGGTGAGCTGACCCCCGCGCAGCTGAACGCGCTGGAGAAGGTCGTCAAGGTGAAGGTCATCGACCGCACCGCGCTGATTCTGGACATCTTCGCCCAGCACGCCACCTCCCGCGAGGGTAAGGCGCAGGTGTCGCTGGCACAGATGGAGTACATGCTGCCGCGACTGCGCGGCTGGGGTGAATCGATGTCGCGGCAGGCCGGTGGCCGGGCCGGTGGTGCGGGCGGCGGTGTGGGTACCCGTGGCCCCGGTGAGACCAAGATCGAAACCGATCGCCGCCGGATCCGTGAGCGCATGGCCAAACTGCGCCGCGAGATCAAGGAAATGAAGACCGCGCGTGACACCAAACGGTCGCGGCGCACTTCCAGCGGCATTCCGGCGGTCGCGATCGTCGGCTACACCAACGCCGGCAAATCCAGCCTGATGAACGCCCTGACCGGTGCGGGCATCCTGGTGCAGGACGCCCTGTTCGCCACCTTGGATCCCACCACCCGGCGCGCGGCGCTCGACGACGGCCGCGAGGTCGTCTTCACCGACACCGTCGGATTCGTCCGGCATCTGCCGACTCAGCTGGTGGAGGCGTTCCGCTCCACACTCGAGGAGGTCACCGGCGCGGATCTGCTGCTGCACGTGGTCGACGGTTCCGACGCGCTGCCCGATCAGCAGATCAAGGCCGTGCGTGAGGTGATCACCGATGTGCTGCGCGAGCAGGGCGAGGGGTCGGGACCGCCGGAGTTGCTGGTGGTGAACAAGATCGACGCGCTGGACGCGACGCAGCTGGCGCATCTGCGTGCCCAGTTGCCCGGGGCGGTGTTCGTCTCGGCCCGCACCGGACGTGGAATCGACCAGTTGCGCGAACGGCTGGCCGAGATCCTCGGCGGGCTCGATGTCGAGGTGAGTGTGCTGCTCCCGTACACTCGTGGTGATCTGCTCGCGCGCATCCACTCCGACGGCCGCATCATCAGCTCCTCGCACGAGGAGGGTGGTACGCGGGTGCGGGCCCGGGTTCCCCGAGCGCTCGCGCCGACCCTGTCGCAGTATGCGCACGCGGGCACCATCGGCAGTGCGGAAGCAGCGGGGCCTTCGCACTGAAGCTTTCGTAGTCTGTGTGCCACAGTCGTTTTCGGTAGAATCGCGTCTTTCACCGAACGGCTGCAGGGAGGGTGCAAATGTCCGGGACCGAGTCCACGCCTGTCGATGTCATGCCCGACGACTCCACCGCCGAGCGCTCGGTGGAGTCCGTACGGCAGCTCAGTGACGGCGCGCCGTTGCGAATGACGGTGCCCGCCATCGATCTTCGGATTTTCGACGCACTGTCGACGCCGGTGCGGCTGTGGAACAGTCCGGTCTTCCACGGCTTGGACAACATTCCCGAGACGGGCCCGGTCATGCTGGTCGGCAACCACACGCTGCTCGGCGGTGTGGACGCGCCGCTGCTGGTGCACGAGATCTACCACCGCACCGGCCGGGTGGTGCGTGGCCTGGCGGAGAACGTGCTGATGCGGGTACCGCCGGTGCGCGAGCTCGTGCACCGGATCGGCAGCGTGCGCGGTTCGCGCGACAACTGCCGCACCCTGCTCGACAACGGTGAGGCGGTCATCGTCTTTCCGGGCGGCGGCCGCGAGGCGATGCGCCGCAAGGGCGAGAAGTACCACCTGAAGTGGGAGGGCCGCACCGGCTTCGCGCGGATGGCGATCGAGGCCGGCGCGCCGATCCTGCCGACCGCGATGATCGGCGCCGACGATGTGTTCGACGTGGTCTTCGACGGTGATCATCCGGTGATGAGCCCGCTGCGCTGGACCGTCGAGGCGCTCGGTATCCGCGGCAACCTCACCCCGCCGCTCATGCGCGGCATCGGCCCCACCGTCGTGCCGCGGCCCGAACGGTTCTACTACTCGATCGGTACGCCCATCGAGACCACGCCGTGGCAGGACGCCACCGATCTGGACGCCGCCGCCGAGGAACTGCAGCAGGTGGTGCACAAGGCGCTGGAGGAGGAGATCACCGCTCTGCTGGCGGAGCGCGATCGTGACCGCGGCCGCACGCTCTGGGGCCGGGTACGCGGCGCCGTGGGGTTGTAGAGGTTTACCCGCGTTCAGGGTGCGCAAAGACCGCCCTCCGAAGCTTTTCGCACAGGTAAGCGACTTTTTTCGGATCTGAAGTGAACCGCGATTCCCCTTCCGGGTACCGTATGTGGCAGGCGAGTTGCCGATGTGGTCACTAGGAGGTTGGCGTGGAGCGCACCCTTTTCGAGCCCGAACACGATCTGTTCCGGGAGTCCTACCGTAAATTTCTGGATCAGCATGTCGCGCCGCACCATGCCGAGTGGGAGCAATCCGGGGTCGTGGATCGGCAGCTGTGGCTGGAGGCCGGTAAGCAGGGATTCCTCGGCATGGCGGTGCCCGAGGAGTTCGGCGGCGGCGGCGTCGAGGATTTCCGCTACAACGCGGTGATCACCGAGGAGACCACCAAGGGCCAGTACTCGGGGCTGGGCTTCTCGCTGCACAACGATGTGATCGCGCCGTATCTGCTGGAGCTGGCCAACGACGAGCAGAAGCAGCGTTGGCTGCCCGGGTTCTGTTCCGGTGAGATCATCACCGCCATCGCCATGACCGAGCCGGGCACCGGTTCGGATCTGCAGGGCATCAAGACCCGCGCGGTCAAGGACGGCGACGACTGGGTCCTCAACGGCGCCAAGACCTTCATTACCAACGGCATCAACTCCGACATCGTGATCGTGGTCGCGCAGACCGATCCCGAGAAGGGGGCGATGGGCTTCTCGCTGCTCGTCGTCGAGCGCGGCATGCCCGGCTTCGAGCGCGGCCGCAACCTGGACAAGATCGGTCTCAAGGCGCAGGACACCGCGGAGCTCAGCTTCACCGACGTGCGGGTTCCCGGCAAGAATCTGCTCGGCACCGAGGGCATGGGTTTCATCCACCTGATGCAGAACCTGCCGCAGGAGCGGATGTCTATCGCCGTGATGGCCGCCGCCGCGATGGAAGGCTGCCTGGAGACCACCATCCAGTACGTGCGCGATCGCAAGGCCTTCGGCAAACCGATCGGCGCCCAGCAGAACACGCGGTTCGTCCTGGCCGAGCTGGCCACCAAGACCACCGCGGTGCGCGTGCTGGTCGACCGCTTCATCGAGGCCCTCAACGCCGGCACCCTCTCGGCCGAGGATGCCGCGATGGCCAAGTGGTGGAGCACCGAGGAACAGCTCGACCTGATCACCAAATGCCTGCAGCTGCACGGTGGTTACGGCTACATGCGCGAATACCCGATCGCCAAGGCATACATGGACGCGCGGGTGCAGACCATCTACGGCGGCACCACGGAGATCATGAAGGAAATCATCGGCCGCTCCTTGAAGCTGAGCTGACGCACCTCGGCTGCTCCACTCCAGCAGCAACGGCCGCCGCCGGACAACCGGCGGCGGCCGTCTCGTGTCACAGTGCGGTGGCCGCCTCGGTGAGGTCGGCGACCAGACCGTCGTAGGCCTCGGCACGATCGGGAGCGCGCAGCGCGGCGGCCGGATGGATGGTGGCCAGCGCACGGAGATCGTCGTGCGCGATCAGCCGCCCGCGGTCGCGGGTGATCCGGAAGTCGGGGCCGAAGACGGCCTGCGCCGCCACGGCACCCAGGCAGACCACCAGCTGTGGACGGATCGCGTCGAGTTCGGCGGTCAGCCAGGGCGTACACGCGACGATCTCGGTGCGCCCGGGCTTCTGATGGATGCGCCGCTTGCCGCGCTCGGTGAATTTGAAATGTTTCACCGCGTTGGTGAGATAGACGGCGTCGCGGTCGATTCCGGCATCGGTGAGGGCGCGGTTCAGCAGCGCTCCGGCGGGGCCGACGAACGGATGCCCGGCCAGATCCTCGCGGTCGCCGGGTTGCTCGCCGATCATCACCACCGGGGCGTGCGGCGGGCCCTCGCCGAAGACGGTCCGGTTCGCATGCTTGTACAGATCGCAGCCGTGACATCCGCAGGCGGCCTCGCGCAGTCGCGCGAGATCGGTGGTGTCCGGCACGAATTCCGCTGCGCCCGGAGCCTTTACCATGACCGCGCCTTCACCTTTCTCTCGTCACTTCGCGCCCACTTCGGTCTCGATCGCCGAACAGAACGCGTCCAGATCGCGCGGATTGCGGGAGGTGATCAGCGTCCAGCCGTCCTGCGTCCGGACCACCTGCTCGTCGACCCACTGAGCGCCCGCGTTGCGCACATCGGTCTGCAGCGACGGATACGAGGTCATGGTCTTGCCGCGGATCAGGTCGGCCTCCACCAGCAGCCACGGGCCGTGGCAGATCGCGGCGATCGTCTTTCCGGCGTCGGCGAATCCGCGCGCCAGGTCGACGGCTTCCTTCGTGGTGCGCAACTTGTCGGCGTTGACGGTGCCGCCGGGCACCACCAGCGCGTCGAAATCGCTCACCGACACCGAGGCCAGGTCGGTGTCGGGGTCGACGGTGGTGTCGGCCTCGGTGTCGTGGACGAACGTCTGTACCGCGTCGGTGGACGGGGCGGCGTGGGTGACACGAATACCGTTGTCGCGCAACTGCTTCAGCGGTTCCAGCAGTTCGTCGCGTTCCACACCGGTCTGCGAGGTCACCACCAGGACGGCGGGCTCTCGGTCGGGTCGGCTCATCTCGTCTCCTTCTCGGCTCGGGGCGTTCAGGCGCCCTGCAGGCGGATCAGCGTGTTGAGCAGTTCGGCCTGTTCGGCCAGTTCGTGCTGATCGGGGTGGTTGCCGATGCGGTCGGCCAGTTCGGGACGCCGGATCAGCTCCAGTCCGTCCTCGCCGCTGTCGGTGGCCAGCCTTACCCGGCCCTCCGACAACACCAGGCGGGTACCGGGGCTGCCCGCGTCCAGCAGCATCCGCAGATCCTCGGCGGTGACCTGCGGATGCGTTCCAGGGGTCTGCTCATCGGATGTCATGTCCGGCGGGTGCCCGGCCGACAGCGGGCGAAACACCGGCTTGCGGAACCGGGGGCCGCGGGTCGCGGCCGGGTACATCCGGGCCGGGATCGGGCGCGGGTCCGGGGATGGGCCGGCCGGGATCCGGAGGCGGCTCGGGGGTCGGTTCCGGTGGGACCGGCCGTCCGGGATCGGGCGGCGGATGACCGGGAATCGGATCGGGGCTCGGGCCCGGAATCGGCCGGCCCGGTTCGGGCGGGCGGCCCGGCACGGGATCGGGTTCCGGAATCGGCGGGCGCGGATCCGGGTCCGGGGCCGGAATGGGATGTTCGGGCGTGGGATCCGGAACCGGCTGCGGCGGAATCGGTTCCGGAATCGGAGGCTCGCCGGCCCGTAGTCGCGGTCCGGCGTTGTCGGTGTACATGTCGACTCCTCGTACGGATGGTGGGCCGCGCGGCCGGCGCGCTAGGACGACGGATAGGCCGGGTAGGGCGCGGCCTTCAGGGTCCGCGCCAGGTGCGCGGCATTGCGCGCCATGCCCGCGGTGGTCGTCGCGACGGCCTCGGGAGTGTTGTCCAGGTCCAGATAGTCGACGCCGCTCATCGCCTCGCCGTTCCAGTACGTGCAGCCCTGGGCCGGCACGGTGAAGCCGATGTCGTTGAGCGCCTGGAACGTATCGGCGCAGATCTTGTGCGCGCCGTCCTCGTTGCCGACGACGGCGGCGATGCCAACCTTGCCCACCATGGCGGGCCGGTTCTCGTCGTCGGTGACCGACAATTCGGCGTCGAGGCGTTCCAGTACGCGCTGAGCGACCGAGGACATGTGGCCCAGCCAGGTGGGCGTGGCGATCAGCACGATATCGGCGGTGCTGATCTGCTCGCGCAGCTGCGGCCACTGATCGCCGTCGCCTTCGTCCGCGGTGATGCCGGGGCGGATATCGAGGTCGACGGCACGCACGGTCTTGCCGGTGACGCCGTGGTTCGACAGTTCGCGTAGCACCTGCTCGGCGATCAGCTCGCTGCTCGATCGATCCGGTGACTTCTTCAACGTGCAGCTGATCGCGATGGCGGTGAGGTCGTCCCCGGGAGCTCGGGAACCGGTCGGGTCGTTCACAGTGTGCTCCTTTCGACGGGCGACAGGATGCTCTGTTTCGCGCATACCCGCCGATCCGCGGTCGAACCTGACCGGCCGGCGCCGCCGATCGAACCGGCGCGGGCCACCGATTGAGGCGCCGAGCACCGGGTATGCGGCGCCTATGGAGATTCCGCACCCCGACGTGCGCCGAACATCCGGCCACCGCCCCCTCTCGGCGTCCCGGCATCGGCCCACCCCGGCGCCGGTGACGGTGAATACCGGCGCGCCGCCGCTACCGCAGCCGCGCGGCGAACTCTCCGCAGGCATCTGCGCCCTGCTCGGCGGCACCGCCTGCCATGTCGATTTCGACACCGCGAACGCCGATCCGTACGGTGAGGATCTGCAGCTGGCATTGCACCTGTGCTACGAATTGCACTACCGCGGCTTCGATTCCGTCGATCCCCGGTGGGAATGGGACCCGAAGTTACTGCGCATGCGCGCCCACCTCGAGGACCGGTTCCTGGCCGCGATGCGACGCGACGTGCCCGGTGGCGACGACCTCGACGGCGAACTCGACGATCTGCTCGTCGAGCCGGTCGAGGGGGCGGGCGTCGGGCATTTCCTGAACGAACAGGGCCAGTGGTGGCAGGTGTGCGAATACTTCGCGCACCGTTCGATCTATCACCACAAGGAGGCCGACCCCTACGCGTGGGTGATTCCCCGGCTGCGCGGTCAGGCGAAGGCCGCATTGGTCGCGGTCGAATACGACGAGTTCGGCGCCGGTCGCGGTGAGGACGTCCACGCTCAGCTGTTCGCCGATCTGCTGGCCGGCGCAGGCCTCGACGACACCTACCTGCACTACCTCGACGCCGTCCCCGCGCCGATGCTGGCGCTGGTGAACATGATGTCGCTGTTCGGGCTGCACCGGCAGTTCCGGGGCGAACTGGTCGGCCATTTCGCGAGTGTGGAGATCAGCTCGCCCCCCGCTTCGCGCCGGATGGTCGACACGTTGCGGCGGTTGGACGCGCATCCGGCGTGCGTGCGTTTCTACGCCGAACATGTGGAGGCCGACGCGGTGCACGAACAGGTGATGCGCCGCGATGTCATCGGCGATCTCTCGGCCCGCGAGCCCGAGCTGATCGCACCGATGGTTTTCGGCATCCAGGCGACGACATTGCTGGAGAACGCCATCGACCGGCACATGCTCGACAGCTGGTCGGCTGGGAACAGCTCGCTGCGTGACCCGGAGGCGATCCCGCGAGATCGCGCGGGTTGATCATCGGAAGGCGGGTATTCGGCGATCATGAGACTGTTCCGCGCACCGGGTGTCTACGCCCCGACAGCCGATACCGGACTGCTGATCAGAGCGCTGGGGGCCGCCGCCATCCCGGAGGGGTCCGAGGTGGTGGACGTGTGCACCGGCACCGGTGCCGTGGCTATCGAGGCGGGACGGTCCGGTGCGTCCGCGGTCACCGCGGTGGACATCTCGCGCCGGGCGCTGGCCTCGGCGTGGCTCAACAGCAGGCTGCACGGGGTGCCGCTGGAGTTGTTGCACGGCCATTTCGGCCGGGTGCTGCACCGGCGCACCTTCGACGCGGTGCTGGCGAACCCGCCCTATGTGCCGGGACCCACCGAGGTTCCGGCACACGGCCGGGCACGGGCCTGGGAGGGCGGACCGAGCGGCCGGGCGCTGCTCGACCCGCTGTGTCGGCTGATGCCGGAGTTGTTGCGCACCAAGGGAATCGCGCTGATCGTGCATTCCTCTCTGTGTGATCCGGATCTGACCGTGCGCCAGCTGCGCGACGGTGGGCTCAAGGCCGCGATCGTCGTCCGCGAAACGTGCGAATTCGGGCCCGTGCTGCGCCGGCGCGCGGACTGGCTGGAGCAACAGCGCCTCATCGAACCCGGGGCGCGGCATGAGGAGCTGGTGGTGATCCGTGCCGATCGAGAATGACGACCCCACGCCCGGCCCGGGCCGCCGCACCCGGGTGACGCTGACCAAGGACGGGCCGGCGCTCGTCGAGGGTCCGGTGGAGCTGGTGACCGACGACGGCCGCGTCGTGCGCTGCGATCGGTTCGTGGTCGCGGTGTGCACCTGCCGCCGCTCCGGAATCTATCCGCTCTGCGATACCACCCATCGCCGTCATCGCCGCAAGCGCGGCTGACCGCTCGCCGTGCGTCAGTGCCGCGGTGTCACGCTGGTGTGCCGCGGGATCAGGATCGCGGTGAGGACCGCGACCGCCGCCACCACCACCGCGGCCGCGTACGAGGTGACCGTGAGCGCGGAATCGAATGCCGCCGAGGCCATCTCGTGCACTCGCGCCCCGAGTTCGCCGCCGATGTCGCCGGCCACCGCGATCGCGCCGCCGGCCGATTCACGAGCCGTCTCGCCCTGAGCCCCGGCCAGCGGGACGTCGCTCATGTAGTGAGTGAACAGCGCGCCGTGCACACTGCCGAGCAGCGCCACCCCCAGGCCGTTGCCCAATTCGTAGCTGGTCTCCTCGACCGCGCCGCCCTGCCCGGCGCGTTCGGCCGGCACCGAGGAAACCAGAACCGCCGCGGCGGCGGTGACCGCGATTCCGTCGCCGATGCCCAGGCAGACCAGTACCAGCGCCACCACGGCGTAGCTGGTGGGCTCGGGCGAGATCGCCAGCACCGCGAAGCCGGCGGCGAGGATGAGCAGGCTCGTGACCATCACCCCGCGTACCCCGGTCCGGCGCAGCAGCGCCGGTGTGGTCAGCGAGCCGATCAGGGTCGCGGCCGCGGCGGGTGCCGTACGGATACCGGCCTCGGCGGGGGAGTAGCCGTGAATGTACTGCAGCCACAACGAGATCAGGAACAGGGCGGCGCCGATCGCGATCATCGCCATCAGTGTCGCCAGGGCCGCGGCGAGGAAGACCGGGCGCCGGAACAACCGGATGTCGAGCAGCGGATCGGTCAGCCGCAGCTGCCGTCGCGCGAACCAGAACAGCATGGCGAGCCCGGCCAGCAGGACGCACACGTTCACCACGATGTCCTCACCGCGCGCGAGATGTTTGACGCCCCAGACGAATCCGACGATGCCGAGCACCGATAGCGGGACACTCGGCCAGTCGAACGGGCTGGTCGACGGCGCCCGGTATTCGGGCAGCAAACCGACGCCGGCCGCCAGCGTGAGCACCACCACCGGCACATTGATCCAGAACGCCGCGGCCCAGCCGAAATGTTCGACCAGGACGCCACCCACGATCGGACCCACCGCCGCGCCGACCCCGGCGATGGCCGCCCAGATCGCGATGGCCCGGGTTCGTTCGTGCGGATCGTCGAAGATGTTGCGGATCAGCGAGAGCGTCGAAGGCATCACCATCGCGCCACCCACCGCCAGGAGCACGCGTCCGCCGATGAGCTGACCAGTGGCCTGAGCGGTGGCCGCTACCACCGACGCGACGCCGAACAGCGCGAATCCGGTCAGGAACAGCCGCTTGCGGCCGATTCGGTCGCCGATCGCGCCGAAGGTGATGAGCAGGCCACCCAGGACGAGACCGTAGATGTCGACGATCCACAACTGGGCGACGGCGCCCGGCTGCAGATCCTCGATCAGCGAGGGCAGCGCGACGTTGAGCACGGTGGCGTCCATCGCGACGAGGAGCAGGCTCGCGCACAGCACCGCCAGCATTCCCCAGCGGCCGCGCACCGGTGTCGCCGTCCGGTTCCGGTCGATCATCGGGCCTCCCAGTTGCCGAAGCAGCTCCTGCTACCTTCTGGCAATCCTACAAATCCGGGATCGATGACCAAGGGCTAGTGGGCCGCCGCGGCGGCCTTGCGCAACCCGTCGAGGATGAGGTCCAGGCCGTACAGGTATTGCTCCTCGCCGCCGCCGTGCGTGATCACCAGCTCCGGCATCAGATCGGCGATCGTCGGATGGGCCACCGGATCCAGCATCTGCAGGCGGCTGGGGATGTTCTCGCCGTTGCGCCGCGCCGGAGCGAACACGTGGCGCAGCGCCGATCCGAAGGTGTACTGCAACAGCACCACGTAGCAGCGCGCGGTCTCCTGCCGGCCCAGTCCGGCGGCCCGTAACTGGGAGAGCACCAATTCCAGTGCGGCTGTGGCGGTATCGGCGAAATCGCCGTCGCCGTCGGGTTTCACCGCGAGCACCCGAAGCACCGCCGGGCGTTCCACGAGCAGCCGGTACAGCGCCTGGCAGCAGGCCCGCACGCGGTCGGCCCAGTCGCCGGAGACGGCCGGGGGATGGAAGCTGTCGAGCACCTGGTCGCGCGCGGCCTGCAGCAGTTCGTCCTTGCTGCGGAAGTAGGTGTAGAGCGTCATCGTGCCGACGCCCAGTTCGGCGGCGAGGGCGCGCATGGAGATGCCCTCGCAGTCGGTGTCGTCGAGCATGCGCAGCGCGGCGTCCACGATCGCCTCGGCGCTGAGCGTATGGCGCGGTACTCGGCGGCGGCCGCCCCCGGTGCGGGTTCGTCGGGCGGGCTCAGATGTCACGGCAACGTCTCCGGTCGGGAAGAAATCCGTTCTCGACGCCATTGTAGTATGCACGTACGACGTACCGTACGTTGTACGTCAGCCCTCGTCGTGGAGGTCGGGTCGTGGCTGCAACAACCATCTCGGGTCCGCTCGCGCAGGCTCCGGCGCGAGCCGGGGGTTGGTTGCGGGAAATGGTGCTGGTCGTCGTGGTGTATTTCGCCTACGACGGGGCCCGGCTGCTGGTCGGCAGCGGTCTCGGGCACGCCCGCCGCGACGCGCACGCGCTGCTGCGCATCGAGGACCGGCTGCGGCTGGACCCGGAACTGTGGCTGAACCGGATCTTCGCCGGCCATTCCTGGATCGCGATCCCGGCCGACTTCGCCTACGCCACGCTGCACTACGTCGTGACCCCCGCGATCCTGATCTGGATGTGGTGGGCGCATCGCGAGCAGTACCGGGCGGCTCGCACCCAACTGGGCATCGCGACGGCCGCGGGCCTGATCGGTTTCGTCGCGTTGCCCACCGCGCCGCCGCGCCTGCTGGAGGACTCCCACGGCTTCATCGATGTGATGGCCCTGCACGCCTCGGTGGGCTGGTGGCAGGGCGATGCCAGCACACCGCGCGGATTGGATTCGCTCACCAACGATTTCGCGGCGATGCCGAGTCTGCACGTCGGCTGGGCGCTGTGGTGCGGGCTGATGCTGTACCGCTTCGGCCGGACTCCGCTCATCCGGTGGACCGGGGTCGGCTATCCGGTTCTGATCACGCTCGTGGTGATCGGGACCGCGAACCACTACCTGCTCGACTGTGCCGCCGGTGCGGCTCTGATCCTCGCCGCCGGCTACGCCGCCGCACCGTATCTGCGTCTGTGCGACGCGGCCGCCGACGGCATCGGTGTCTGGTGGGCGATGCTGCGCGCGAATTCCCCGTGGCCCGCGTGGCGCGCTGCGGTGGTCGCCGCGTTCGCGCCCGGCGCGGTCGCGGGGCCGGCGCTCGGAATCGGCGCCGGTCTGGCGGTTGCCGTGCCGGAGCCGGTCGAGGAGTCACCGGCCGCCGGTAGAGTGAAAACTCTCGTTCGGGCCAGTCAGGAGGCAACAGGTGGACGTGAAATCGGCCGTGCGCGGCTTCAATTCGGTGGTACTCACGCTGACGGAGGCGCCGGTTCTCGGCCCGCTGATGCGGAAGGGATTCGTCGAGATCAGCTATGTCGGGCGCAAGTCCGGTAAGACGTTCAGCACACCGGTGAACTACCGGCGTTCCGGCGATTCGATCCTCATCGGTGTCGCGATGCCCGATCGCAAGAGCTGGTGGCGCAACTTCACCGGCGAGGGCGGCCCCATCACGCTGCACCTGGACGGTGGCGACCGCCGCGGCCGCGCCGTGGCCACGCGCGACGACAAGGGCCGGGTCCGGGTTCGGGTGCACCTGGACGACGCCGCCGCCGGCTCGGAATGAACCGGATACCTTGCGACGCAGAGGTTTTCGAGGGTGACGGTGCCCGCGTGGGCGGGCACCGGAACGTGTGAACCGCTAGGCCGGTATTCGAGCGGTGAGACCGGTTGCGCGAGTGTCGCATTCGGTGTCATCGAGCGCCGGTGCGGTGAATCTGTGCAGATCGAATTCGTGGGTCCGCACACCGTGATGGAAGGCGTCGAGCTCGGCTCGATCGAAGATCAGCTCCACATCCGCTGTGGGACGGTCGGTTTCGGCACGCAGCACATAGCGTCCGTCGGGGCGCCGGAACTGCGTGATCGGTAATCGCTCGGTGCGCCCGGCGCGGATACCGGCCTGGTAGCTGTCGAACTGTTCGTCGCGCAGCAGCAGTATCTCGGTGCCGATCACGGCCGTGCCGGCGGTGGTGGCGGCAGTAGCGCGTTTGTCGTCCCAGACGGCGGTCCATCCGCGTTTGCGTGCGACGCGCACGCAGTTCTGGTGCGGGGAACTGGCTGAGGCTTTTCGGAATTCGCCTACGGTGAAGGTCGGTGGCCGCGTCATCGGATGCCCTTTCTACGGAGTAAAGCTGCCGGCGCACCGATGCGCGGACCGCCGCGCCGACCGTGCCGGCTAAGGCTTGTAGCCGACGGCCGCGAAATTACACGGCCGTGCCGGATCCTCCATGTCCACCGGTGCAGAGGGTCGCCAATCCGGGGCGTGCACGATCCCGGGGTTCAGCAGTTCGAGGCCGTCGTAGAAGGCGGCGAAATCGTCACGGCGGCGCAGCGTCAACGGATCCGAGGTCTGTTTGTAGAGCTCTGCCGCGGCGGTCATTCCGCGTTTGACATCCTCGGACGCGTCGTCGAGGCCGGCATGGCTCATCGCCACGCAGCTGCCGCGCGGGAGGCGATCACGCAGCTGGGCCATCAGCCGGTAAGGGCGGTCGCTGTCGGGCACGAACGGCCAGACGCCGACGATGAGCAGTCCGAGTGGCTGATCCGGATCGATCAGGCGCCGCGCCTCGGGATGGTCGAAAATGTCGTCGGGACATCGCAGATCGGCATCGATGACCGCGGTGGTGGCGAGGGCGTCGGTGCCGCGCAGCAGGTCGAGCCAGCGCGCCACCGCCTCGGTGTTGTTGTCGACGTACACCACCCGGGTCCGCGGCTCGTGCGCCCGTGCGATCTCGTGGGTGTTGTCCGCCGTCGGCAGCCCCGCGCCGATGTCGAGGAACTGCCGGATCCCGCGTGATGCCATGAAATCGACCGCGCGGCGCAGGAATTCGCGATTGTGCCGCGCCCAGGCGTCCGCGTGCGGGAACACCGCGAACACCCGCTCACCGAAGACCTTGTCGACGTCGAGCAGCGCCTGGCCGGACAGGTAGTAGTGGTACATCCGCGCCGCCGAAGGCCGGCTCGTGTCGATATCGCGTGAGGGAAAGTCGTTGTCGCTCATAGCTGCCCGGCACTCCTTAGGCTTTGCAGATTACGGACGGTGGGTCACGTCCCGGTGACGCTCTCGCGTCGGAACGAACGCGCGATCCGGTCGATGAACGCGCGCGACCGATCGGGATCCGCTGCGGCCGCGGATAATCGGTCCCAGACGGTCTCCCGGGCGCGTACCGCGGGCTTGTCGTCGATGTAGCGAATGTCGCCCTGGCTCTCCACGATCGCCATGTCCAGGTCGCCCGCCGCGCCGGGGGAGGGAACCCGCACCAGCGTGAAGCGGTCCTCCATTCCCGCGCCCCGGGTGGCAACGGTGAACGGCAGCACCTGCAGGATGATGTTGGGCCGATGCGACAGTTCGAGCAGGTATTCCAGTTGGTCGGCCATCACCGCGCGGCCGCCGTATTCGCGGCGCAGGCACGATTCCGAGAGCACGGCGTGGAATCGCGGTGCATCGGGGCCGGTGAGGACGTCCTGGCGAGCCAGCCGCGCGCGTACCGAATCCTCCACGGTGACCGCACAGGGATCGGTGGACAACGGTTGCGCGTCGTGCGGAGGTTCGTGCAGGGCCCGGATATAGGACTCGCATTGAATCAGTCCGGGCACGATCTCGGCCTCGGTGACCCGCAGCAGGCTGGCATGCGCTTCGAGATCCACCAGTAGACGTAATTCCTCGAGATAGGCGCGGCGATGGCCGGTGTTCCAGAAACCGCGTTTGTGGTTGTCCCGGCGTAATGCCTCGAGGCTTTCCAAATAGCCGGGGTCGGTGAAACCCAGTGCGACCGCGAGTCGTTCGAGATCGCCGACGGTGATCGAGCTGGCGCCGTTGATCAACATCGCGATCCGGCTCTGACTGGTGTCGATGATCCGGGCGGCCTCCGCCTGATTCACCCCCGCCGCGCTGATCATGTGGTCGATCTCGCGGCCCAGCAGCAATTTTCGCGCGGTACGTAATCGGGCTCCCATGGGTGTCAGCGTATCGGCGCGACGCGCGGCCCGGGAGGTCGACGAAACGAGGCACTGCTGCGTGATGATCATACGTCCGACGAAATCTCTTCCGCCCCAATCGCTTTCCTTCGCGTGATAATCACGCTAGCGTGTATCACGTTCAGGCTATCACGGTTTCGGCGCCAGTCGAATGCGGCCGGAGCCACGGTGACGAACGGATTCGCCGGAATGTCCGTCGGCTCCCGAATGCCGGACGATGTCGTCCGAATTGCGGACGCAACGCCCGAATTCGACCGATTATTGGGAAATCTCACAACGTCGGACCCCTGTGGTTCGGATGTTTGGGCCAACCCGTGCCGACTGCTCGTAATCGCCGCGCGTCACCGATACCTTCGTCAGTGCGATGGGGATCGGGCGCACGGAAGGAGCGCGATGCCGGCCTACGACTCCTGGGATGCGGAATCCGCGGAGGGCGATGGATTCGATTCCGGAAATGCCAGGAGTGCAACGCATTCCGATCCCGCGATAGTCATGCGGATGGGATTCGAACTGGCGCTCATCCTGCTCGGCGATGCGCCCACCGGGGCGACGCGCGCGCTGCGGCGACTGGAATACGCCGCGGCGGTGTGGGCGCGTGACGGAATTCCGATCGATATGGTGCAGCACGCGATTCACGACGGGGTGAAATTGACCCTGAACCGCATCGACCCGGCCGGCGGCACCGGAACCAGCGATCCGGTGGCCGATCGCAGCTTTCTGGTCGACATGCTGGACCTGCTGACCTGCACCGTCTCCCGCGCTTACGTCGCGGAAATTCTCAATCACCCCGCGCGCTGACCGCCGGTGCGGTGCCGGTAGGGCCTCAGGCGGTGGTGTAGGTGCGGGCGACGAGGGCGCTGCGGAGGTACCAGAGTCCGCTGGCTTGGGTGGGGTCGAAGCCGGTGAGTTGGGCGATGCGTTTGAGGCGGTAGTCGACGGTGTTGGTGTGGACGT
>NZ_PYHT01000033.1:0-65223 GCF_003023875.1 Nocardia sp. MDA0666
GTCGGAACCGGTGGCCCGGTACAAGCGGCCACGCCCGGTGCCGGGGCGGGTGCCGTTCCACCGCAACCGGCGGCCGGCGGGGCAGCGGGGGTTCCCTCTCCCGGCGCCGCCTGCTTGCTCGGATCCGCTTGCGCTGCACCGGAACCGGGAGCCGGCGGTGCCGACGTACCCGATCCGCCCGGCTTGCGCTGTCCCGGCTTCGTCCACGGCGTGCCCGGACTCGGCGGATTCTCACCGTCGTGTTCGGGCTCGGCATTCGACTCCGGTTCCGGGACCGGGTCGAGGCCGGTATGCCATACTTCCGCACTGGTCATGTTCCGCTCCCCAGGACCCGTTTCACTCGTACCCCGGCACCGCTGGGCATGCCGGTCTCCAGCACGCCGCCGGATATCGGGTCGGCGGTCACCACCGCAGACGGGCCGACCGCGATACCCACCCTGGTCGGCATATGCGACCGGTAGTCCCAGAACACCAGATCCCCGGCCGACACCCGGTCGGTTTCGACCCGCTGACCGCAAAGACCCTGGGCGGCAATGGTATCCGGCAGAACGACCACCGAGGAGACATCGGTCCCGGGGTTCTGCGCGGACTGTCCGCAACCGGCGGCCGCCGGCGCGGGCTCGGCTCCCGGGCGCCCCGCGCTCGCGGCCGGGTCACCGGGTGCCGCGCCCAGTACCCCGCAGCGGCCGGTGGTCCACACCGCCGATGCCTGATAGATCACGTTCTTCACCAGCGTGGCCGCCGCCATCGACTGTCCCACCTCCGCGAGCGCGATCTGCCTGGCGCAGTCGACCGCGGCACCGGCATTGGCCGTTCGCAGCGCCGGCAGTTGGTACGGCGCGGACTGCATCGCCGTCACACAATCGCGCTCCCATCCCGACACCTCGGAATCGTCGGGGGCGACGGTGATTTCGGCGAAGGGATTGGCGGTCGGAATATCCGACGGCTGGATCGTCTCGGTCGTTCCGGTGTTCGCGCTCGTATCGGTGGTGCTCTGCTCGTCCGGCCCCAGCGCACTGTCGCACTGGTACCGGAAATCCGCCGAGGCCGCCGACCCGGAGCTGTCGGTGGCGACCACCAGCACGGTGGCCAATCCGAACAGTGCCGCTACCACGAGCAGCCCGATCCACACCCACGCCGGGATCAACGAAAGGAGTATGAACCGACCCAGCATTGCGTACCTTCCGACCTCGTCCTACGGCTGCAGATATCTCGCGACCTCGGCCATTCGGCTCTGCCAGTTGGGGTTGGCGTTGTTCTGGCCCCTCGGGGCCACCGAGTTCCAAGGAGTTCCCTGAGCACCGCTGGCCCAGTGGTCGGTATTCACCGCGTCGAAGACCAGCGTTCTGAGGTCTCTGATCCGGTTGGCATCGGTCACATCCTCCATCAGATGTTCGGTCGCTTTCTGGATGTCCTTCGCGTGCTCGTTGCCGATCCACTGGCTCATTCGAGCCGCACGTTCGCGAGACAGCCTGCTGGTTCCGTTGATTCCGATTCTGAGCAGGTCCTGCGCACCTTTGTTGCTGGCGAGAGCCCCCGAAGTGAGGTCGTCACCATCGATAACGGCCTGCAGTGCCACCATCTTTTCTTTCGTGGGGTTCAGCATGTAATCCTTGACGAAATCCCGCTCGACGCCTGACGCCGCCCCACCATCCAAGGCGACACCGCCACGCTTGATCCGCCGGAACGCACGCGATGCCTGCTCCAGATTCGCGAAATCGGCGGCGGTTTCCACCGCATCGCCCTTCCCGTTGACGAGCAGACGCGCCGAGTTCTGGCTCCGGCGCAGCGCGGCGACCAGCAGGCTGAGGTCCTTGTCCGCCACACTCTCACTGCTGGCGTTGTCGGCGATGATCTTCCGGGACCGCCCGACGATGTGGCCCAGTCTGTCGTTCTTCAGCCCCGCACCGAGCATCGCGCCGTGCGAGTCGGCGATACCACCATCCGCGTCCAGCACGCCCTGAATCGCGCCGGCCATCCCGCGAATGGATTCGATTCCCCGGGAACCCCCGTATGCGCGTGCGCCTTTGCGCGCCTCCTGACTCAAGGCTTCCCACTTCGCCATGGACTGGACGTACCAGCCCCGCTTGCCGCCGAATCGCTTCTCGTCCACCCACGCGCCGGCCTGTGCTTCGGCCATCAACTTCTTCATCCTCGACTGCGGGTGAAAGCCGCCCGGAAGGGCGCCGAGCAACCATTCGGTCAGAGGCGAATTCGAGATGGTGCTCGCGCCGGCCATGACGGCCATCATCGTCCCGCTGCCCAACTTGTGGTGCGCGCCCATTTCGCCCATCCCCAGCGCATGGCCCCCGCCACCACCGCCACCGCCGCCGCCGCGCCCCGGGCTCTGGATGGCGAGCGCGAATCTGTTGGCCACCCATTCGTTTCCGCTGTCCAGGCTGGCGGTCAGCCGCTTGAACTGGAGGAGGCCGACGATCATGACGATGGCGCCGATGACGAACACCGACATCTCCTGGCCCTTGGCCTGCCGGAACAGATCTCCGAAGAACAGGAGATAGACCCCGAGCGCGATGATCTGGACGCACATGCGCACCGCGGACATCATGCCGTGCACGACCGCGCGCACGGTGAACGTCTGAGTCGGGCCGTAAACCAGTCCGCCACCGGCGAATCCGAAGATCGTCATGATTCCCCAGTACACCGAGTCCAGGGCCGACCAGATGATCTTGAGCGACAGGTAGGCGGCGAAGATGAGCAGGACCGTCGCGGTGATCAGCAGCAGTAGACCGGCGCCGATCTGCCCGAAGCTCGGGTTGTCGGCCGCGCGGGCGGCCGCCTGGTCCCCGCACGACTTCATCCCGTCCTTGATCTTGCCTTCGCTGCCCGACCGCACACCGGCCGACCAGGCCGCCGCGCATCCGGGCCGATCGTCGACGACGTGGCCGAAATTCCACACCTGCAATGGGCGGCGCGCGAAATTGTCGGCCATATCCTCCTGCAGGGTCGGCACCATGGCGGACGGATCGGGATTGCTGTTGCCGTTCAAGCCCGCCGAGACCGACAGTCCGACGTTGCGTCCCTCCGCCAGCAGCCCGTGTGAGGACAGCACCTCACCGAGCGGATCGGACAGATAGACCGGTCCGATCACCGCGACCACGAGCATCGTGAGCACTTGGACCACGGCCTTGGCGTGAAAACCGCGCTGGAAGAAGTAGGCGGCGAAGAAGGCACCGAAGGATGCGAAGGTCGCCAACATGATCGGCGTCGCCAGCTGCCCGGACAGGGCGTGCGCCACCCCGTTCAACGGCGCGCTGAAGACATTCAACCAGCCGAAGTCGAGCACCCAGCCGACCATCCAGGTCGGCAGTGTGACCAGCACCATGAAAAAGGCGAACAGCAGGCCGAGCACGATCGCCAGCCCGGTGTTGCCGGGGTGCAGGATGCCGCCGTGATTGGTCGCGTAGACGTAATCGGCGAGCGAAACACCGTAGGAGTCGCGAACTTTCGTCCAGCCCAGCGCGCTGTTGCCGCCCGGCCCCTCGGTCTCGGTCTCGACAGCCGCGGTGGCGACCGCGCCGACCACCATCGGGACGACCAGGAAGACCACCACGACGATCGCCGACCAGGTGATCCACCGGCGCCGCCGGGTCGAGGTCAGCCGGCGCCAGCAGCGGCGGGCGACCACGCGCGGTTGCCACTGCTCGGCGTCCCAGAACTCGAGCTGGCGGGAGGCGTCGAACAGTCGCGGACCGCGCCTGTCGAACAGTCGCGGACCGCGACGGCGGTCGGGAACGGTGCTAGAGGTACTCATCCGGACTTCCGCTCACACCGAAACCTGCCGGGCCACCGCCGACCGGCGCGCACCGGCTCCCGCGGTCTGCGGCGTACTGCCGATCGCCTCCGCGCGATCCGGCCGGGCCGGGCCGAAGACCTTTCCGCGGCCGATGCGGTTGAGCGCATCGCGCATGAACATCTCACCGCGGCGTTCGTCCGGCACGGTGCGTCCCGGCCCGCTGGGCGGTGAGGTCTCCTCTCGCAGCACCTGCAGCAGGAACGGAGTCTCCTCCAGGTCGACGCCCAGCCACTGCAAACTGTTGCGCGCCAGCGTTTCGTCGCGCTGCCGGAAGACGAAACGGTTGGGGATCAGATTGTGCGCCGCCCCCTGGAAGTCGGTGGCCGGATCGTGGGAGGCCAAACCGATGGCGGCCAGGTGCTTTCGGCCGTCGCGGCTGAAATCGGATGTGACGGCCGATCCGACGTGGGTCTGGGTGAAGTGGTGGGCCTCGTCCCCGACGAGAAGTCCGAACCGGCCGTTGTCGGACAGAAATGCTTCGCGCGCAGCGACTCCCACGAGTTCGTAGAGTGCGGTGCCCAGCCGCTTGGTCAGCGGCAGCCGGTTGTAGAGGTGCGGGGTGGTCAATTCCTCGGCGGTGGGCAGCGCCAGATTGTGGCTGCGCACCACGGTGGCGGCGGCATCGAGCCGCAGCACCGGCAGCGTCGGGTCGAACAGCACCGGAACCCGATCGAGAATGGTGCCCAGGCGCGCGGCCAGATCCGCGAATTCGTCACCGGCGCCGCTGTCGCGCAACCGGCAGACCACATCGTGCAGGTCCAGCATGCTGCGAATGCCGTGTTCGGCGATGCCGCGAGGCGTGAGCAGACTGCTCATCGCCGCGCCGGCGCCACTGGTCGGCGACAGATCCAGCAGCGGCAGAATGGAATCCAGGGTCCGCTCCCCCGCGACCCGGGGCGCGAACAATCGCAACGGGTCGAGGGAGACGGTCGGATTACTCAGATCGATGACGACGGCATTGTCGATGGAGGAGGCGAAGTACTCCCACTCCCCCACCTGACTGCGGTCGATGGCGAGGAACTGCCCGCCCATATCGTGCACGAGCACGGCCATCAGTTTCAGGAAATACGATTTGCCCGAACCCAATTCGCCGGTGACGGCGAACGAGGCGGACAGATCGTGCAGCGCCGCCTCCATGATCCCGAAATGAATCGGCTCGTAATTGCCCGAGAGCAGGTTCACCCCGATGACGGGCCCGCTGTCGTCACCGATCTGACTGGTGGTGAACGGTACGAAACCCGCCCACATATCCGAGGGCAGGATGTGCGCGAAGTCGTCGTAGGCGCGGCGGTGCGGACTGCCGGGAATCATCATCGACCACAGATCGACCTGTGCTCCCAGTGGTGCGGTCATCTCGACCTGGAAACGCTTGTAGCGCCGCTTGAGCGTGTTGACGGCGTCCATCGTGGTCTCGTGCGAGGAGCTGCCCACCGCGATCACCGTGGTGAACGACACCTCCGATTCACCGCTGTTGACCTCGAAGTGATGGTTGTACTCGGCGAGCATCGCCGCCTTGGACATCAGGGTGTTCTGCGCGAACGAGATCTCCTGGTCACGCTGATCCATCTGTTCGCCGAGGCGGCGCAGATTCAGTTCATTGCTCTTGAGTACGGATTCGGCCGGTTTGGTCGATACCCGCATCGCCCAGTCGACCGTGACGTCGTCCATTCCTTCGAGCACACCGAGGAATTCGCTGCCCCCGGGAAAAGGCATGCCGCCGTAGGGAAATGCGTGCGGGGTGAGCATGGCCTGATACGACGGGCGGAATTCGTAGTCGGGCTGCACGACCTTGATCACCGGTACGAACGACGGGCGCACGCGGCGGCTGCTGTCGGCCTGGGCCCCCTCGTCGAGGGCGGCGGAGCGAAACACCGCGGCGGTGGCGTCGTCGATCACTCCCGCACGGGTGGGCGCGACCGGATCACCCGCGGCGCCACGGGAGAGATAGTGCTCCCACATCCACTGGAATATCGCGGCCGGCACCGGAACCGGATCGAAGTCACCGCCGATGCGGGACAGGATCTCGTTGGCCTTCTCGTCGTATTGATCGAGCGCCTCTCGCGAAATCGACGAGACGTCGACCGCCGTCGACCCACTGCGCCACATCCGCGACAGCCCGGAGATCCCGGCGCCGGCATTGCCCACCGGAATGCTCAGCAGGAATATCCGCGTCTGCGGCAGGATCGCCTGCACCCGCTCGTAGGAGGCGACCACCTCGAGGGCGTAGTCCTCGCATTCGTCGAGATCCACGCCCTCGACCATTTTGCTCAGTACGTCCAGCGTATTGAGCCGGGCTTGAATGCCCAACAGCAGCGAACCGGCGGGCAGGCTGTTCACCAGCGCGTGGTGCGCCGATTTCACATTGTGCTTATCGCCCGACCGGCGCAGTCCGTAGCCGAGGGGATTGATGAAATAGGTGGCGGTCACCAGTCCGGCGTGGGTGAACTGGAGATTCCCGCGCACCGCCGCGGTCGGTTGTAGATCGCGAACGAATGCCATCAGCCACGCTCCCCCGCGGGCACACTGTCGTCGCTCATCTTCGCCAACGTCCTACTCCATCTGTCGAGCACATTCCCGGGCAGCGCACGGGTCCGCGGTGGTTGCGGCTCCACGGGGTCGGCCCGTCGATCGGGCAGGATCACCACGATGCTCTCCTCGACGTACATCGTGTGCCGCGCGGAGTCGGTGGTCACCGGAATTCCGGAGGCGGACACCGGCTTTCGAATCAGGATCAACCGTCCCACCCACATCACGCGGGAGGTCAGCCGCACGCCGGTGTACGGAATCAGGCCGATGCCGAACACCACGGCGACGGTCAGGGCCACCCCGATCAAGAAGGTCACCGCCGGGTTGATCGGCAGGGCCATCGCCAGGACCGAGGCGATCAGGATCACCACCACGCCGGAGATGATCTGCGGCAGGGTGTACGGCCCGAACGGAAGCTTCTGCCCGTTCTGGGCCTTGCCGATCATGATCGGGACACGTTTGATCGGCGTGTAGACCTTGATCAGCTCAGTGGCCATACACTCCGCCGACGGGCTGATCCGGCACGATCCGGTTGGAGTCCACCCGGGCGTAGTTCACCACGGTCGGCAGGATCCAGAACAGGATCGCCGCCACGATGGCCGACGCCGCGACGCCGAGCACCTTTCCGGGGGACAGTTTCGATTTCACCCCCTCGGAGATGAGCAGCGTCATACCCGCGATCGCGATGATGATGATGCCTGCCCAGCGCACGAATTGCAGGATGTTGAAGAGGATGTAGCCGAGTTGACTTCCCATGACGCCGTCCTTTCCGGATCAGTTCTGTGTCGCCGGTGGGACCGAGACCGCGGTCGACGGTGCGGTGGTCGGAGTGCCGGAAGCGGACGCCTTGGCGGAGTCCTGCGTCTGTGCGCCGGAGACGACCGCCATCGGGTTGCGCAGGGCCGGAAGGGCATCCATGGATTGCACCTGCCACTGTCCCGAGTTGCGGATCATCGTGAGCGGATAGGCCAGAGTGGGGGCGGCGCCGGCGCCGGCCTTCGGATTGATCGTGGCGAGCACTTTCGCCGAGCCCGCGCTCGCACCACAGCTCGCGTCCTCCGACGACACCGTGGTCGTCTCGACGGCCGTGTACGGGGCCGGTTGCAGGGCCGCGATCCCGGAGTTGGGCGTGACGTAGCGGGCCACGTCGCCGGAGCCGGTGAGGTAGGCGGCGAGGAATCCGGACGCTACCTGCGCCAGCGGAGTGTCGGTGCCGCAGGAGATCTCGTAGTTCAGCACCAGGTCGTTGCCGCGGCCGGGCGCGCCGACCGCCGACGGGAGTGCCAGCGCGCGGCGGCGGCCGTCGGGGGCGACCGAGACCGGCACGCGGTAGTACTCGCGAAGTCCGCCCGCCGCACCGGTTTTCGCGACGCGGACCGATACGGTCACCGCCCAGACGTCCATACTGCTGTTGCCGATACTGCGCGAGGCGAAGACGACGATCGGATCGGAGACCTGCCGTGGCGTGGACGGGAGCGTCATCTGCTGTGCGTCGACGAATTCGGCGAGCTTCTCCTGCTGCCCGTTCGTCGCCGACAGGTAGGTCACCACGAATTCCTGCGCGAACGATTCCGCCAATTGCGCATTTCCGACGATCGTGGTGGTCGTGGCGTCGGAAGGCCCCGGCGGCGGTGTGGCGAACCAGCTCAGTACCGCGTGCCCGCCACCGAGGACCGCCAGCACGGCGAGGACGGCGAATACGGCATTGTCGCGGCGGCGGCGAGCGGCCATCCGGCGAAGTAACTCCTCGCCCGAATCCGCCCGTCTGCCAGCCGATGTCCGCACTCTCGAAATGGTAGAGAGCTGCACCACGTTACCCGTTTCAGCTATTCCCCCGGATGGGAACTCGGCCGGCGATACCGGCGTGGGCGTCAATACACCGGGCTGCGATTCATGCGAAAGGCGAGCCGGTGCTGAAGTTGATCGTCGTAACCGATCGGCACCCGATGGTTCCGCGCCGCGAACGCCTCGCGATGCGGTTCCATCATCGGGACGTCGTCGGCGACCCGAACCAATTGCGCGATGGCCAGCTGCCGCGTCGAATATCCCGGATACGGATACAGCAGCATCGAGGTCGGTGTGTAGCCGCCGCCGTAATTGAGCGCTCGCACCGTCACTCCGGCCGTGTCCCCGGCCGCCAGCCGTCCGCTGAGTTCGATCAGCCGGCCACGGTCGTCGGGATGGAAGACGTCCACCGGACGGAACAGGTAGTCCCAGCGCATCCACGGCGCCGGATCGGTGAGCCAGTGCGAGATGCTGGTGTGCTCGAGTTCGATGACCGCCAGATGGGTTCCGGCTCGTCGATGCGCCTCGCGCAGTCCGACGCGCTCGAGCGTCGACCACGTCGCGGGCTGGTCGTCGGAGGACACATCCTCGATCAGCCACCACGCGCCGCGGGTGCGGTCGTCGTCGCGCGCGCGGATGGTGACCCGCCAGCGGCCGGGCCTGCCGGAGTTGTGCGGCACCGCCACGTCGAATTGCATCTTGGCGCCGGCCTTGGGCTCGTAGAGCAGATCGAGCACTTCCGAATGGCGATCGAAGGCCGTCATGCGGTGGAACACCTCGGCGATCGACATCCGGGGCACATATTCCTGCACGTCCACGCCGGGCAGTCGGGTGATCCCGCTGGGCTGCTGCACGGTCTGGGAGTCCAGATCCCAGATCGCGCCGACCGCGGGACGCGGCTCGGCGACCGTGGCCGCGGCCGGGCCGATCCACAGCCGCAGGCCGTGCACGTCGCCGGCCGGACCGAAGACCGGCCGCAGCTTCAGTTCGTGTTGTCCGGCCCGGGTCGGGATCCGCAGATCCACCTCCTCGGCCCGGTCCCGTGCCGAATACAGCGCATCGGCAAGCCGCGCGGTGGTGAGGCTGTCGTATACCGCCGGCATCTTCGTCAGCACCCGCTGCACGACTCGCTGCCAGCTCGCGAACTCACGCGGCGTCTCCCCCACCGATGCCACCGTCATCACGTCCGGCATCAACGTCTCAATGGTTATCCATGGGATTACTGCGTCGCTTCGCATCGCGCTCGCCCGTACCAGCCGTTCCTCCGGGGGATCTGACTCCGACGAGTCAGCTCGTTACCTGTTTAATGTACCGTTAGATAGCGGTTCAATCAACAGGTTTCGGCATTTCCGCAGGTAGCAGGTGAGCCGACCGAAGGCATAACAAACCGACCGGAGCACTTCATCCCACCATAGGACGGAAGACGCTCCGGTATCGGCTCTTCGGTACGAGTACGGTTCGATTCAGCCGCCGGCCATGATGCCGAGCACTCCGGCACCGGCCAGTACGCCGATGTCGTCGATCTCCGACGGGATCACCCGCAGCCCGGTGAGAAAGCCGATACGGGCGTGCGTCGCCACTGCCGCGTTCAACGGTTTCCACAGCGCCGGACCGGCTTTGGACACCGTGCCGCCCAGCACCACCAGGTCGAAGTCGAGCAGGGGCGCCACCGAGGCGATGGCCCGGCCCAGTGCCGTGCCCGCCCGCTGCAAGCCCTCGGTCGCCACGGAATCCCCGTCCGCCGCCGCGGCGTTCAGTTCGGCCACGGTCGTGCCGCCGAAGCCCTGGGCCCGCGCCCAGCGAAGCAGCGACCGCCCACCGGCCACGGCCTCGACACAGCCACGACCACCGCATTCACAGGGGTCGTCGAAGCCCGGAACGAGCACGTGGCCGAAATGTCCCGCATTGCCGGTGCGCCCGACGACGGAGAACCCGCCGACCGATACGCCCGCGGCGATCCGGTCGGAGACCAGCACCGACAGCGCGTCCATGACGTCACTGGTGGCCCCGAAGTTGCGCTCGGCCAGCGACATACACACCCCGTCGAGGCCGATCTGCACATTCGCCGCCGGGAACAGTTTGCCCACCGCTTGCGTCAGCGCGAAACCGGTTCGCCACTCGGGTATCTCGACGGGCGCCACCACACCGGCGGACATGTCGATCGGGCCCGGCGAGGCGATTCCGACGGCGGTGACGTCCTGGCCCTCGGCCGCCTCGACGAGCAGGTCGCGGCACACTTCCCAGGTGCCGGCGGCCGGTATCGGAACGCGGCGGACGTCGTCTTCCTCGACATCGTCGGCCACCCGGCACGCCGCGAAGCCGTCCGCACCGATCTGCAGAGCCAGAACCGTCATTCAGTCACCCACCGCCACAATCGTTTCCATCCATCGGCGCGTTCGTCACGCGCCGATCCCGGTCGGCCGCAGCCGATGCCCGAGCACGATACGCCGCCGCGGTGTGGGCGGCGCGGGTTCGGCACAGACCGGCCGCGCGCCGGTACGGATGATGCGCAGCGGGCGTTTGTGGTCGATCGGCGCGGTGCGGTGGCGGTCCAGGTTCTCCACGATCTTGCCCGCGCTGTCGTAGGCGACTCCGGCCCAGATCATCGCGCGGGGGCCGTCCCCGCGCGTGATGAGAGTCTGTGCGAGCTGGGAACATTCGGTCAGCAGCGGGCAGCCGGAACAGATCCGCACTGCGGCGCGCCAGGATTCGGGGTTGCCCACGTCGAGATCCCAGTCGTCGGGGCCGTCCGCACAGGGGGGCCGGTGCGCGGAGCGCACCGTCGCCGACGGCGCGGGTAGAGGTGAAAGTGCGGTCGGCACAGGGGATCCGAGGGGAAGCCGACGCGAGTGGATTGTGCTCATTTCCGTCTCCGGGGATGCCGAGGACACACGTGTGCAATCACCGTGTGGTTCGCAGACGTGGCCCATGGTCGGGCGGGCATCGGGGCTGCTCAACAGTCCCCGGCAACCAGCAGCGAACTGCTGTACTCGGCACGTTAACCCACGATTTGGCTGTCAGCAACCACTTCCGCCGCTATTTAACGGCACATTGACCAAGTCGTTGCACGGATGTATCGTCACTTAACGGGACGTTTTTGTACGGTCCGTTTTTCTACGGGGTAAGTTGTGATTTCCTAAGAGGTATGGCTGTGCACTCGGAGTACACGATCGACGAGCTGGCGCGGGCAGCAGACACCACCGTGCGCAGTGTCCGCGTGTACCACGAACGGGGGTTGTTGCCGTCACCGGAAGTCCGGGGCCGCATCGGCTACTACGGATCCGATCACCTGGAGCGACTGCACACGATCAGCCGGCTGCTCAGCCGGGGTATGAAGCTCAACGGAATCCGTGAACTGCTCGAGGCCTGGGATCGTGGCGACGGGCTCGCCGATGTCCTCGGGGTCAGCGACGCTCCGGGCGAGCGCGAACCCGCTGCCGCACAGGAGAAGCCGAACAACGACGATCCGCTCGCGGATCTGCCCGACTACGTCAAACAGGCACTGGCCGGCAGTTCCGACCCCCTGGAGGCCTACCGGGTCGCCAATCCGCGCTGCGGCGACCTCGCCGCGCGCCTGATCGACAGCGGGGTGCCCGACACCACCGCCTTCCAACTCGTCGAGCGGCTGCGCGGGGACTGCAACCAGATAGCCGACCGCTACGCCACCGAATTGTTCTACTGCCTGGCCGGGCAGGCCTACGAGCGCTCACAGCGCGACAGCAAGGACCGCGCGCGGCTGGAAACCGAGGTGGCCATCGCCCGTCTGATCGTCACCCGCGCCGCCTCCGAGCTCATCGACCAGGCCTTCGCCCGGCACGCGGAACTGCCCGCACCCAACGAGGCTGCCCGATAAGTCCGGTTGTTCGCCGTGCCCGTCGCACCGGGCCGGTAGGCTCTGGGAATGCGCAGGCCTCTCGTCCCGCGGCGGGTTCGCGGAATCAATACGCTGGATCGGCGACTGGTCGACCGGAGCGCGCGGTTGCGGCCGAGTGCCGCCGATACCGTTCTGCGCTCGCTGAGCCACGCCGCCAATGCCAATCGACTGTGGATCGCGGCGGGCGTGGGTGCCATCGCCTTCGGGACCACGCCTGCGCGCCGTGCCGGGGCCCGCGGACTCGTCGCCGTCGGCATCGCGAGCGGGCTGGCCAACGGCGTCGGCAAACCACTGTTCCCGCGGCGCCGCCCCCCCGCCGAGGCGGTGCCGCAGATGCGGCGCCTGATCTCGCCGCCGATCTCCTCGTCGTTCCCCTCCGGCCACGCCGCCTCGGCGGCGGCCTTCGTCACCGGAGTGGCGCAGGAATCACCGGCGCTGGCGGTCGCCGTGGCGCCGGTGGCGGCGGCGGTCGCATATTCGCGGGTCCACGTGGGCGTGCACTGGCCCACCGACGTGCTCGCCGGCGCGGCACTCGGCGCCGCCGTCGCGGTCGGCACCAGGCGATGGTGGGCGGTGCGTCGCGACGAACCCGCGACGGTCGGCCCGGCCCAGCGGATCGAACCGCTGATCGGCGGCGAGGGCCTGCTGTTGGTCGCGAATCCGAATGCCGGTAGCGGCGACGGCGGCGGACTGCTGGCCGATCTGATCCGGAAGCTGCCGGAGGCGGTTCTGCTCGAACTCGGCGACGATGTCGACTTGGACGCCGAGATCGACGCCCGGGTGCGATCCGGTTCGATTCGCGCGCTCGGCGTTCTGGGCGGGGACGGCACGGTCTCGGCGGTCGCGGAAGCGGCTGTGCGACACGGGCTCCCGCTGGCCGTCTTCCCGGGCGGCACCCTGAACCATTTCGCCCGCGACGTGGGTGTCGAGGATATCGCCGCCACCGTCATCGCCCTCTCCTCCGGTCAACTGGCGCTGGCCGACACCGCGCGGGTGCGGCTGGACGACGGCAGCGAACGCACGCTGGTGAACACCGCCAGCCTGGGCGGTTATCCGGATTTCGTCCGGCTGCGCGAACGCTGGGAACATCGCATCGGCAAATGGCCGGCCGCCGCGGTGGCGATGGTCTGCGTGCTCGTGCGCGCCCAGCCGCTGCGCGCCACCATCGACGGCGAGCCGGCCTCGGTGTGGATGTTGTTCGTGGGCAACGGAACCTATCGCCCCGGCGACCAAGTGCCCACGGCCCGAACCGATCTGCACGGGGCGGGACTCGATATCCGGTATCTGCGGGCGGATCGGCGGTTCTCGCGGGCGCGGCTGATCTGGGCCTCGCTCACGGGAACCCTCGGTGATTCGCCCACCTACGTCCATCGGCGTGCGGACAAGTTGCGGGTACGCGTGGACGGACCGCCGATTTCGCTGGCCACCGACGGCGAAGTCGACACGCGCGGTGCGTCTTTCGATTTCATCGGCGATCCGGCGACACTGCCGGTATTCCGGGTTGCCGACCGTGATTCGGGGCCCCGCCCCTAGCCCGCACCGGAGACTGCGCCGAGAAGAAGTACACACCTCATGGTATGAAATCCCTAGTTTTCACATGACGGAGGTGTCGGATCGTGACGCAGGCCAATCCCATGACGGTCGAATCGGCCGAGGCCGCTCTGGCGCGGCTGACCGCACACGATCGCGGCGTGCTCACCGATCTGGTGTGCCGGGTCGACAAAGCCGCCGCCGGCACCGCCGCCGCGGCCCGGTCGCGGAAGGCGCCGGTCCTGGACGAGGTGGTGCGCTTCCTGGTCGATCGGCATCTGCTGCTGACCCACTTCAATTGGGGCGCTTGGGAAGAAGGGCAGCAGGTGATCCAGCGCCGCGACCGCGCGGTGCTGGCGACCTGCACGGCCCAGCAGTGCCTGCAATACCTCACCCTGCTGGTCCGCGCGGACCGCTTCACCGAGGGCACGCTGGCCTCGGCCTTCGAGTCGGGGCTGATGCAGGCGCTCCTGCACCGTCTGCATCAGCACACCTACCCGCACGCGGGACGTTAACCCTCGGCCAGCGCGCGCACCCGGGCGAGGACGTCGGGATAGCGCTTCAGATGCGCGCCGCCGTTGAGATCGATGGCCGCACCGGTCATCCAGCTCGCCCGGTCGGAGGCCAGGAAGGCCGCCATCTCGGCGATCTCCTCGGGTCGGCCGCTGCGCCCGAGCGGGGTGTTCTCGAGGTATTCCTCGGTCAACCCCGGCACATACGCGATACCGGCGACCAGCGGGGTTTCGACCAGGCCCGGACTGATCGCGTTCACCCGGATGCCGCGCTCGGCCAACTCCAGCGCCGCGACCTCCACCAGCATCAGCACACCCGCCTTGGCCGAACAGTAACCGGCCATTCCGGTGCCGGGCTGGCGGCCGTTGAGGGAGGCGACGCAGGTGATGGATCCGCCGTCGGCGAGGTGGCGGCCCGCGTATTTGATCGCCAGGAAGGATCCGGTGAGGCAGACGTCGACGGTCGTCTTCCAGTGTGCCAGTTCGAGTTCGGTGATCGGTCCGGGCAGTGACAGACCGGCGCAGTTCACCACCGCGTGGAGGTCGCCGCTCGCGTCGAAGCCGGCGGCCACCGAGGCCTCGTCGGTGACGTCGAGCGCCACCGCGCTCGCCGCACCGCCGATCTCGGCCGCCACCGTCCGTGCCGCCTCGAGATTCACATCGGCGACCACGACGCGAAAACCGTCGCGCGCGAACGCATGTCCGGTGGCGCGGCCGATGCCCGAACCGCCGCCGATCACCATCGCGCCCCGTGTGCCCGCAGGGGTTTCGGGCAGGTTCGCCGCGTCGCCGGGTGTGCTCATCGCCGCGCCTCCCGGGTGGTCGCGCGCTGCGCGGCGAGATGGCGGGTCAGGAAGTGCACCTGATGGTCGACGGCGGGTTCGAACCAGTCGTTGCCGGCGAAGATGTCGAAGTGGTCGCACGGATAGTGGCGCACCTCGGCACGTGCGGCGAAGGCGGCCTTGGCCGCCGCATGGGCCGGCGCGGCCCGGTCGAAGTCGGCGATCTGCATCAGCACCCGCGCGGTGATGCGCGCGGCTCGCCGATCGGCGCGGTAGTTGCCCAGTTCCAGCCCGATCGCCGCGTCGACCTCGTTGCGCCAGGTAGGACCGGCCAGTGCGGTATAGCTCTCGTAATAGCCGTCGGCGGTCAGGGCGGCATGTTCGCCGGGCCTGCCGACCAGCGGCATCATCACCCGATTGCCACCGAAGCGGCCGGCCAGAGCGCTGCGCACACTCGACACCGTGGATTTCGCGAGCGCCGCCGCGCCGACCTGCGCGAAAGCGACTCGGCCCGCGGCCAATCCGTTCACCAGCGGCACCAGAGCCACCACCGCGCAGATGTCGGAGCGATCCGCGGAGACGGTGAGGGCATGGCCACCGGACAGTGAGATGCCCCATGCCACCAGACGATTCGGATCCACACCGGGCTGTCGTGCGGCCGCGGACAGTGCGGCGCGGTAGTCCTCGGCCTGCGCGGCCATCGAGACCCGCTGCCGCGGTTCACCGGCGGAGGCGCCGAAACCCCGGTAGTCGAAGGCGAAGACGGCGAGTCCGGCGGCGGCGAGGCGCTGCGCGAACGGTTCCAGCCCGGAATCCTTCGTCCCACCGAATCCGTGTGCCATCACCACGACCGGGCGGCCCTCGGGACCGTCGAACGGGCCGTCCGCCGCGCCCTCGAAAAACCACGCGTCACAGGTAGTTCCGCCGGAGGTGAAGTCGATCTGCCGATACGTCGTCACTGCGCCACTCCTACCGGTCGGTCCGCCTCCGCCACTCGCGCCCACGGCGGTGGCCCCGACAGCCGCGCCCGCTCGGCGCCGGCCGGAATCTCGCGCGCCCGCATATCGTGTTCGTAGAGGAAGTAGTCCACCTGCTGGGTGTGCCGGGCGCTGGGCACCATATGGCCGGTGTAGTGCTGCTGTTCGGCGACGATCACCCGCCGCATCTCGTCCGCGGACGGCAACCGGTAGCGGCCCACCGCGTACGCTCCGATCAACCGCGCCTGACATTCGACGAACGGGAACAGAGTCGGAGTGGACTGGGCGAATCCGGCGAAGGCCAGATCCTCGATTCCGGGCAGGAACATCCGCTTGTACAGATCGATCTTGTTGCCCGGAGCGCTGATGAACTCCGGGTCGAAGAACGGGAAGGTGATGTTGTAGCCGGTGGCGTAGATGATGATGTCGAAATCGTCGGCGGTGCCGTCCGCGAAATGCACGGTGGCGCCGTCGAATCGGTCGATATTCGGTTTCGGGATCACATCGCCCGAACCCAGCCGCAGCGGCAGTTCCACCGACTGGGTCGGATGCGCCTCGAAAAATTTGTGATTCGGCTTGGGCAGGCCGTAATTCTCCGGCCGCCCCGCCGTCAGCGGCTGTCCCCACTGCGCGACCTTGCGCTGCCAGGAGAACGGGATGTACGGGCTGGTGCGGTAATACTTGTCGGCCGGCTTACCGGCGATGTATTTCGGCACGATCCAGGCGCCGGAGCGGGTGGACAGCGTCAGCTTGTTGCCCAGCGCCTTCGACGACAGCTCCACCGCGATATCGGCGGCACTGTTACCCAGTCCGACCACCAGGATGCGCTGATCGGAGAAGTCCATCGGGGTGCGCGGGTCGATGTAGTGGTGGGCGTGCATGGTGCGGCCGGTGAATTCGCCCGGGAATTGCGGATAGCGCGGATCCCAGTGATGGCCGTTGGCGACGACCAGGAAATCGAAGTGGCGCACCTCGTTTCGCTGGGTGCGCAACTCCCAGCCGCCACCCGGCAGGCGCCGCGCGTGTTCCACACCGTTGCCGAATTCGATGGAACGGTAGAGATCGAAGGCGGCGCAGTAATCATCGAGATACTGCTTGATCTGGGTGTGGTGCGGGAAGTCCGGGAATTCCTCTGGCATCGGGAAGTCGCGGAACGACAGCTGATGTTTCGAGGTGTCGATGTGCAGGGAGCGATATGCGCTGCTGTGCCCGTTCGGATTGCCGAAGGCCCAGTTGCCGCCGACTCGATCCGAGGATTCGAAGCACACATACGGCACCCCGTAGTCGCCGAGCATCTTGCCGGCGGTCAGACCGCTGATTCCGGCGCCGATGACCGCGGTACGCGGTTGATACATCACCACTCCTTTCACGCCGTGGGGCGTGTAGACAGATTCTTGATAGTGTCTACTAGTAGACACATTCTCAGATCTGTCCACACATTGCTAGGGTTTTCCCGAAACCGGTCGACAGCGGACCGGTGCGGGTGTGCGGCGAAAGGGGCGGCGGATGAGCGAGACGACAACCACGACGGTGGTCGATCGGCTCTTGGAAGCGACACAGAAGTTACTGGCCGCCAAGGGAATTCGGGCCACCACCATGATGGAGGTGGCCGAGGAGGCGGGCGTCTCGCGCGCCTGGCTGTACCGGCACTTCCCGGACAAACCCGCGCTGATCGGCGCCGCGATCGTGCGGCTCACCGACACCTGGTGGAACGACGCGCGCGCCGAACTCGACCGCATCGATACCTTCGCCGAACAACTCACCATCGGCGTGCGCATCGGCCGCGGCGCCTACGACGACCCGGGCGCGCTGCTCATGCGCCTGCGCTCCTCCGAACCCGAGGAGTTCGCGGCGTGCGCCGGCGCCGGCGTCACCGCCCTCGTCCCCGCGCTGGCCGCGTTCTGGCGCCCCTACATCGACCGCGCCGCCGAGCGCGGCGAAGTACACCCCGGCCACGACCTGGGCGAAGTCGCCGAGTGGGTGGCCCGGATCCTGATCAGCCTCGGCACCGTTCCCGGCGACACCATCGACCCCGACGATCCCGCCGCGGTGTCGCATCACCTGGACACCTACCTGCTGCCCGCTCTGCGCCACGCCCCCGCCGGTACTTCTCAGCGGAGCCGCCGTACGACCTGACCAGGGCCGCCGGCGCTGTCGCGCCCACTTCACGCCATTCGGCTCATACCGCCGAATGGAAAATGGAAATCATTTCCGTTAGTGTCTGATCTCGCTCCATCGAGCGCTGCGCAGAACACAGAACGGAACAGAGATCAGATGAACAAGATCACCCGCATGACCGTCACCGCGATGACGGTGGTGGGAGCCCTGGGCGCCGGTTCGGCCATCGCATCGGCCGCGCCCACGGCGGCAGATCACGTCCTGAGCACCGAGATCATGCCGGGCGTGCAGTACACCAGCTCCACCGCGGATCAGTCCGTGGTGATCGAGACCGGCACGGCCACGCTCGTCGCGGCGGGCGGGCAATTCCAGGTGCGCGACGCCTCCGGCGCCACGGTCGCCGGCGTAACCGCCTTCCCGACCGAGCCGAAGGCACTGACCGCCGTCCACGCCGCACCAGAGGTGCGGGCAGCGGCACGCGCGGCGACGCCGGAACTGCACCTCGAGAACATCGACGGCGATCCGCAGACCGAGCGTTTCGATGCGGCGATTCAGGCCGCTATCAACGAGTTCGGTCTGGCTACCAGCGTCGGAACGATGACCGGTGGTCTCATCGGCCTGGCGGTCGGCTGCGGAGTCGGCGCCGTAGCGGGCGCGGTATTCGGCGCGCCCGTCCTCGACGCCGCCGGACTCACCCTCATCGCCGGCTGCCTGGCCGGAGCGGGCGTCCTGGGCGGTATGGGCGCCATCCTCGGCGCCGCGCTCCTCGGCGTCCCCGTCGGCATCGCCTCCGCAATCAAGTTCCAGCACACCATGAACCAGCCCTACGAACAGCACACCCACGACAGCGAGAGCAACTGAACGCGAATCGGGCCCCGCGATCGATCGCGGGGCCCGATTTCGTCGTCAGCTGGCGGGCTGGGTCAGGTCGTAGACCGTCGTGCCGCCCACTGTTATTGCGGTGTAATGGGATTCGACCCAGCTGGTGATCTCGCTCGCGCTGCCGGAGCCACCACCCGGACCACCGCCGCCACCGGGTCCGCCGCCCGCGAAGAAGTAGTGGATGTCACCGTTGTTCACGTACTGCTGGAATTGGGCCAGCGTGGGCGAGTTGTCGCTGCCGGTGAAGCCGCCGATCGCCATGATCGATGTGCCGGTGGACAATTCGAGGCTGCCCGCGGATTGGGAGCCGACCGTGGCGGCCGCCCAGCGGTTGGTCGCACTCTTGAGCAGTTCCTGCAGGGCGGTGTTGTCGGAGTTGCCTCCGCCGGGAGGCGTGCCGCCGAACCCACCCATGCCGTGGCCGCTGCTGGGCCCGGAGGTCGGAATCGACCCGCTGTGGGGGGTCGCCGCGGTTTCCAGGGCGTAGGCGGTGGTGCCGGCGAAGCCGAACAGCAGTCCGGCCGCGGCGACCACCACGGTCATCGTGCCGAGGGCGTGCGCGCCGGCGATGAGGATCGCCGCGACCACGATCGAACCGACCAGCACGATCCAGCGAAGCGCCGGATACCAGTCGGGTGTGCGATCCAGCAGGACGAAGTTCCACACGCCGGTCGCCGCCGGCATCAGACCCAATGCCGCACGTGCCGAACGGAATTCACGTCCACGCCACAGCTCCACCACGGCGATGCCGACCAGCGCGGCGATCGCCGGCGCCAGGGCCACGGTGTAGTAGGGGTGAATGGTGCCCTGCATGAAGCTGAAGACCACGCCGGTGACCAGCAGCCAGCCGCCCCAGAGGAGCAGGCTCGCGCGGACGCGTCCGGTGCGGGGTGTGCGCCGGGTGAACCACAGGCCGGCCACCAGCCCGATCAGCGCCGCCGGGAGCAGCCACGAGATCTCGGTGCCCATCGAGTCACCGAACAGGCGGGTGATGCCGGTGCTGCCACCGAATCCGGTATTGCCGCCCCCACCGGGGCCACCGCCGTTGCCTTCGCCACCCATCACACGACCGAGGCCGTTGTAGCCCAGGGCGAGTTCGAGCAGGCTGTTGTCGGTGGAGCCGCCGATGTAGGGGCGCGAATCGGCCGGCCACAAGCTCACCAGTGCGACGAACCAGCCGCCCGAAATTATCAGCGCGACAACGGCTCCCAGGAGTTTCAGAATCCGGGCGCGCAGTGCGATCGGCGCGGCGACGAGGAACACCAGGCCCAGCGCGGGCAGCACCAGGAATGCCTGCATCATCTTGGTGAGGAAGCCGAAACCGACCGCCACCCCGGCCGCCGCCAGCCAGCGGCCACTGCCCTTCTCGGTGGCGCGGACGGTGCAATAGGCCGCCGCGACGAGCAGCAGCACCAGCAGGGCGTCCGGGTTGTCGAAGCGGAACATCAGCGCCGCGACGGGGGTCAGCGCGAGCGCCGCACCCGCGATCAGCCCGGCCGCCGGACCGCTCCAGCGCCGCACCGCCCCGTACACCAGCCCGACCGACGCCACACCCATCAGCGCCTGCGGCAGCAGCAGCGAGAAGGAACTGAATCCGAGCAGCCGCCCGGACAATCCCATCACCCACAGCGCGGCGGGTGGTTTGTCGACGGTGATGGCGTTACCGGAGTCGAGCGATCCGAACAGCAGCGCCTTCCAGCTCTGCGTGCCCGCCTGCACGGCGGCGGCATAGAAGTCGTTGGCCCATCCGGACGCACTCAGACCCCACAGGTACAGGAACGCGGTCGCGACGAGCAGCACCAGCAATCCGGGCCGCGCCCATCGCGGCTGGTCGGATGGGCCCGACAGGAGAGTTCCCCATTTCGCGGTCTGCGGTGGCGATCCGGTCGGCTCGGCCTGCCGACGCGGCGCCTCTGTGATCGTCATACGGTTCTCCTCCGCCTCGCTCGCCGGGCTGTCTGCCGCGGCCGTTGCATCGAGGATCGCGCCCCGAGGTGGGCCGGCTCTTTGCCGAAGCTATGCGCGGACTGTGAGACGACATCCTTGACCTCAACTATGGTTGAGGTAAGAGAGTTGTCGCATGACCACTTCGATCGACACAGTGACGCAATGGGTCGAGCAGCACGCTCGTCCGCTCTCCGCATCGGACCCCGAGCAGCCGCTCACCGCCCCGGCGGCACTGCGTCAACTGATCGGCGCCGCACGCGTCGTCGCCCTGGGGGCCGCGACCCGCGACACCCACGAGCTGTCCGTCACCGCCCACCGGCTGCTGCGATTCCTCGTGGCACACGCGGGATTTCGCAGCCTCGTCCTGGAAGGCGACGATGCGACCAGCGCCGCGCTCGACGAGTACGTGCGCACCGGGGCCGGCGACCCACGCGCGCTGCTGACCGAGGCGCGATCGTTCTGGCGGACCGAGGAGATACTCGAGGTCGTCGCCTGGATACGCCGATACAACGGGCAGCACCCGGACGATCCGGTTCGTATCGCCCATCCGGAGCCCGAGGGCCGGGTCACAGCGGAATCCGGCGACCTCGGCGAGATCGAAAGAATGCTGGCGGACAATGTGATTCGCTGGCACGAGGACACCGGACACAAGATCGTGTACTGGGGCGGAACGACGCATACGGTCGCGGCGGCCGCACGAAACGTGCTCCTCGGTGAGCACCGGGTCACCCATCGCAGCGCGGGCGGCCATCTCCGACAGTATTTCGGCTCCGGCTATCTGTCCGTCGGCCTGACATTCGACCACGGCTCGACCACGCACACCTTCCCCTCCCCACCGGCCGACTTCGCCGAAGCCGTACTCGGCCGCGTCGATCCGGACGCCTATCTGCTGGATCTACGCACCCCGGGCCCGGACTCGGTGCGAGCCTGGCTCACCGAGCCCGCGAAGACTCGCGTGATCGGGCCCGTGTACGACCCGGAGAACGATGATGCGTTCCACCTCTCGGGCGGATCCCTCGCCGAATGGTTCGACCTCGTCGTCCACCACCGAACGGTGACGTCCATTCGGCCACTCTGGTCCCCTCGTGGATGAGGCGGTCGTGGCGGTGCCCTGATCCATCCTGACCTGCAGGGCCGGACCGACCGCCACATTCCGAGCTGGGGTTACGGACTCACCTGTTACGCCGCAGGGCCGAGCGAGATGTCGAGGCGCTGGCCGACAGCGGTGGCCAACCGCTCGAGCATGTCCAGAGTGGGCATGCGGCCGCCGCCTTCGATTCGGGCGATGGTCGGTTGCGTGGTTCCCATGCGGCGCGCGAGTTCCGTCTGTGTCAAACCTGCCGCAGCGCGGGCATCGTAGAACAGTTCGGCCAAGCGCAGCGCCAGACCGGCGCGTTCGTAGGCCTCGTCGTATTCGGCGCGCTGATCGGGAGTCATCTTCCCGAGACGATCATCGACCAGGTCTCGATAGTTCACATTCTTCATCGGTCTCTCTCCTTGCTGTCGCGGTAGCGCTCCAGCGCACGCCGCGCACGCGCCACCTCGCGAGACTCGTTCTGCCTTTGCTTACGGAAGGTTGTCAGGGTGATCACCTTTTCGCCCTCATCGAAGGTGTAGGTGATTCTGCGATTGACGGTTTCCAACACGAACCGAAGTTCGTGCAATTTTCGGCCGAGATACTTCGCGTGCGGCATCCGCAACATGGGTCCCTCGGTGGCAAGGAGATCGAGCTTCCGCTGAGCGGTTGCGAAGTCCGCATCGGTGAGCGATGCCAACCATTCGGCCACTTCCTCGGACAGCTCGATCCGCCACAGAGTCCGCAAGTATATCGCTGCAGGAATATTCCTGCAGCGATATACCGGCAGGTAAATCCCTACTCCAGACCGTGCCCCCTACTCGGCGGGTGCGGTCAGGTCGTAGACCGTGACTCCGTCGATCGTCCGGGCGGTGAAGGTCTCGGCTACCCAGGTGGCGATCTCGGAGGCGGCCTGGCTGCCGCCGCTGGAGGCGCCGCGCATTCCCGCCATACCTTCACCGCCGATGAAGTAGTGGATCTTGTGCTGGGCCACGTACTGCTGGAACTGCGCGAGGGTCGGGGACGGGTCGGTGCCGTTGAAACCGCCGACGGCCATGACCGGGTCGCCGGTCGCCAGTTGGTAGGCGGCGGCGCTGTTGGAGCCGACCGCGGCCGCTACCCAGGTGTAGGCGTCGGCGTTGTCGCTCAGTGCCGCAGACAGATTCGAGCCGACGGTGATACCGCCGAGGAGCCCGCCCATCGGTCCGCCGGCATGCGCGGTCGCACCGCTCGTCGTGGATTGCCCACCGGGCGCACCACCCGGCGGCATCCCACCGAAGCGCCCGCTGGACGGCCCGGCGGACGGGATCGCCCCGGTGTGCGGAGTCGACGCGGTCGCCACCGCGTATGCGGTCGGTCCCGCCAGTCCGGCGGCCAGCGCGACGGCCACCACCGCCGCACCGAGTGTCCGCGGCAACCGGGAGACGACCAGCAGCAGCGCCGCCGCGCCCACACCGACCACCGCGATGACGGGACGCAGCCACGGATTCCACTCACCGGTGCGCGCCAGCAGGATGCAGGCCAGGACGGTCGTCACCACCAGCGTTCCCGACAGTACGGCGGTCGCGCGAAGGTCGTTGCGCCGCAACCATAGTTGCCGGGCACCGATCGCCACACTGCCGGCGACGGCCGGGGCCAGCGCCACCGTGTAATAGGGGTGCAGGATGCCGCTCGCGAAGCTGAAGATCCCGCCGGTGAGCACCAGCCAGCCCAGCCACAGCAGCAACGCCGCGCGCGTCGGGTCGGTGCGGGGTGCGCGACGGGTGAGCCACAGACCGGCCGCACCGAGGATCAGCGCCGCGGGGATCAGCCAGGAGATCTGGCCGCCCATTTCGGAGCCGAACAACCGCGCCCAGCCGACGTCGTGGTTCATATTGCCCAGACCACCGACCTCGTCTCCGGTGAGCCGGCCGAAACCGTTGTAGCCCAACGCTAATTCGATCACGCTGTTGTGCTGGGAACCGCCGATGAAGGGTCGTGAGGAGGCAGGCCACAGCGCGACGACGGCCAGATGCCAGCCCGCGGACACCACCATCGCGAGCACGGCCAGTACGGAGCGGACGACCCTGGTTTTCCACGGCACCTGCGCCGCAAGCAGATACACCACCGCGAACACCGGCAGCACGATGAACGCCTGCATCATCTTCGCCAGGAATCCGAATCCGACGGCCACCCCGGCCAACGGCAACCACCATGCGGCACTGTCCTTTTCGATGGATCGCAGCACGCAGTAGGCGGCGGCGGTCAGCAACAGCACGAGCAGGGCATCCGGATTGTCGAAGCGGAACATCAGCGCCGCGGCCGGCATCAGCGCCAGCACCGCGCCGGCCAGGATGCCGGGCCAGTGCCCGGCGACCCGCCGCACCCCCGCGTACAGCACGGCGACGGCGGCCACGCCCTCCAGCGCCTGCGGCACCAGCAGACTCCACGAGTTGAAACCGAAGAGGCGCGCGGAGATGTCCATGACCCACAGCGCGCCGGGCGTCTTGTCCACGGTGATCGCGTTGGCGGCATCGCTGGATCCGAACAGCATCGCCTTCCAGCTCTGCGATCCGGCCTGTACGGCCGCGGCATAGAACTCGTTGGCCCAGCCACCGGCGCCGAGATTCCACACGTACAGCAACGCGGTAGCCGCCAGCAGCGCCACCAGCGACAGCTGCCGCCACCGCGGGCTCCCGGTCCGCGTCGGTGGCGGTTCGGTCACCGCGACCGGAGGCGTGTCCAGCACAGTCGTCGTCATACGTCGATCCTCATCGACCGAGGTGGTTGCCGCCTGGGGCTTCGCTGTGTGCCGGCTGTGAGATCCGATCCGGCAGCCGGACGGTGAAGACGGTATGCCCCGGGGCACTGTCGAGGCTGATCGTGCCGCCGTGCGATTTCACCACCGCCGCGACGATCGCCAAACCCAGACCGCTGCTTCCGGCCCGCCGCGAGCGTGAGGAATCGCCGCGCGCGAACCGCTCGAACACCTCCGGTTGCAGCGCCGCGGGGATGCCGGGGCCGTTGTCGGCGACTTGCCAGATCGCGCCTCCTCCGACCTCGCGCTGCAGCGAGACCGTGACCGTGGTGCCGGGTCCGGTATGCACCCGCGCGTTGGCGAGCAGATTGGCCAGCACCTGATGCAGGCGCGCCGCATCACCGGTGACGACGACCGGTTCGTCCGGCAGATCCAGATCCCACCGGTGGTTCGGGCCCGCGATATGGGCGTCGCTCACCGCGTCGACGGTCAGGCGCGTCACATCCACCGGCTCGTGTTCGAGGCCACGCCCGGAATCCAGCCGGGCCAGCAGCAACATGTCCTCGACCAGCGCCGTCATCCGCCGCGATTCCGAATCCACCCGGCTCATCGCATTGGCGACGTCGCCGGGCACCTCGGCCCGTTTCCGTTGTGCCAGTTCGGCGTAGCCGCGGATCGCGGCCAGTGGGGTGCGCAGTTCGTGACTGGCGTCGGCGAGGAACTGCCGCACCCGCGTCTCACTGGCGTGGCGGGCCGACAGCGCGCTGTCGATGTGATCGAGCATGCGGTTGACCGCGGAGCCGAGCTGTCCGACCTCGGTGCGCGGATCGGCGTCGTCGGCCGGAACCCGCACCGGCAACTCCACCTCGCCCCGATCGAGTTGCAGATCGGCCACCCGGGAGGCGGTGGCGGCCACCCGGTCCAGCGGCGCGAGTGCGCGGCGGATCACCCAGATGCCCACGGTGATCGCGATGACGAACACCACCGCGGTGACCACCACCAGGATCAGCAGGACCCGCATCAGCGTGGCGTGCACCGCGGTCAACGGCATACCGGTCACCACCGTTGCCCCCGACCAGGTCGAATTCGCGACCACGCGATACGAGCCCTGCCCGTCGAGGTCGACGGTGACGGGAGTGCCGTCCGACGACACCTCGGCCAGCTGCCGCTGGGCGGTCGCCGACAGGCGCGTCTGGGTTCCGTCGGCATCGATTTTGGCGGCGGTGATCTCGGTGCCGTCGATACTGGCACCGACGGTATCGGCCTGGATGCCGCGGCGGTCCAGGAAATCCGGTCCCGGACCGCCGTGGTTCGGCGGCGGCGGCCGGTTGTCGTGGTCCTGAGCGCCGGGCGGCGGACCCAGACTCGGACCACCACCGGCCTCGCCGAGGGAACGCTTCTGCACATCGACCAACTCGGTGTCGAGCTGATGCACGAGAAACTGCTGTAGCGCGAATTCCGTTGCGGCGCCGATACCTACGACCACGACCACCAGCAACAGCAATTGCCCGACGAGCAGTCGCGCGCGCAGCGACCAGCCGCGTGCCGACCACCACCGGCGGGTCCGCGGCACGGCGTCAGCCGGCGGGTTTGAGGACATATCCGGCGCCGCGCAGCGTGTGGATCATCGGTTCGCGTCCGCTGTCGATCTTCTTGCGCAGATAGGAGACATAGAGCTCGACGATGTTGGAGCGTCCGCCGAAGTCGTAGCTCCAGACCCGGTCCAGGATCTGCGCCTTGCTCAGCACGCGGCGGGGGTTGCGCATGAAATAGCGCAGCAGTTCGAATTCCGTGGACGTCAGGGTGATCGGTTCGCCCGCGCGGGTCACCTCGTGGCTGTCCTCGTCGAGCATCAGATCACCCACCACGATCTGAGCGTCGTTGTCGACGGTGGTGATGCCGGTGCGGCGCAGCAGCGCGCGCAGGCGCAGGACGACCTCCTCGATGCTGAACGGTTTGGTGACGTAGTCGTCGCCGCCGGCGGTGAGCCCGGCGATGCGGTCCTCGACCGAATCCTTCGCGGTCAGCAGCAGCACCGGCAGATACGGTAGATCACGGCGCAGCTTCGCGAGCACCTCGAGGCCCGTCATATCGGGCAGCATCACGTCGAGAACCACCACATCGGGCCGGTTCTCGCGGGCGGCGGTGACCGCGGTGCGCCCGTCGGCAGCGGTGACGACCTGCCAGCCCTCGTAGCGCAGCGCCATCGACACCATTTCCGCGAGCACCGGTTCGTCGTCGACGACGAGGACGGTCACGGGGCTGCCGTCCGCGCGGCGCATCACGACGCGCTCGGCCGGGGTGTTCGTGGTGGTCATGACCCCAGTCTGGGAACGGCTGCTATGCGTCCGCTGTGCCGTGTCTGGGGGTCGGCTGTGAGTGCGGCGGTCGGGCCCCGCGCACCACAGCGAGTACCGAACGAGTCCACAGCGCAGACCCAGCTTCGCACCGCAGGGTTGACCGAGCAACGCGATCGCGGCATCGACGGCCCGCGATCGTCTTCGACGACAAGGAGTACGCGATGACGGAGTCCACCTCACAGCCGCCGGCCGGGCCCACCCCACACCCTCCGGCCGAGCCGGAACACACCTGGGGCGCACCGCAGACCCAGCCGGCCGCCACCTGGTCGACGAAGAAGTCGCTGGCCGCGGTCGGCATCGCCGCGGTGATCGCGGCGGCCGGGGGCGGCGTCGTCTACGCGGCCACTCATTCCGGCGGCAGTGAGCACGGCGGTCCAGGCGGTCCCGGGACCAGCTGGGGTGGTGGGCGCAATGCCTCGGGTCCCGGCGGTATGGGCATGGCGGACGCGAGCCTGCACGGCCAGTTCGTGATCTCCGACGGCAACGGCGGCTACACCACCGAGATCACCCAGACGGGCACGGTGACCGCGGTCTCGGACACCTCGATCACCGCCGAGAGCGCCGACAACTTCAGCCAGACCTACACGATTTCCGGCAACACCCAGCATTCGGACGTGAAAGTCGGTGACACCGTGCGCATTCAGGGTACGGAGGCGAACGGGACCGCGACCGCGACGGCGATCACGAGCGGCACCGAATCCGGTCGGACGGGTGGCCGCACGGGACGGTCGAGCCGCTTCGGCGGAATGGCGCAGGGCGGCGATCCGGGGCAGAACGGTCCCGGTCCGGATGGTGCGGCGCCCGGCCCGGGCGGCGGCCCCGGTATGGCCCCGCCAATGGACGGCGCTCCGAATCAGCCCAACGGCTGATTGCATACTCCGGCCGCCTGGCACACCTCTGGCAAACTGGGCGAATGGACAGCGATGCGGTGATCGTGCCCATGGGTCTGGGGCATTTGCGGCAGGTATTGGATCTGGGGCACGAGGTGTTCGACACCGACGTCAAGCCTTACACATCGTGGTCGTTGACGTCGGTGGCCGAGCACCTCGATTCGGCGGACAACGCCTGCTGGGTGGCCTTGGATTCGGATCGGGTGGTGGGATTCGTCCTCGGATCCATGGAATTCGAACTCCGGGACGACTGGGGATACCTCGAATGGGTCGCGGTGGCACCGGATATGCAGGGGCGCGGACTGGCGCGGCGACTGGTGGATATCTGTTCGGAGGCGTTGTTCGCGCGGGGAGCCCGGCGCATCGTGACCGACGTGGAGCAGAGCAACACCGCCTCGGCCACGTTGATGGCCCGCAGCGGATTCAGTCCGGCCGCCTCGGTCACCTTGTTCGTCCGCCCCAATCCCGCTGAGCCGGAACCGGATTCGGAGGCGCCGCTGCCGCCGATCGCACCGGGCGCCAAACGAGCCTTGATCCGGCGCGGCCGCCTCGCGGGCGACAACCGCGGCCCGCACTGAGCCCGCACACCGCCCGCACCAGGAAGTAGTTCAGGACCGGAATCAGCAGTTCCACCGGCGTCATGAGCACATAGAACCAATTGGGTTCCCCGCTCACCGCCCATGCCAGGATCCGGGCGAGTCCGCCGGCGAAGAAGACGGCGCCGAGCGCGTTGATCGCCGGCCCTCGGCGCTCCACATCGCGCGCACACCACGCCACGGCCACGCCGTAGGCGCCGAACACGACCGCGTAGAAGCGCATATCGGAATCGACGGTGGCGTTCACCGGTCCGCCGCCGATGATGCTGGCGGTACCGAATAACAAGTGCGCCAGCGCGATCCCCGCACAGACGAGCCCGAACACCAGTAGCCAGATCTGCAGCACTCGTCGCATGCCAACCCCTATTAGACGGTTGTTGAATAAGCTCCACGGTAGGCCGCTGCCCGGGTTCGCGTCAACACCGCACGCCTACGATGAGCAGATGCCGAGCCGACGCCGCCTCACGCCCGAGCAGCGCCGCGACGAATTGATGGACGTGGGCGCGCGATTGTTCGGCGAACGCTCCTACGACGAGGTCGCGATGGAGGACATCGCCACCCACGCCGGCGCCTCGCGCGCCCTGATGTACCACTACTTCCCCACCAAGGGGGAGTTCTTCGCGGCCATCTGGAAACGAGCGCACGATCGACTGCTCGCCGAACTGCGCATCGATCCCGAGGAGCCGGTGCGCACCGCCGTCTACCGGAGCCTGGTGGCGCATCTGGATTTCTACCGCGCCCACGTGCCACTGGTTCTCATCGCCAACCGCACCGCTCTGGCGGCCGATCCGGCGGTACGCGGACCGGTGGTCGAGGACCTGAACGCCCTGTGCGAGCGCGTCCTCGACGCATGTGGCGCCACAGGGCACACGCGCGAGGTGGCCGCCGCGGCGCTGACCGGATGGATCGCCTTCATCCGCGAGGTAGCCGTCGAATGGCTTGCCCATCAGCGCATTTCGCGCGACGAAGTGCTGCGGATGTGTATGGCGACCTTGGACGCCACGGCCGGTGCACAGCTCGATCTGACCGCGCCGCCGCGACGCTGAGGCGTCGGGGACTGGGCGAACCGCGGTCGCCTTATCGCTGGGAGAGCCGATCGAATATCGCACTGGCCGCGCCGAAGCCGAGTCCCGCCAGGCCCGCACACCAGACGAGGGCCAATGCGGCGCTTCCACCGTTCCCGCTCGAATTCAGCAGGCCGCGCACGGTGTCGACCACAGGTGTGGCGGGTTGATAGTCGGCGAAGCCACGCAGCCAGCCGGGCATGGTGGAGGTCTGCACGAACGCGCTGCTGATGTAGGGGATGAACATGATCGCGTAGGTCATCCCGCCGGCCGCTTCGGGATTCTTCGCCACCAGCCCGAGCGCGACCGCGATCCAGCAGATCGCCACCACGAACAGCACGATCATGGCCAGTGCGCCCAGCCAGCCCAGCGCGTCCGCGTGCGGGCGATAGCCGAGCGCTACGGCCACGGCCACCGCGATCGCGATGGCGGCGAGATTGCGCGCCACCCCCTCGCCGACATGCCCGGCGAGGATCGCCTGCCGGAACATCGGCAGCGTCCGGAACCGGTCGACACTGCCCCTGGTCATATCCGCCGAGACCGCGGTCGCGGTGATGGACGCACCGAAACCGGTGCACAACAACATGATTCCGGGCACCACGTAGTCGAGGTAGGAACCGCCGACGTCGATCGCGCCGCCGAAGACATAGGTGAACAGCAGCATCACCAGGATCGGCATGAGCAGCGAGATGATCAGCGTGTCCGGACTGCGCAGGGTGTGCCGGGCGCACCGGCGGAACATCACCGCCGAATCCGCGGCGATCATCCTCACCGGGCTGCCGCCTCGACGATATCGGCGGCATGCGCGGCGGTGCCCTCGGTGCGCAGCGTGGCCGCGAATTGCTGTGCGCGAGCGCGGCGTTCGGGTTCCAGCAGCGCGGTCACGCCGCGAACGAGTCGTTCGGTGGTGAGATCGGTGAAACGCAGATGGGCGCCTAGTCCGAGCCGGTCCACCTGCCCGCCCCACATCGGCTGTTCGAACGACACCGAGCACACCAGCGTCGGCAGGCCGGCACGCAGACTCTCGAACAACGTGCCGATCCCACCGTGATGCACCGCGGCCGCGCAGTACGGGAACACCAGGTCGTAGGCGAACGGGCCGACCACCTTCACCGTCGAATCACCCTGTGTGCGAGCGGTTTCCATACCGCTCCAGCCCGCACTCACCAATGCCCGCACGCCGAGCCGCCGCGACACCTCGCGCACCATGGCCAGCACGGCGGCGGGATCGCTGATCGGCATACTGCCGAATCCGAAGAACACCGGCGCCTCCCCCGCGTGCACCCAGGACAGGATGTCGGTGTGGTCGTCGCCGAGTTCGCCGACCGCATGCCGGGTCTGCTGATCCAGCGTCAGGAAACCGGTGAACGGGCGCCGGCCGTCCCATTGCGCCGGGAGTCCGGGCACCAGCGCCGGATCGTAGATCTGCACTTCGGGCACCCGCCGCCGCGCCAGCACCGCCGCGATACTCGCCCGCGACTTCGGCAGTCCGAGCATGCCGCGCAGATCGTTCAGATAGCGCATGAACACGATGCGCCGCAGATTCTCCGCCACCGTCCATGTCGCGCGGTTCACCGGCGCGGGCGGCGCCCAGCTCGCCGGCAGCGCACCCGGGAAGGGGTAGGCCCCGTTCGCCCGCGCCGGGTAGTAGTGCAGGCTCACCAGCGGCACATCCATCGCCTCGGCGACCGAGCAGGCGCGGTCCTCGGTGACGGTGCTGGCCACGATCAGGTCGGCGCCCGCGCACACCTCGACCACCTCGCGGTTCATCCGGTCGGCATAGTCGGCCATCTGCCGGGCGACCAGCTGCATCAGCCGCAGCGTATTGCCCGCGGCGAGGGCCCGCTGCCCCTCCTCGGAGCTGTAGAGCTGCTGTACGTCAGGCCCGCAGGCGCGCGCGGCGAGCCCCGCAGAGGTGGCGAAATCGACCAGATTCGGCGGCGCGCCCAGCACCACGTCATGGCCGCGGCGCCGCAATTCCAGCCCCAGGGCCAGCACCGGTTGCACGTCACCGCGGGTGCCGGTCAGCGGAATGGCGATTCTCATGTCGAGTTATCTCCCTTTTTCCCGAGAGCGCAACACTTTCGGCCGAGAAACCCGATGGGGACACTATGGGATATCGAACAACCGGGCGCGTGGGTAACGTGCCGGGCGTGCACATCGCCATGTTCATGGACTATCACCCGGCGACGCTGGGCGGGGTGCAGACCGCGGTGGCGGCATTGCGCCACGGCCTCGAACGCGCCGGCCATCGGGTGACGCTGTTCGCGGCGCCACTGTCGGGCGCGGCGATGCCGTCGGACGCGGAATCCGACGACGGGGTGGTCGAACTGGCTCCCCTGGCCGGCGCGGTGGTGAACGGCTTCCCGATGGTGCTGCCGACCGCGCCCAACGCCGCGCTGATCGATGCCGCCTTCGCCGCCCGCGGCCCCGTCGATCTCGTCCATACCCACACCACCTACGGTGTGGCGATCGCGGGGATGAAAGCCGCACGGCGGCACCGCCTTCCGCTGGTACACACCGCGCAGAGCCGTGACGACGCCTTCATCGAGCACACCGCACCGGCGCCCTACCTCTCGGCGCTCGCGCTGCGAATCCTGCACGGCCGCTTCGTCACCCATCCCACGCGGATGCCGCGGGGCACGCAGAGCCGGGCGGCCCGGCACGCGTGGCACACCATCGTGGGCCAGGGGCAGGCCGCCGACCGGGTCATCGCACCGACCCGCCATTTCGCGGATCTTCTGGTCGACCACGGCCTCACCCGGCCGATCCGGGTGGTCTCCAACGGCGTCGACGACGCACTGTTCGACGACCAGCGGTCCCCGGCCGCACGCGACGTCGGAGGCCCGCTGCGGTTGATCTGGTGCGGGCGGCTCTCTGCGGAGAAGCGCCTGCTCGAATCGATCGAGGCGGTGCGGCGCGTCCCGGACTGCACCCTCGACGTGTACGGCGAGGGCGAACTGTCCGCACGCGCCGCCGCAATGGTCGCCGAACAGGGGCTCTCGGATCGAATCACGCTGCACGGCAGGGTTTCTCAGCAGGAGTGCCTCGACGCCATGGCCGTCGCGGACGCCCTGCTGTTTCCGTCGTGGGGTTTCGACACCCAGGGCATGGTGCTGCTCGAAGCGATCGCCACCGGCCTGCCCGTGCTGTACTGCGATCCGGACCTGGCCGAATCCGTTCCGGCGGGCGGCGGTCTGCGCGCCGGCGACGCCTCCCCCGCGGCCTTGGCGGAGGCGATCGGCGTGCTGGTGAACGACCGCGGCAGGCTGCCGGCGATGCGTGCCGAGATGACCCGGCATCGTGATTCGGTGCGACAGTCCGGCCGCATCGACGCGATCGTCGAGGTCTACCGGCAGGCCCGGGCCGACATCGAGCCCGCCGCACCGCGGCCGGTGCCGCAACGGCTGTCCGATGTGCCGACCGCGCCCCGCGCCCTGCCGCTGATCGGTCACAGTCTGCGCGCCCTGCGCGACGCACCGGGTTTCGTGACCTCGCTCGCCGAGATCGGCCCGATCGTGCGCATTCGATTCGGCCGCAAGACCGGCTATGTGCTGACCACGCCGGAGCTGGTGCGCGAGGTCGGCCTCGGCGACGCGGAATTGAATCGCGACGATCTGCGGGAAGCGATCGCCGATGTGGCCGGCGGTTCGGTGAACGTGCTGCGCGGTGCCGAACACAAACTGCGCCGGCGCATGATCGCGCCCGCACTGCGGCAGAGCCGCCTCGCCGAATACACGGTCACCGCGGCCGAATTGGCCGACACCTGGTCGGCCGCACTGCCCGCCGGAGGCCGGATCGACCTGATGGACGAGGCGCACGGCCTGATCCTCGACACCGTGTCCTCGACCCTGTTCACCGCCGAATTCAGCGAGGCGGTCCGGCACCGGATTCGCGACAACGTGCCGTGGCTGCTGAGCCAGGTCATTCTGCGCACCGCCCTGCCGCCTCAGATCCGCCGTCTGCGGGTGATCGCGAATCGGCGCTGGGAGCGCAAGGCGCGCCACCTGCGGGCCGCGATCGGCGCCGCGATCACCGAGTATCGCCGCCGCGACGAGGATTTCAACGATGTGGTGTCGGCGTTGATCCGCCATACCGATCCCGAGACCGGCGCGCGACTGTCGGACGACCACATCATCGACGAGGCCATCCTGATGCTGGCCGGTGGGGTGGGGTCGATGGCCTCGCTCACCGGGTGGCTGTGGCACGAGGTGATGCGGCGTCCCGATATCGCCGTACGGGTGCGAGCCGAACTCGACGATGTGGTCGGCGCCGGACCGGTGCGCGCGGAACACATCGGCAAGCTCATCTACCTGAAACAGGTTGTCTCGGAAACTCTTCGGTTCTGGGGACCGTGGATCAGCGCCGGGAACGCGTCCGGGCCGGTGACCGTCGGCGGACTCACCATTCCCGACGGCACCGCCATCATGTTCAGCCCCTATCTGGTCCAGCACGACCCGCGCCACTTCCCGAATCCCGAGGCCTTCGATCCCGACCGCTGGTCGCCCGCCCGCACCGGCGAGATCGACAAGCAGGCGAACCTGTCCTTCGGTGTCGGTCGCCGGCGCTGCCTGGGCGACCACTTCGCGCTGCTGGAGATCACGCTCGCCTCGGCGGCGCTGCTGGCGCGGTGGCGGCCCGAGCCGGATCCGGCGTACGTCGTGCGGGCCTCGAACCGGGACTTCGTCCTCTCGCCGTCGGCGATTCCGGTGACCCTGTACCGGCGCTAGCGGCGGCGCAGCAGCACCCCGCGGATGAACGCCGCCTGCCCGGAATGCTGGATATCGTCGTCGACCACGCTGATCAGCCGCACGCCGAGGGTCACCGGCGGATCCCAGCGGGTGTCGACGATCCGGGGCAGGTCGGCGTCGGCGAGGGTGCGGACGTAGTCGACGGTGCGGTCGTGCACAGCGTCGTGATAGCCCAGCAGCAATTCGGCCGAGACACCGCCGAGGGCCGCCACCTCGTCCGGATCGTCGCCGTACCCGGTGGCCGACTCGTCGAAGGGCAGATCGAAGCGGCGCGACCAACCGGCCGTCGTCCACACCTGTTCGGTGCCGGCCACATCGGCGATGTGGTCGTCCTGCACGCGGGTCAGATGCCAGATCAGCCAGGCGATGGAATTGGCCCCCGGGTCCAGCCGCGCGGCCAGTTCCTCCTGGGTGAGCCCGGCGACCGCGCCGTGCACGTTCTCCTTGATCCGCCCGAAGGCGTCTACCAGCAGATCGGTGCTCGTCATGCTGGTATGCAAGCACACCGCACCGACAGTTCGGCGGAACCGGTGTGAATATGCCCGCTCACAAGGTGTTTCACCGCGATTCACCCGCCCGTCCCGCACCGGCGTGCCGAGAGTGGAAGACCGACAGAGAGTTCGGCATGTTCCTGCTACCCTGGTCGACAGTCCGGTTACGGATGTCCGGCCGGGCGGCTAACCAAGCCTCTTGTCCTACAACAGATGTGGGGTGACGCTGTAGGACCATACCGACAGCGGAATTCTTCGTCGCGCTCGACAGTTCATTCTCTGGAGTCACATCTTTTGACCACACCACGTTCTGCACTGTCCGCACTACCCGGCGCGGGCGGTCCCGCCACCTGCCCGGTCCAGCACATGGGCTCCCCGGTCGACACCGACGGTCCCCGGATTCTGCTGGACACACCGGAATTCGCCGCCGACCCGCACGGCACGTATCGGGAGATGCGCCGTCGCTACGGTTCACTGGTCCCGATCGAGCTGTCCCCCGGCGTCCCGGCCACGCTGGTGATCGGCTACCACACCGCGTTGCGAATCCTCAACGATCCCGAACACTTCCCGGCCGACCCCCGGGCGTGGCAGGACTCGATTCCCGAGGACTGCCCGGTGCGGCCGATGATGCAGTGGTATCCGAACGCGCTGCGCAATGCCGGCAATGTCCACCTGCGCTACCGGCAGGCGTATACCGCGGCCGTCGACGGTATCGATCTGCACGCGCTGCACAGCACGGTGGAGAAGATCGCGATCCCGCTGATCAACAGCTTCTGTGAGGCCGGATCGGCGGATCTGGTGTCGCAGTATGCCTTCCCCCTGGTCTTCGAATCGCTGAACCGCATGGTGGGCTGTTCGGCCGAGCTGGGTCAGCGTGTGGCCACCGGAATGGCGGCGCTGTTCGACACCGTGAACGCGGCCTGGGGTATGGAACATCTGAGCCAGGCGCTGATGGAGCTGATCCACCTGCGCCGCGCCGAGCCCGGCGACGACGTCACCTCGCGGCTGGCGCACCACCCGGCCAATCTCAGCGACGAAGAGATGCTCTACAACTTGATCAGCTTCTACGGTGCGGGCATCGAACCCCAGCAGAACCTGATCGCCAACACCCTGCTGCTGATGATCACCGACGAACGGTTCGGCGGCGGCATGCTCGGCGGCAGCCTCTCCACCCGCGACGCGCTGGACGAGGTTCTGTTCAAGGATCCGCCGATGGCGAACTTCTCGATCAGCTATCCGCGGCAGCCCATCCTGATCGACAACGCCTGGCTGCCCGCGCATCAGCCGGTCGTCATCAGCCTGTCCGCGTGCAACAACGATCCGGTCATCGCCGGCGGCGACCGCACCGGCAACCGCTCGCATCTGGCCTGGAGCGCCGGACCGCACGCCTGCCCGGCCCGTTCGGTGGCCTACCTGGTGGTGCAGGACGCGATCGACCAGCTGCTCGACGCACTGCCCGAGATGCGCCTGGCCATCGAGCCGAGCGAAATCACCTGGCGTCCCGGCCCGTTCCACCGTGCGATGGCAGCGCTGCCGGTCACCTTCCCCGCATCTCCTCCGTTGAATCTGGTGTAAGGAGCTTCCGATGAAGCAGGAACCACTGGTGCTCGATCTGACCGGCGCCGATATCCAGGCCGAGAACGAGCGCATCCGGGAACGTGGTCCCGTGGCGCTGGTGGAGTTGCCGGGCGGGGTGCCGGCCTGGTCGGTGACCGATGCGGTCGTGCTGAGGAATCTGCTGTCGGATCCGCGGGTGTCGAAGGATCCGCGTCAGCACTGGTCGGCCTATATCAACGGCGACATCAACGAGTCCTGGCCGCTGCAACCCTGGGTGGCGGCGCAGAACATGTTCACCGCCTACGGCACCGAGCACCGGCGGCTGCGCAAACTGGTCGCCCCGGCGTTCACGCATCGCCGCACCACCGCGATGCGTCCGCGGATCGAGGCGATCGTGGCGGATCTGCTCGAACGGTTGAGCGCGACCGCGCCGGGCGAGGTCGTGGACCTGCGCCCGAATTACGCCTACCCGGTGCCGATCCGGGTGATCAGCGAACTGCTGGGCGTGCCCGACCATCTGGACTCGGCCATCCACGCCTGTGTCGACGGCTTCTTCGACACCTCGTTCACACCGGAGCAGGCGCAGGCGAACTTCATCGAAATGGGCCGCCTGATCGGCGAACTGGTGTCGTTCCGGCGGGAGAATCCGGGCGACGACATCACCAGCGTGCTGATCGCGACCCGCAACGAGGACGGCGCCCAGCTCTCGGAGACCGAACTCGTCGACACCCTGATGCTGGTGATCAACGCCGGCCACGAGACCACGCTCAACCTGATCGACCAGGCCATCGTGGCACTGCTCAGCCATCCGGAGCAGCGCGCCGACGTGGTCGAGGGCCGGGTGCCGTGGGCGGAGCTGGTCGAGGAGACGCTGCGCTATCAGGCGCCGGTGGCGCATCTGCCGCTGCGGTACGCCGTCGAGGACATCGAGGTCGGCGAGATCCGGATCCCGAAGGGTGAGGCGATTCTCGCTTCCTACGGTGCGGCCTGCCGCGATCCGAAGGTGCACGGCGAGACCGCCGCCGAGTTCGACGTACACCGGGCGAACAAGGAACATCTGGCCTTCGGCCACGGTGCGCACCACTGCCTCGGCGCTCCCCTGGCACGGATGGAGGCCTCGATCGCGCTGCCGGCGCTGTTCGAACGCTTCCCGGATCTGCGGCTCGCGGTCGATCCGTCCGAGCTGAAGCCGCTGGGCAGTTTCATCTCCAACGGGCACATCTCGGTACCGGTGTACCTGCGATAGTTTCAGCGGGTTCCGCGCCGGCACATCGGCGCCGGCGCGGAACCCGAGATCTCGTCCGGGTAGTGCCCACACGGGAGGTGAAACGATGGCGTATTCGGCCGTGCTGAACCTGTCGCATCCCCTGTCCGCGGAAGTCGTGTCGGTGTTTCCCGGCGATCCCGCGCCGCGGATCGATACCATCGCCACACTCGACGAACACGGCTTCCATCTGCGGGCGGTCACCGTCGGCGAACACACCGGAACCCATTGGGGCGCACCGGCCCACTTCACCGCCGGTGCGGCGACGGCCGATCGGCTCGCCCCCGAGGATTTCGTCCTGCCCGGCGTCCGCATCGATATCAGCGCGCGGGCGGAACACGATCGCGATTACGCGCTCACGGTCGACGATCTGCTCGAATGGCAGCAACGGCACGGCCCCTTCCCTGCCGAGGCCGCCGTCCTCCTGCACACCGGCTGGGAAAAATACTGGGGCACCGACGATTTCGCGTCTCTCGATGCGCAGGGCCGCATACATCACCCCGGTTTCTCGGTGGCTGCGGTGCACTGGCTGCTCGACCACGGCGTGCTCGGCCGGCGCGGCGCCCTCGGCACCGACGCCTTCAGCCCCGAGATCGGCATCGACGACACCTTCCGGGTATCGAGGCTGTTGTACCGCGAACACCGCCTCAGTCTCGAAATCCTCGCCCACCTGGCTGATCTGCCGGACCGCGGCTTCACCGTCGTCGTCGGCGGATTCGTCACCGAGGGCGGCTCTGGGTCACCGGCGTCGATATACGCGTTGATCGGATCCTGAATCGCCGGTGGTGGCGGCACGGCCTCGGGTCGCCCGGCGGATTCGCTCACCGTAGCGGTTCGAGAACTCGCTCCACCAATGCGGTGTCGCAATATTCGGTCACCTCGAGCAACTGCCCGGCCTCGACCCGGAAGACGAAGCAGTAGTACTGGTCGTACGGCTCGCCGCGGACCGTCGTGGCAGCGCTGTGGGCCTGCACGATCACCCGGTCACCGTCGGCATGCACGGCGTCCGCGCTGATTCGATACTCGGTGAACTGCGCCATCAGCGGGCGCAGAAGGTCCTGCACGGCAGCCGTTTTCGGTTCCCAGGTGCCCGACCACGACCAGTGTCCGGGGAAGGTCCAGCGAAATTCCGGAGCCATCGCATCGCTCAGCGCCCGGGTCTCGCCGGCGGCCATCCGGTCGAAGATGTCGCGCACCAGCGCTCTGTTCTCGTTCACACTCACACAGCCGACGCTAAACACGACCTACCCATGCGACAAGCGATGATCTCGCATCTCTGATATCAGTATTTCGCATGGGTGAGTTCACGATCCTCGGGTTGCGTGTCGTGCGCGAGGCCGCCCGCTGCGGCTCGTTCTCGGCCGCCGCGGACCGGCTGGGCTATACCCAATCCGCGGTGTCCCGGCAGATTTCGCTGATGGAACAGGCCGCGGGGCATCCGCTGTTCGACCGGCTGGCGCGCGGCGTCACACCGACCGCCGCCGGGCAGATCGTGGTCCGGCACGCCGAAGCGGTGCTGGCCGAACTCGACAGCACCCGCGATCAACTGGATCGCCTGACCGCGGGACCGCCCGCGACCGTGCGTGTCGGCGCGTTCTCGACCGCGATGGCCGCACTGGTGCCGCGAGCGGTGGCAGCGACGTCGGCGCGGGTGCCGCTGCGCGAGGGCACCACTGCCCGCCTGCTCACCGCGGTGGCACGCGGCCGGCTGGACCTGGCCGTCGTCACCGAGACCGGCACGCTCGCCGCCGATATGGAGGTGGAAGTGCTGCTCGACGATCCGCTGCTGGTCGCGGTGCCGTCGAACCACCGGCTGGCCGGGCGGATCAGTGCGGCTCCGGCGGAATTTCGTGACGAACGCTGGATCGCGGGCAGTACCGAGCGCGACAGCACCCTGCTGGGCGCGTGGCGCGATTCCCGGCACGAACCCGATATCGCCTTCGTCGCGCGGGATTGGATCGCGAAACTGGGTCTGGTCGCGGCGGGTTCGGGCATCACCGTCGTGCCCGGTATCGCGGCGCCGGCGGTGCCCGCGAATATCGCGCTGGTCAGGATCGATCACCCGGCCGCGGTGCGTCCCACCCGGGTGGTGCGGATGGCACCGAGCGCAGCGACGCGAGGAGGACAGCGCGCAGCGACTCGGGGAGAACAGAGCGCAGCGACGCGAGGGGCGCAGAGCACCGCACCCTCGGCGGCGACCGATGCGTTCATCGAGGCGTTGCGCGATAGCGCGGCAGCCCTCACCAGCGAGATGCGGGGGCGGCTGCGCCCGAACCCCGCGGGTTCGCGAACGAACTCGCCGCCGTAGCCCGAGCTGCGCTCGCCGCGCAGAAACCGTTGTCCGTCAACGGAATCGGTCGCGATTGCGGTCGCACCAGTCGGCGAAGGTACGCGGTGGGCGGCCGAGCAACCGCCGCACCGTATCGGTCCGCAGGCCGACGGTGTCGGCGCGCATCAGCGTGAATCCCTCCAGGATCGCTGCCGCCAGGGCCGGTGGCGCCCCCTGGGGATAGCGGGAGCGGACGGCCTCCTCGGCGGTGGTGGCGGTTTCGACCGCGATCGGGCGGCCGATCGCGCCGGCCAGCACCGCGACCTGTTCTCCGATGGTGAAGGTTTGCTCACCGGTGAGGCAGTAGGTGGTGTCGTGTCCCGGCTCGGTGAGCGCGATCGCCGCCACCGCCGCGATATCGGCGGGGTCGATCGGCGCGTAGCGTCCGGGACCGGTCGGATCGAATACCGGCCGGCCGGCGCGGATATCGGGCGCCCATTCCAGGGCATTGGTCATGAATCCGCCGGGGCGCAGGATCGTCGCGGAAATGCCCGAGCTACCGACGATGTCCTCCCGTTCGTGGTGCCAGCGCCCCATGGCCGGCATCGGATCGCCCAGCACGTTGTACGACGACACCAGCACCAGATGCCGGATCCCGGCGTGCCGCGCCGCCATCACCGCATGCCGCGCGGGCTCCACCGCGAGTCCCGGAACGAGCAGGAACAGCGAGTCGATCCCCGCACACGCCGCTCGCAACGTCGCCGGGTCCGTCAGGTCGCCGACCACGCGTTCGGCGGAGGACGGGAGATCGGCGGCGCGCGCCGGGTCCCGGACGAACAAGCGCATCGCCGCACCCGTTCTGTCGAGTTCGGCCACGAGCTCTCGGCCGATATGTCCGGTCGCGCCGGTTACCAGTATCATTTCACTCCAATCGTTAGCCGCCTATCGACAAACATTAGGCGGCTAATGAAATCTCGTCAATCGACGATCTCCGAAGAACGAACGCGGGCCGCGACACCCATCCGGTTCCCAGGGCGAATCGGTCCGCCGGTGACAGCCGGGTCGTAGCGTGAGCGCATGCGCGCGCTCGTGTTCTCGATGTGGGCCTCGGTGGTGTTCGTGGTGGTCTCGCTGGCGTGGGGGCTCGCGGCGGGATCGCAGATGATCGTGTTCGACGGGTTGTATTCCCTTGTGGGCGTGGCGCTTTCGGCGGTGTCGGTGGGGGCGCAGCGAACCGTCGCGAAGGGGGCCGACGCGTCGTATCCGTGGGGGCGCGAGACCTGGGAGCCGATTGCCATCGTGGTGCGCTCGACCGCCCTGGGCGGACTGTGCGTCTACGGATCGGTGAACGCCGTGCGGGAGATCCTGCACGGCGGCCGGGCCGTCTCGGCCGTCTCCGCCCTGGCGTACGCGATCACCGCGTCACTGCTCAGCGTGCTGGTGGCCCTGGTGTTGTGGCGGGCCGGACGCTCCGGTTCGGGGCTGGTCCGCGCGGAGGCCGCCGAATGGGGCGGCGACGCCGCGTTCAGTCTGATCACCCTGGCCGGATTCGGCGCGGCGGTAGCATTGGAGGCCGCGGGCCGCGACGACATCGCGCGCTACGTCGACCCCGCGCTGGTGATCATCGTGTCCCTGGCCTATCTCTGGATCCCGATCCGGCTGTTCCGCTCCGCTTTTCGCGAAATTCTCACCATGGCCGCCCCGCACTCGGTGGTCACCGATGTCGAGCGGCTGTGCGACCGGGTCCGCGCCGACCACGGCTTCGCCACATCCTTCGTTCGCGCCTCCACCGTGGGCAGCCGCCTCGATCTGGAACTCGCCTTCGTCCTCGATCCTCGGACCCCCGAACGCACCGTCGAATCCTTCGACGCCATCCGCGCCGATATCGACGCCCAGCTGAATGCCCGGAACTACCACCACTCGACGTCGGTGGTGTTCACCGCGGATCGCCAATGGGTGGAGTGGGCGCGCTGAGCGGCTCGCGTCCGGCGCAACCGCTCCGGTGTAGCGCCGATCATGCTGTCTCCTCGACGTTTTCGACGTAGCGGCGGAACGGGACGAGCGCCTCCTCACCCAGATGCGGTCCCGAGACGGCGATCTCGGCATCACTGGCGGCGACAACCTCCGCGCAGCCGAGGGCGAACCGCGGATGCCCGCCGATGATCGCGGTGAAGTCGGCTTCCGCGGCGGCGAAGACGATGCGGGCGACACCGGCCCACACCAGCGCGGCACTGCACATCGGGCACGGTTCTCCACTGGCGTAGACGGTGGCGCCGGCCGCGGCGGGCCCCGCGGCGTCGAGTGCGGTGAGTTCCGCATGTGCGGTGACCACACCGGAGGTGGCGACCTCGTTGCGCCCCTCGGCGACGACCGTTCCGTCCGCGGCCACGAGTACGGCGCCGAACGGGCGGTTGCCCCGGCGGCCGGCCTCCTCGCCGAGGGCGATCGCCCGGCGCAGGTTCTCGCTGTCGTGCTTCATCGCTGTCCTCGCTTCGATCGGCTGCGCGGGTGCTATCGCCAGCATGCCGAACAGGACCGATAGTGTCCAAGACACCGTCCCCATCATCGCCATTGGCGCGATCTATAGTTGGCCGATGGAGTTGCGCCACATCCGGTATCTGCTGGCCGTCGCCGACCACGGCAACTTCACCCGCGCCGCGGAATCCCTGCACATCTCGCAGCCGACGCTGTCGCAACAGATCAAACAACTCGAGCGGGTGCTGGGCGTGGTACTGCTCGACCGCTCCGGCCGCACGGTCCGGCTGACCGATGCCGGGCAGGCGTATGCGCGCCATGCCCGGCTCGCACTGCGCGATCTGGAGGCCGGCGAACGCGCGGTGCACGACGTCCAGGATCTGTCCCGCGGCCATCTGCGGGTGGCGACGACGCCGACCTTCACCGCCTATCTGATCGGACCGCTCGTGCACCGGTACCGCTGCGAGCATCCGGGGATCAGCCTCACCATTCGCGAGACGACCCAGGATGCGATCGAGGCGGATCTGCTCGCCGACCGGCTCGATCTCGGGATCGCCTTCGCCGGCGCGCACGCCGCGGGGGTCGAGCACACCGCGCTGTTCACCGAGAAACTCGGCCTGGTCGTCGGCTCGGACCATCCGTTCGCCACTGCCGCGCAACCACTGTCGGCGGGGGCGCTGGCCGGCATTCCGCTGGGGCTGCTGAGTGCGGATTTCGCCACCCGGCTGCACATCGACCGATACTTCGACGAATGCGGCGTCGCTCCGGATATCGCGGTCGAGGCGAATTCGATCAGCGCGCTGCTGGAATTCGTCCGGCGCGGATCCCTCGCCACGGTCCTGCCCGACGCGATCACGCGGGCACATGCCGATCTGCACCCGATAGCCCTGGACCCTCCCCTGCCGATCCGCACGGTGGAGTTACTGCGCCGCCACACCGCCTACCACTCGGCCGCCGCCCGCGCGTTCACCAGCGCGATCCACGCGACCGCGCAAGATTATTGATCGCAACTATAGTTACGATCCGATACAAGTATTGGACCCTATAGCTACTGGTCATGCAGGCTGGTCTCAGTCCCCCAGCCACTCCGAACGGAGCGCTTCATGCATGACCTCACCACCGGCGTCACGCACTTCCGCGACGCCGTCTTCCCCGCCAAGGCGGAGTTGTTCGCCCAGCTCATCACGACGCATACGCCCGGCACCCTGTTCATCGGCTGCTCCGACGCACGCGTCGTGCCCGAACTGATCACCAGCAGCGAACCCGGTGAGCTGTTCGTCGTGCGCACCGCCGGCAATCTCGTCCCCGCGTACGGGCCGGGCGCCGACGGCGTGGCGGCCAGTATCGAATACGCCGTCGCGGTGCTGGGCGTCGAACGCATCGTGGTGTGCGGACACTCCGGCTGCGGGGCGATGACGGCGCTGGCCGAACGCCACGATCTCAGCACGATGCCGACCGTCGCCGCCTGGCTGCGGCATGCCGATGCCGCCGCGGCCCGCCCGGGCTCGGAGGCGATCGCGTCGTTGATTCGCGCGAATGTCGTTGCTCAGCAAGCGAATCTGGCCACCCACCCGGCGGTGGCGCGGGCGTTGTCGACCGGCGCCGTCACCGTCGAAGGCTGGGTCTTCGACATCAGTACCGGCACCGTCACGGTGATCGATCCGGCCGGATCCGACCGGACCCTCGCCGCCTGAAACCCCTTGTGCCGCCGTGTGATACGGCGGACCGAAGAAAGGAGAACCCTATGGTGCACGCACAATTCGATCCGGGCGCCCGCCAAGCGCTGGCCGTGACGGCGGTCGAGGCCAAGATCGCCAAGGATCTCACCTGGCAGCAGATCGCCGACGCCGCCGGGTATTCGACGGCCTTCGTGACCGCGGCGATCCTCGGGCAGCACCCCCTGCCGAAACAGTCCGCGGAGGCCGTGGCCGAGCTGCTAGGGCTGGGCGACGAGGCCGCGGCGCTGCTGCAGACCATCCCGACCCGCGGGTCGATTCCGGGTGGCGTGCCGACGGATCCGACGATCTACCGCTTCTACGAAATGCTGCAGGTGTACGGCACCACGCTCAAGGCGCTGGTCCACGAGCAGTTCGGCGACGGCATCATCAGCGCCATCAACTTCAAGCTCGACGTGCGCAAGGTGCCCGATCCGGAGGGCGGCGAACGCGCCGTGATCACGCTGGACGGCAAGTACCTGCCCACCAAGCCCTTCTGAGCACCCACTTCTCGAACACGACTCATCAAGGAGTGCAATGGATTTCGCGCAACGCACCATCGACTTGGCCCGCCGCAACGTCGAGGAGGGCGGTCGGCCGTTCGCGACGGTCATCGTCAAGGAGGGGGAAATTCTCGCCGAGAGCCCCAACCTGGTCGCGCAGACCTCCGACCCGACCGCACACGCGGAGATCCTCGCGATCCGCCAGGCCTGCACCACCCTCGGCACCGAACATCTGACCGGAACCACGATCTACATCCTCGCCCTGCCCTGCCCGATGTGCCTGGGCGCGCTCTACTACTGCTCCCCCGACGAGGTCGTCTTCCTCACCACCCGCGAGGCCTACGCTCCGCACTACGTCGACGACCGGAAGTACTTCGAGCTGAACACCTTCTACGACGAATTCGCAAAGCCGTGGGATCAGCGCCGACTGCCGATGCGCCACGAATCCCGCGACGATGCGGTCGACGTCTACCGCCGCTGGCAGGAACGCAACAACGGCGAGCGCCGGGTGGCGGAAGCGCCGACGGCCGAGTGAATCAGTGCGGCCGCGGTACGGGCGGTGCGAACTCGGGGATCTCCCACATCGCCTGGCCGACGGCGAGCACGCCGCGGGCGGGAAGGGCGACATCGCCGATGCGCGGGTTCGTGTCCAGCCGGGTGGGACGTCCGAGATCGCGGCCGTCGAGGGTCGCCGCCGACCGCGCGACGAAATACATCTGCTGGGGCATGAGTGTTCCCGTGTGACCGCTGGGCATGACGCCGGTCATCGGGAGCCGGCCCAAACCCAGTGCGGCAGCGGCCTTCTCCCGGGCGCGGACCAGCGGACGCCACCGCCAGGTGATCAGCGGCATACGCTTCCCGGCGGCGTTGAGCGCGCGCAGCGCCGGCGTGTCGTATGCGGTCAGGGTCCATTCCAGAGCCGGCCGGTCGACGGTGACCCGCAGGGAGGCCGGACCGGTCCATGCCACGGTGATCGTGGCGAATCCGGTGTAGGTGCAGGCCGGGCCGTAGTAGCGGGGGCAGGCGGTCTCGAGCCGGTCACCGTCGACGAAGATCGACCAGCGGCCTTCCGGATCGCGGTGCCATACCGTGACGTAGGGGCCGAAGTCGTTCTCGGGGAAGACCCGGAGGGCGAGCACGTGGCCGCTGTCGAACGGAAGGCCGAAAACACCCCAGCCCTTGACGTATTCGTGGTCCGGCCACGGCGCCGAGCCCCGCCGCCGCGGTAGATCGGTCAACCGGGATGCCAGATCGAGTGTGGCTGTCGACATTGCGAAACCTCGATTCGTGCGTCGTTCGTCCTACGAACGCTAGGCGCGACGCGAGTCCCTGTCGTCGGGTGTTCTCCCGACAAATGCCGGTCAACCTGCGACGGGAATGGCACGCTCCACGATCGTGCGCACCAGTTCCGCGGCCCGCCGCTCATCGAAAATGCCGGGGAGCGTGAGCCGTTCGAGGATGAGCCAGTTCAGGGCGAGGTACAGCAGCACCACGGCGTCCTCGTCGCCGGGCAGCTGCGACTCCCGGAAGTTGGCGATGTTGAAGTCCAGGTCGGCGCGGACTCGCTCGGTCAGCAGCGCCTGCAATTCGGGACGGCGGGTGGCCTCCAGCCGCAGTTCGAGAATCGCGAGATAGCCGGTGCGGAAATGGAAGACACGCTCGACCACCTCGGTCATGAGTTCGGTCATGCTCTCGCGGGTCTGCGGTCCGCGCGATTTCGCCATCGCTTCCTCGCTCGGGATCAGCCGCTCGTAATAGCGGTTGCCGACCTGAACGAGCAGCGCGTCCCGGTTGGGGAAGTAGTTGGACGCCGTTCCCGCCGGGACTCCCGCCTCCTGATCCACCGCCCGGAAGGTCAGTCCGCGTGCCCCCTCCCGGGCCAGAACCTCGATCGACGCGTCCAGCAGAGCCTGCCTGCGTTCGGGATTCGTGCGCACCACTTGACACCACTCCATCTGTAGTACTACGGTTCAAAACACTTCGATCAGAGTACTACACCTGAGGCGGTACCGATATGCGAAAGCAACGCAGCACCTTCCCGGCCCAGGCCGATCAGCGGCGCTTCATCACGCGTCCCGTGCCTCCGCGCACGGTCACCCAGTCCAAGCGCGGCTGGCCCCCGCACGGCAGGCACGGGGCGCGGTAGCGCACGACAGTGCCAGGTGTCCGAATCGTTCGACCGGCCGGAAACGGCCGGAATGGGAGTGGAATGCAAACCGACGTGATCATCGTGGGCGCGGGCCCCACCGGCCTGATGCTGGCCGCCGAACTGCGGTCGGCCGGCGTCCGGCCGCTGGTGCTGGAACGGCAACCGCGCCCTCGCGACACTCCGAAGGCCGGTGGGCTCGGCGGGCAGATTCTCGAATTGTTGCGCTACCGCGGCCTGCTGGACCGGTTCGAATCGGCCTGCACCGATCCGATTCCGGCGCCGCGGTTCCCGTTCGGCGGTATCCATGTCGACCTGACCTCGCTCGACGAATCTCCGCTGCACGCCTTGCCGCTGCCGCAGCAGCAGCTCGAGCGGCTACTCGGCGAACGCGCCGGTGAACTCGGCGTCGACATCCGGCGCGGACACCGGGTGCGGGACGTGACGCAGGACGCCGACGCGGTCACCGCGCAGGTGCAGGGCCCGGACGGGACATACCGGGTGACCGCCCGCTATCTGGTGGGCTGCGACGGCGCCCGCAGCGGAGTTCGCGACATGGCCGGAATTCCTTTTCCCGGCACCGTCTATCCGGAGGACCGGATGTCGCCCCGAGCTGGAGCAGCGCCGCCACCGGCTGGCCTGCCGCGATCTGGTGATGCGCACCATGTTCGCGCTCGCCGAGGGCGTCCAGCGAAACCTGCACTACCCGATCGCCCCGGAGTGGGATTTCTACCGCGACAGCCGAGTCACAGGCGCACTGATGTTCGGCAAGCTCCAACTTCTCGACAGCGCGGACGGCACCATCGGTCCCCGGCATCCCGCCGCTGACACCTTCCGAGCGTTGGCACGTCTGCTCGATGGCGCCACCGGAGTCCGGCAGCTCACCGACACCGGACATCCCGGGCTGTATCTGTTTGCGATCGAGCGTCGACGCGACACACCGGCATTGGTGGTCTGGCAGCGCCGCGACGTAGCCGACCAGGACCCTCCACCCATCGAATTCTCCTGGGTATGGCCGTATTCCGGCGCGCATGCCTTCGATGCCGAATCCGTTCGCGCGCCCGTCGCCGTCGCCGAGGGCCTACTGCGGGTATCGGTCGGCTCGACACCGCTGTTCATCGACAGCGCAGTCGACCGATGACCGCAGCACGGGTGAACCGATGAAAAACGGTCCCGGAACCAGTGGTTCCGGGACCGCACTCCCTAGTAGCGGGGACAGGATTTGAACCTGCGACCTCTGGGTTATGAGCCCAGCGAGCTACCGAGCTGCTCCACCCCGCGTCGGTATGTTCAACCCTACGCAACCGGCCGGAGAAAACCAAAACGCCTGGTGGCGGCCCATGAATCGCCCGGACTACCGACCTCGCTCAGTAGTCGACCAATTCGATGGCGTTGGCGGCCTCGGCTAGCGGTTTGGTGATCGGCCGCAGCGCCAGGCCTTTCCACGGCAGGTGTCGCAGCAGGCGCAACATCGTGGTTTGCATGCGGATGGCCCGAGTGCTGCCCGCCACCATGCCGGTTGCGTTGTTCCAGCCGAGGGTGAGGTTACGTTCGACGTACCCACCCGCCCTGCGTCGATAGGCGTCGAATCCGGCCTCGTGCGCCCCGGCCGCCGATTTCAGTTCTCCCGCCAGCACATACGCACCCACAAGGGCCATGCTGGTGCCCTGTCCCGACAGCGGTGACGGGCAGTACGCAGCGTCTCCGACGAGCGCCACTCGACGATCCGCCCAATTCTCGAGATGGATCTGACTGACCGAATCGAAGTAGAAGTCCGGTGAATCGGCCATCGCCCGCACCAGCGTCGAAGTCTCCCAGCCGCCGTCGGCGAACGCTTCGGCGACCACCCTGCGCTGCGCGGCGACGTCTCGGCGGTCCGGCAGCTGTCCGGGCGCGGGGAAGATGAACTGCACTTTGGCCGTGCTTTCGTGGGTGCTGTACATCTGGACGATCCGGCCGGGAGTCGGGTGGAGCAGCTCCCAGTGATCGAGATTCAGATAGTTCGGCACCGTGATCACGCACGCCATGGTCCCGGTGTGCCGCACGAACTCGTCCTCGGGCCCGAAGGCGAGGCGACGCACCGTCGAATGCAGGCCATCCGCGCCGATGACCAGGTCGAACATCTGAGGTTCGGCGTGCCGGAAGCGGACCGCTACGCCGTTGTCGTATTGCGTGAGGTCGGTGATCGAATCGCCGAAGCGGTACTCCACATCGCCCTTCGTGGCATCGAACAGGATACGGGCCAGATCGCCGCGCAGGACCTCGTCGTCGCCCGGATTGCGCAGCCCGATCAAATCGGCGTCCAGGGTAGCCAGCGGCTTACCGGCAGCGTTCACCCATGCGCCGCCGCGAATGTCCGTGGAGGCGCGGCGAATCTCGTCGAGCAGACCCATCCGCTGGATCACCTCCATAGCCGCACCACGTATGTCGACCTTGTAGCCGCCCTCACGCAGTACCGGCGCCTGCTCCACGACGGTTACGGTGAATCCGTACCGGGCGAGCCAGTAGGCCAGGGCGGGGCCGGCGATGCTCGCACCGGAGATCAGAACGGTTTTGTTGGCCAATGGCGATGTCGAAGTCATGAACAGAGCCTCGCCGGAACCGCTCACCAACCACGCACCGTCGGCTCACCACGGCTCACCGAGCAGATCGAGAAGCCGGTCGGCGGAGATTTCGGCACCGCGGCGCCGGGCCGCCCGCAGACGGTCCTCGCCCAGACTCGCGCCGCATTCCGCCGCGATCCGGGCCAGTTCCGTGGCGCCCGAGGCGGATACGCCACGCAGATGCTCGGCCACCCCGACCAGCTCGGCGGCGCGTTCGACATTCCGGGTCCGTGCTGCGGTCTGCGCGATGCCCGCGACCGCATCGGCTGCTACCGGTCGATGCCCTACCGACCACGCCACCTCGAAAGCGGCGCGGTGGAAGGAAACGGCTTGCTCCACATCACCTTCCGAGCACGCGATGCGGCCCAGACCGATGAGGGACCGCGCCCGTGCCTCGGCCGCGGCCACCGTCCCTTCCGGACATATCGTCAGAGCCCGGTGGTAGCGGTCCCGGGCCTGCTCGTGATCTCCCGCGCCCCTGGCCAGATCCGCCAGCCCGCGAATCGCATTCGCGCGCAGGTCGCGCGCACCGGCCACGCAGGCCAGCCGTTCCGCCTCCCGGTAGGACTCGCTCGCGAGTTCGTTCGAGCCCGCGAGGCAGGCGAGTACATCACCGCGGCGGTTGAGCAGGTCGGCGTTGTCGGCAACCGTATTCAGCTCGGTGACCATGGCGACGGCCTCGTCGAGATAGTCGAGGGCAGTGTCGAATTCGCCGCGCAAAGTCGCGATGGTGGCGAGTTTGTCGAGGGTCGAGCCGATAGCCCAGCGATCGCCGGCGGCGCGAAAACCTTCCACGGCGGTACGGAATTCGGGCTCGGCGGCGAGCGGATTGCCGTCCATCAGCAGGCGCAGGCCGGCGCCGAGACCAGCGAAGGCCTGCGACCATCGGTCCGGTCCGAATTGCGGTTCGCCGTCGAGAAACCCGCCCGCCAGCGCGAGCAGCAATACCACGAACGGTCGGCGCAGCGGACCGTCCACCGCGGCCAGAGCGGTTGCCGCGTTTTCGATCTCGGGTATCGGCCGGGCGCCGGCACGGGCGGCCACCGCGACGCATAAGGCATATTCCTCGGGATCCGCGGCCGGATCGGCAGACGCCAGCACACCGCGCACCGGCTCGGCGACGTTCTCGAGCCGCCCGCTGAGCCACCAGTACCACGCCGCGGCAGCTGTCAGTCGCAGTGCCAGGGTGGGCATCGACCGCGCCGACCAGGCCAGCGCCGCTTGCAGATTGGCGTTCTCGGCATCCAGCCGAGCGAGCCAGTCCAGCTGTTGCGCACCCCGCAGCAACGGATCGGCGCGTTCGGCGAATTCTGTGAAGTACCGAGCGTGCGCACCACACAGCGCGTCACGTTCCCCCGATTCGATCGCGCGCTCCAGCGCGAACTCCCGGATCGTCTCCAGCATGCGGTAGCGGCCCCCGCCGAATTCCAGCAGCGACTTCTCGACCAGTGCCGGAAGCAGTTCATCGGCGTCGTCCATCTCGCAGACGCGCCGCACCGCCGTCATGGTCGCACCACCGGCGAACACGGTGAACCGTTGGGCGAGTAGCCGTTCGGCCGGATCGAGCAGTTCCCAGCTCCAGTCGACGACGGCGCGAAGGGTGCGGTGCCGCGGCGCCGCAGTGCGCTCACCACGGCCCAGCAGCCGGAATCGGTCGCCGAGCCGCGCATCGATCTCGGTCAGACTCAGCGAGCGCAACCGTGCAGCCGCCAATTCGATCGCCAGCGGCAGTCCGTCCAGTCGTGCGCAGATCCGCCGGACCGCGCCGATGGTTCCGGCGTCGAGGACGAAATCCGGGCAGGCGGCGACGGCGCGATCAGCGAACAACCGGACTGCCGGCCCGGACAGTTGTCCGGGCGCGTCGGCTTCGGCCACCGCCAGCTGTCCGAGCGGAAACACCTTTTCGCCGGTGATGCGCAGGGCCTCACGACTGGTGGCCAGCACGCGGAGTTCAGGGCAGGCGCGCAACAGGTGATGGACCACGTCGGCGACCTCGGCGATCACGTGTTCACAGTTGTCGACGATGACCAGCATCGGCCGGTCGGCCAGGATGGCGACCACGCGATCCTGGGGTTCGACGGTGTGCGGGCCCGCGGTACGGCCGCCGAGGGCGTCGGCGACGGCTCCGATCACCTGGGCGCCGGCAGCAAGCGGGGTCAGGTCCACGAAGCATGTCTCACCCGATTCGCGACGGCCTGCCTCTACGGCCAGCCTCGTCTTCCCGGTCCCGCCCGGTCCGACCACCGTCACCAGCCGCGTCGACGCAAGTAGCCGAAGCAGCCGAGCCAGCTCGTCGTCGCGGCCCACGAAGCTGGTGAGTTGCGCGGGCACGGGGGTTGTGCCGGAGCTCTGGAGGGAATGCGCCCGCAGGATGGCGAGGTGCGCCTCGGCCAGTTCCGGAGAGGGATCGGTGCCGAGTTCCTCGGCCAGCAGGCGCCGGCCGTCCTCGAACACTTCCAACGCGGCGGCCTGGCGCCCGGTGGCATACAAACCGTGCATGAGCAAAGCTCGCGCGCGTTCACGCAACGGATGCGTGGCAAGCAGGTCGGGCAGCTCCGACGCGACAGCATGGTGGTCACCCAGAGCCAGCGCGGCCTCGGCGCGATCTTCGACGGCCGCGCAGCGCTGATCGTCGAGCCGCGCGGCCCACGCCGGCGCGAACGGCGCGTCCAGCACATCGGCCAGCGCCGGACCGCGCCACAGTCTCAGCGCCGCGTCGAGGGTGGTTGCGGCCGCAGCGAAATCCTTGTCGCACAACGACTCTCGCCCCTGTTCGGCCAGACGTCGGAACCGATGCGCGTCGACGGCGGCCGCATCGACAGCGAGCCGATACCCGGCACCCGACGATTCGACGGCCACACCGCCCGCACGCAACGCCCGTCGCAACCGCGACACCTGGGACTGCAGCGCGTGCGCCGCATCCCCCGGCGGGTTTTCCCCGTAGAGACCATCGATCAACCGATCCCTGCCGATGGTCCGTCCGGCCTCCAACGCGAGCAGAGCCAGCAACGACCGCACCTGCGGTCCCCCGACCGCGACCGGAGTCCCGTCCTCATGATGCACCGCGACCGAGCCGAGAATTCCGAACCGCACGATCTGGAGTATGCCCTGCGATGAATCCGGTGAGCACCGCACTGCGCCTGCCGGACACCGCCCGCGACATATTCGATCGCCTGGTTCCCAACGGGTACCGGAATCCGTGGCACGCCTGAAGCCAGGCCCGGTGCGACGGCGGTCCATCGGCGCACGGTGATCGCAACGATGGAGCTCACCTGCCGCGGGGCGCCACACTGTCCGGGTGACGACGACGAACCTGCATCCCGTGCGCGGCCGCTACCGCGATCCGGAGCTGACCTCGCTGGCGCGGACCAATTCGGTGATCGAGTTGCAGCTCGCGCATCGGTCGGTGCGCGCCTTCCTCGACGAGCCCGTGGGTGAGGAGGAGTTGACCGCGATCGTCGCGGCGGCGCAGTCGGCGTCGACCTCGTCGAATCTGCAGGCGTGGAGCGTCGTCGCGGTGCGGGATCCGGCGCGCCGCGATCGACTGGCGACGCTGGCGGGCGATCAGGATTTCATCCGCCGCGCACCGCTGTTCCTGGTGTGGCTGGCCGATCTGGGCCGGATCGCCCGGCTCGCGGCGGCCCGCCAGGCGACGGTCGACGCGACCGAATACCTCGAGTCGACGATCCTCGGTTTCGTGGATACGTCCCTCGCGGCGCAGAACGCGGTGATCGCGGCCGAATCACTGGGTCTGGGCACGGTTTTCGTGGGCGGCATCCGCAACAACCCCGACGGCGTCGCCGCCGAGCTGAATCTGCCGGACCGGGTGTTCGCCGCCTTCGGGCTGGCGGTCGGTGTGCCCGACCCCGCCGAATCCGCCGGTGTGAAACCGCGGCTGCCGCAACGCGCGGTCCTGCACCACGACGTCTACGACGCCGCCGGGGATGGCGTGATCGACGATTACGACGCGCGGCTGTCCGAGTACAACGCCGAACACGGTCGCTCGATCGGCTGGGTCACCACCGTTCTCCAGCGCCTCGCCGACCGCGACAGTCTCAAAGGCAGGCACCGCCTGCGAGAACATCTACGGCGTCAGGGTTTTCCGTCGGTGTAGGCTTCCGGCCCGTGGGTAATAGCTGGCTGCGTCGTCTGTCCCCCGCTCCGGAGAACGGATCGCACACCGTGGTCTGCTTTCCCCATGCCGGCGGATCCGCCATCTCGTACGGGCCGTTGGCCAAACGCCTCGGATCGGAATACGACGTCGTCGCCGTGCAATATCCCGGGCGGCAGGACCGACGGCGCGAGCCGCTCGTCGGCACCATTTCCGATCTCGTCGACGGCCTGTTCACCGAATTGACCGAGACGCTCGCCGGCGTATCGCATTTCTCCCTGTTCGGCCACAGCATGGGATCGGCGGTGGCATTCGAAACCTGCCGACGCCTCGAACGGGACACCGAGGCGCGGGCGGCGGTACTGTTCGCCTCGGGCCGCCGTGCCCCGTCGCAACAGGGCATCGAGGTGATGCATACGCTGAGCGACCGTGCGCTGGCCGATCATCTCCTGAACTACGGCGGCACCCCGGCGGCGCTGCTCGAGGATCCGGAAATGCGCGACATGATTCTGACGGTCACCAGAAACGACTACCGGGCCATCGAAACCTACGTCTGCGCCCCGGGGGCGACCGTCGAATGTCCCATCGTCGCACTGGCCGGTGATCGCGACGCCGATGCGAGTCTCGCCGATATCGAGGGCTGGGGCTCGCACACCACCGGAAATTTCCTCGCCCGCACATTTCCCGGCGGTCACTTCTTTCTCGACGCCAACGGTGATGCGGTGGCGCAGTTGATTTCCCAGCACAGTTCGCGAGCGCTGTCGAATTAGGCGAGAACGACCGGGCGAGCGTATTCGCCCGCCCGGTCGCCGCCCTCAGCGTGCGAGCCAGGTCTCGATCGCCTCGGCGACCTCCGCCGCGCCGTCCTCGAGAATCGTGAAGTGATCGGCTGCCACCGGCACGACGGTATGGGTCGCGTCCCACGGCCGGGTCTGCCAGTCCGCACGCTCCGACGAGCCGTCCAGGAACGATCGCGCACACTGGACGAACAATGTCGGTGTGTCGACGGACCCCGGCACCAGCTCGTGCAGCACCTGGACGTACCGGCCCATTCCGGTGAGCCGGGCCTGGTCGAACCGGCCGAATGTGGCCTCGTTCGCGACCATGTGTTCGGCCATCTCTCGCAGCAGCCATTCCCCGCCCTCGTGCGCGGGGTAGGTGTCCAGCATGACCACGCCGGCGGGAGCCGGACCGCCCGCCGCCTCCAGATATTCGGTGACGAGGTAGGCCAGCAGACCGCCCGAGGAGTGCCCGAGCAGGACGAACGGCTCACCCTGCGCGGCCTCCACCACCCCGCGCGCCACCGCCGCGAGCGCCGCGACCGGTGTGGCCGGAAGTGGTTCGCCCGCACCGAATCCGATCAGCGGTAGCGCCTGTACGTCGCGGCCGGTGCGCAGCTGCGATGCGATCCGCGCGTACTGGTGGGCGCCGCCGGTGGCCAGCGGCGGATTGAGGCAGATGATCCGGGGCAGGGTCGAGCCCGCGGCGAGCCGTGCCGGCGTCGGCAGCCGTGCCGGTTGCTCGTCGGCGGTGAAGTGGTCCCGCAGTTCCGCCACCGCTCGCAGCAGGGCGAAGCCCTTGCCGGCCTGACCGGTCGTCACCGCGCCGCGGAACATTCCGTACAGCGAATCGTCCACGCCCGCAGGGCTGTCGGCCGCTCGGGGCGCGGTGCCGAGTTCCTCGCGTAGGTGCCGGGCCAGCGCGGCGGGCGTCTTGTGGTCGAAGATCGCCGCCGTGGACAGCGCCAGCCCGGTGGACGCGTTGAGCGCGCCACGCAACTCCATGGCGGCCAGCGAGTCGAATCCCGATTCGAGGAAGTCCCGCTCCGGGTCGAGCGCATCGGTGCTGTCGTGGCCGAGCAGCCGGGCGGCATGCTCGAGGATGTGCGTCAGCAGCCACTGTTCCCGGTCGGGCTCCGGCAGTTGCGCCAGATGGTTGCGCAGTGCCGCGGCGTCGGGTGTCGTGACACGTTGGCGCCGTCCCGGCTTCGCGGCCAGATCCCTGAGGAGTGCGGGAACCGCGTCGCGGGCACGCAGGACGGCGTGGTCGATCGCCACCGGCACCTGCACCGGACGGCCGGAAGACAGTGCCGCATCGAACAATTCGAGGGCGGTGCCGGCGGGCAGCGGCGAAAAGCCTTGGCGCCGCATGCGCTGCCGGTCGGCCTCGCCGAGCCATTGCGACAATCCGGTGTCGATATCCCACATGCCGTAGGCCAGTGACGTGGCCGGCAGACCTTCGGCGTGGCGATAGGTCGCGAGCGCGTCGAGGAACAGGTTCGCCGCCGCGTATCCGCCCTGGCCGGCGGGCAGGATCGACCCCGCCACCGAGGAGATCGTGACGAACGCGGACAGTCCGGCGTCGCGGGTGAGCTCGTGCAGGTACCAGGCGGCATCGGCCTTGGCGCTCAGGCAGTGGTCGATCTGCGCCGGGGTCAAGGTATCGACCAGGCCGTTGTCGGCGACCCCGGCCGCGTGCACGATCGCGCCCAGCGGATGCTCGGCGGGGATCGAGTCGAGCAGTTGCCGCACCGCGTCCCGGTCGGTGACGTCGCAGGCCGCAACCCGAACCCGGGCGCCGAGAGCGCCGAGTTCCGCGACGAGATCCGCGGCCGCGGCCGGTCCGCGCCGACCGGCCAGCACCAGGTGGCGCACCCCGTGCGCACGCACCAGATGCCGGGCGAGGTGGCGGCCGACCCCGCCGGTGCCGCCGGTGATCAGGACGGTCCGTTCGGGATCCCAGACGGTGGGCGGCGTCGTCCCGGGAGCCGCGACCCGGGCCAGTCGCGGCACCCGAATGCCGGCCGCGTCGACGGCCAGTTCCGGTTCACCCGTCGCCGCGGCGGCCACGAGGTCGGGCGTCGCGGTCGCCTCGTCCGCCTCGACGAGCACGATTCGTCCCGGATTCTCCGCTTGCGCGGCGCGTACCAGGCCCCATACCGCGGCAGCGGCAGGATCGCCGGTGGAGTCGGTGACGACCGCCAGAGTGCTTGTCGCACAACGTTCGTCGCTCAGGAACTCCTGGACGACACCGAGTGTGTCGTGCAGGGCCGTGCGCAGCCGCGCCGGCACCGCGACCTCGTCGACCGGGGGCCGGTAGACGAGGATTGAGGCCGGCTCCGGCGCACCCCACTCGGCCCAGGAACTCTCCGCCGCGGGGCGCGGCTGCGGGCCGGGCCGCCACGCGAGTTCGTACAGCGCGTCGTGGGAGGGACGAGACGATGCCGCGAGCAGTTCGGGTGAGAGCGGACGCAAGGCGAGCGATCGCACCGAAAGCAGCGGCGCGCCACCGGAATCGGCCAGCGCCACCGTGACCGCACCCTCGTTCGGTTCGCTCAGGCGCACGCGCACCCGGCGGGCGCCGTCGGCGTACAGACGCACCGACGACCAGGTGAACGGAACCAGGGTCTGCCGCTCGGCCTCCTCGTCCGTGCCGCGCGGCAGGCCGACGGTGAGCGCGTGCAGGGCCGCATCGAGCAGCGCCGGATGCATGCCGTAACCCCGTGCGGTGGTCTGCTCCGGCAGCGCGACCTCGGCGAACAGATCATCGCCGCGCCGCCACACCGCCGTCAGACCGCGGAAGGCGGGACCGTAGTGGTATCCGTGGTCGGCGAGTTCGTCGTACGCGCCGTCCACTGTGACCTCCGTGGCGCCGACCGGCGGCCACTGCACGAAGTCGGCCCAGTCCGCCGGTTCGTCGGTCTCCTCGCTCGGGCTCATCTGTCCTTGCGCGTGATGTGTCCACGGGACGGCCGGATCGTCCTCGTCCCGGCGGGAGTAGATATCGAGGCGCCGGTGACCGGTCTCGTCACCATCGCCCACGACCACCTGGATCTGCACTCCGCCGGGCCCGCTGAACGTCAGTGGCGCCAGCAGTGTGAGATCGGCCAGTTCCGGACAGCCGACCTGTTCTCCGGCGTGGACCGCCAACTCGACGAAGCCGGTTCCGGGCAGCAGCACCACGCCGAGAACGTCGTGATCGGCCAGCCACGGATGCGTGGCCGTGGACAACCGCCCGGTGAGGCGGACGCCGCCGCCTTCGGGCTGCGTGACCAACGCGCCCAGCATGGGGTGTTCGGTGGACCGCAAGCCGAGCGCCGACGGTTCTCCGGCGTGCAGCCGGCCCGTGGCCCAGAAACGGCGGTGCTGGAAGTGGTAGGTCGGCAGATCGGTCCGGGTGCCGCCGGAGCCGGCGTAGTAGCCGGCCCAATCCACCGGCGCACCCGCGACGTACAGGCGGGCGAGCCCGGTCAGCACGGTCTCGGGGTCCGCGTGGTGGCGGGTGGCGAGGGCGATCGTGGTTGCGGCATCGACGGTTCGGGCGACCATGGGCGTCAACACCGCGTCGGGCCCGACCTCGGCGAAGCGTGTCGCTCCCAGTTCCGCCATCGTGTGGACCGCGTCGGCGAATCGCACCGCGTCGCGCACCTGACGCACCCAGTAGGACGGATCCGACATCTCGTCGGTCACCCTGGCGCCGGTTGCGGTGGACACCAGCGGCATATCCGGGCGCCGGAACGTCACAGCGCCTATCGCCGAGGCGAATTCGTCCAGCATCGGTTCCATCGATGCGGAGTGGAACGCATGCGATACGCGCAAACGATGGGTGCGCCAGCCGTTTTCCGCGCACCGCCCGGCGACGGCCACGACATCGGCTTCGACACCGGACAGCACCACCGAGGACGGACCGTTCACCGCGGCGATCGAGACGTCACCGGTGAGCACGGCCAGAACATCGGCCTCGGACGCGCCGACGGCGATCATCGTCCCGCCCGCGGGCAGCGCCTCCATCAATCGCCCGCGCGCTCCCACCAGCACACACGCGTCCTCGAGGGACAACACACCCGCGATATGGGCGGCGGCAACCTCACCGATCGAATGACCCGCCACCACATCCGCACGGAACCCCCACGACTCCAGCAGCCGATACAACGCCACCTCGAACGCGAACAACCCCGCCTGCGCGAACACCGTCCGGTCGACCAGATCTTCGTCCGCCAAAGCCTCCACCAGCGAAACCGTCTGTCCCAGAGCCGGATCCAGCATGCCGACAATCACATCGAAATGCTCGGCGAACACCGGGAACGCGGCACGCAGCCCGGCAGCCATACCGGCCCACTGCGCACCCTGACCCGAGAACACCACACCCGTCGAACCCGGCACCACCCGACCCGACACCACACCGGACACCGACTCGCCCGCCGCCAGCGCACGCACTCCCGCGAGCAGACCGTCACGATCCCGGCCCACGACAACGGCCCGATGCTCGAACACCGCACGTGTGGAGGCCAGTGAGAAGCCGACATCCACGGCATCCGGATCGTGCGCGTCCACATGCGCGGCGAGGCGGGCCGCCTGGCCGGTGAGTGCGTCACCGTTGCGCGCCGAGAGTGTCCAGGGCAGGACGGCCGGGACGGTGGTCACCACCGGCGCGGTCTCGGCGGCCGGGGCCTGCTCGACGATGACGTGCGCGTTGGTGCCGCTGATCCCGAACGAGGACACACCCGCGCGACGCGGCCGATCCACCTCCGGCCACGGCACCGGTTCGGTGAGCAACCGCACCTGCCCTTCGGACCAATCGACCTTGGTGCTGGGCGCATCGACGTGCAGTGTCCGCGGAAGTTCCCCGTGGCGCATGGCCATGACCATCTTGATCACACCACCCACACCCGCAGCGGCCTGAGCATGACCGATATTGGACTTCAACGACCCCAACCACAACGGCCGATCCGCGGCCCGATCCTGACCGTAGGTGGCAAGCAACGCTTGAGCCTCGATCGGATCACCCAACGTGGTGCCGGTGCCGTGTGCTTCGACCGCATCTATATCCGTCGGCGTGAGACCGGCGTTGGCCAGCGCCTGCCGGATCACCCGCCGCTGCGACGGACCGTTCGGCGCGGTCAAACCATTCGAGGCACCGTCCTGATTCACCGCCGAACCCGCCAGCACTGCCAACACCTCGTGACCATGACGGCGAGCATCGGAAAGCCGTTCCAGCACAAGCATTCCCGCCCCCTCGGACCAGCCCACACCATCGGCCGCATCCGCGAAGGACTTACACCGGCCGTCGGGCGACAACCCGCGCTGACGACTGAACTCCACGAAGGTCTCCGGCGTCGCCATCACGGTCACACCACCGGCCAACGCCAGCTCACACTCTCCCGACCGCAACGACTGCGCGGCCAGATGCATCGCCACCAGCGACGACGAACACGCCGTATCCACCGAGACCGCAGGACCTTCCAGACCCAATGTGTAGGCGATCCGCCCGGAGACCAAGCTGCCGGTCGCGCTGTTGCCGCTGCCCTGGGCGTAGTCGTGGTACATCACGCCGGCGAAGACCCCGGTCGAGCTGCCCCGCAGCACCGTGGGGTCGACACCGGCGCGCTCCAACGCTTCCCAGGTCGTCTCCAGCAACTGACGCTGCTGGGGGTCCATCATGGTGGCTTCGTTGGGCCCGATACCGAAGAACTCGGGGTCGAAATCGGCTGCGCCGTGCAGGAATCCGCCTTCTCTGGTGTAGGACTTGCCCGCGCGGCCGGGTTCCGGGTCGTAGATGCCGGCGATGTCCCAGCCGCGGTCGGCCGGAAGTGTCGTGATCGCGTCTGCTCCGGTGCGCACCAGATCCCAGAGTTCCTCGGGGGAGGTGATGCCGCCGGGGTACCGGCACGCCATGCCGACCACCGCGATCGGGTCGTCGTCGACCGCACGGGTCGCGGTGACCTCGCTGTCCCGGGCGGTTCCGGTGAATTCCTCGGCGAGATGTCGTGCCAGTGCCTCGGGTGTCGGATAGTCGAACACCAAGGTGGCAGGCAGCGGCAGGCCCGTGACGGCTTTGAGGGCATTGCGGAATTCGATGGCGGTGATCGAATCGAAGCCCAGTTCGTTGAAGGCCCGGTCCGCCGCAATCGAATTCGGGTGCTCGTGGCCGAGAGTCGCGGCGATCTGTCCGCGCACGATCTCCACCAGAACTCCGAAGCGCTCGCTGTCGGGAGTGCTCGCGACCCGCGCGCGCAGCGCCGTGAACGCACCCGATGCCGCACTGCGACGAGCCGGCACCAGACCGGAAAGCAATGCGGGCGTGGCGTTTCCGGCGTGCCGAATACTCTCCGTGTCGAGCCGGGCGAGCACCGGCACATCGATCCCGGTCGCGGCGTCGAACAGTGCCAGGCCCTGATCGGCCGAGAGCGGCAGCAGGCCCGAGCGGGACATGCGGTGCCGGTCGACGTCGCCGAGTTGCCCGGCCATACCGCCGTCCCACAGCCCCCACACCAGGGACGTGCCGCACCTGCCGGTCGCGACGCGGTGCGTGGCGAGCGCGTCCAGGTAGGCGTTGGCGGCGGCGTAGTTGCCCTGGCCGGGGTTGCCGAACGCACCGGCTACCGAGCTGAACAGGACGAATGCCCGCAGAGGCAGATCGGCGGTCAGCTCGTGCAGATGGAATGCGGCGTCGACCTTGGGGCTCAGCACGGTATCCATCCGCGCCGGGGTCAGCGACGCGACGGCCCCGTCGTCGAGCACACCGGCCAGGTGGAAGATGCCGGTCAGCGGGTGCTCGGCGGGTATGCCCGCCAGCACGGCGGCGAGCGCGTCGCGGTCGGTGACATCGCAGGCGGCGAATTCGACGTCGGCGCCGAGTTCGCCGAGTTCGGCCCGCAATGTGGCTGCGCCGGAGGCGGATTCGCCACGCCGGCTCAGCATCAGCAGGTGGCGGACGCCGCGGGTGGCGACCAGATGCCGGGCGAAGAGCCCGGCCAGGAGCCCACCGGCACCGGTGACCAGCACCGTCTCATCCGGATCGAACGCGACGGCCTCGGCCGCGCCGGGAGCCGCCCGGACCAGCCGTGCGGCGTGCACTCGGCCGTCCCGCACGGCCACCTGCGGTTCCGCCGCGGCCAGGATGCCGCCGAGCAGATCATCGAGGTCGGCATCGCTGTCGACCAGGACGATGCGGCCCGGATGCTCGGCTTGTGCGGAGCGCACGAGGCCGCCGACGGCGGCGCTCGCCCGATTCGTGATGTCCTCTCCGGCCACCGACACCGCTCCGGCCGTCCGGACCACGAGGACCGATTCGGTGAATCGCCGGCTCGCCGTCCAGGACTGCAGGACCTCGAGCACGTGGTGGGTCGCGGCGTGGATCGTGGCGGGATCGTTGCCCGCCGGGCAGTCGAGCACCACGACCGGCGGTACCTCGTCACCGAGTTCCGGCCATGTGGCCGTGGCGATTTCGGCCCTGTGCACCTCGATCGGTGTCCAGCCGATCCGGAACAGGGCGTTGCCGACGGATGCGCCGGTGGTGAGCTGCGCGGCATCGACGGGACGGGAGGCGAGGTGACGGACCGTCGCCACCGGTGCACCGGTGGTATCCGCCAGATCCAGCGCTACGCCCCGCTCCCCGACGCGGGTGAGCCGCACCCGCAGCGCATCGGCCCCCGCCGCGTACACGGTGACTCCGGACCACTCGAACGGCAACGCCGGACCGTCCGGCCGCGCGTCGGCGAAGCGCAGCGCATGGAGGGCCGCGTCCAGCAACGCCGGGTGGATGCCGAACCGCTGGGCGTCGGAGCCGGCGGTCTCGGGCAGCGCGACCTCGGCGTAGAGGACGTCACCAGTCGCTCGCCAGACCGAGCGCAGCGCCTGGAACGCGGGACCGTAGTGGTATCCCTGCGCGCCGAGGGCGTCGTACACATCGTCGATATCCACCGCGACCGCTCCCGCCGGCGGCCACTGCCACAATTCGGCTGCGACACTGGCGTTTTCGGATGCGAGTGTGCCTTCGGCATGCACCGTCCAGGACGGCAGCGCATCGGCGTCGTCCTCGCGGCGGGAGAAGATCCGCACCGCGCGACGACCGGCCTCGTCCCGGGCGCCGACCACGACACGCACCGCGGTGCCGGAGGTTTCCGACAGCGCCAGCGGGGCGCGCAGGACCAACTGCTCGAGGTGAGCGCAGCCGACCTGTTCACCGGCGTACAGGGCGAGTTCGACCAGACCCGTGCCGGGGAACAGGACGGTGTCCATGACCGCGTGATCGGCCAGCCAGGGATGTGTCCGCAGGGACAGGCGGCCGGTGAGATCCGCACCGTCGGAGTCCGGTTGGGAGACCACGGCCGAGACCAGCGGATGTTCGGTGGCGACCAGCCCCATCGCGCGGGCGCTGCCGGATGCCGTCGACTCGTCGGACAACCAATACCGCCGACGCTGGAATGCGTAGGTGGGCAGGTCGATTCGCCGGGCGTCCGTTCCGGAGTAGAGGGCGCCCCAGTTCACGTCCGCGCCGGTGACGAACAGTGTCGCCAGTGCGGCCGTCAGGGTCGACGGATCCGCCTGGTGCCGGCGCGACGATGCCGCCACCACCGGGGATGTGGCGTCGAGGGTTTGGGTGACCATCGGGGCCAGCACCGCATCCGGCCCGAGCTCGGCGAATCGGGACACCCCCGACTCCGCGATCGCCGTCACCGCATCGGCGAACCGCACCGTATCCCGAACCTGGTTCACCCAATACGACGGAACCGACATCTCGTCGGTCACCCGGGCACCGGTCACCGTCGACACCAATGCCACAGTCGGACTCCCGAACGCCAATGCGTCTATCGCGGAGGCGAATTCGTCCAGCATCGGTTCCATCAACGCCGAATGGAACGCATGCGACACCCGCAAACGATGTGTACGCCAACCCTTTCCGGCACACCAGTCCGCCACCGCCAGCACACCGGCTTCGGAGCCGGACAACACCACCGAGGACGGACCGTTCACCGCCGCGATCGACACGTCACCGGCCGCGTCTCCGGCGGAATCCAGCAGCGCCATCACCTCCGCCTCGGAAGTGCCCACCGCGACCATCGTTCCGCCCGCGGGCAGCGCCTGCATCAGTCGCCCGCGCGCAGCCACCAGCACGCACGCGTCCGCCAGCGACAGGACTCCCGCCACGTGTGCGGCCGCGACCTCACCGATCGAATGGCCTGCGACCACATCCACACGGAATCCCCACGATTCGAGCAGCCGATACAGCGCCACCTCGAACGCGAACAAGCCAGCCTGCGCGAACACGGTGCGGTCGACCAGTTCATCGTCCGCCAACGCCTCGACCAGCGAAACTGTCTGTCCCAGAGCCGGTTCCAGCTCGGCCACGATACGGTCGAAATGCTCGGCGAACACCGGATACGCACGCAGTCCCGCGGCCATACCGGCCCACTGCGCACCCTGCCCCGAGAACACCACACCCGTCGAACCCGGCACCACCCGGCCCGACACCACGCCGGGAAGGGGTTCTCCGCGCCCGAGGGCCTGGGTACCGGTCCGCAGGTCGTCGCCTTCGGCGGCCAGCACCACGGCGCGGTGATCGAACACCACTCGCGAGGTCGCGAGCGAGTAGCCGACGTCGACCGGGTGCCGGTCGCCGATCCGCGCGGTCAGACGTCTGGCTTGTTCGGCCAGGGCGGCGCCGTCGCGCGCCGAGATCACCCACGGCAGGACCCCACCGGCCGGAGCGATCCTGGTCTCCGGTACCGAGGCCGGGGCGGCCGGCGCCTGTTCGACGATGAGGTGGGCGTTGGTGCCGCTGAGCCCGAAGGACGAGATACCGGCGCGACGCGGCCGATTCACCTCCGGCCACTCGACCGACTCGGTCAACAACCGGATACTGCCTTGCGCCCAATCGACTTTCGAACTCGGCCGGTCGACATGCAGTGTCTTCGGCAGCACGCCGTGGCGCATCGCCATGACCATCTTGATCACACCGCCCACACCCGCAGCGGCCTGGGCATGACCGATGTTCGACTTCAACGACCCCAACCACAAGGGACTGGCGGGGTCCCGATCTTGACCGTAGGTGGCGAGCAGCGCTTGGGCCTCGATCGGATCACCCAGCGTCGTACCCGTACCGTGGCCTTCCACGGCGTCGACCTCGGCAGGCGAGAGACCGGCATTGGCCAACGCCTGCCGGATCACCCGCCGCTGCGACGGACCGTTGGGCGCCGTCAAACCGTTCGACGCACCGTCCTGATTCACCGCCGAACCCGCCAGCACCGCCACAACCTCGTGACCATGGCGACGAGCATCGGAAAGCCGTTCCAGCACAAGCATTCCCGCACCCTCAGCCCAGCCCACACCATCGGCCGCATCCGCGAAGGACTTACACCGGCCGTCGGGCGACAATCCACGCTGCCTGCCGAATTCGAGGAACATATCCGGTGTGGCCATGACCGCGACACCGCCGGCCAGCGCCAGATCGCATTCACCGGACCGCAGCGACTGCGCGGCCAGATGCATCGCGACCAGCGACGACGAGCACGCCGTATCCACCGACACCGCAGGACCTTCCAGCCCCAGCGTGTAGGCGATCCGACCGGAGACGAGACTTCCTCCGGCGCTTCCGGCCTTTCCGGTGCCCTGTGCGTAGTCGTGGTACATCACACCGGTGAACACACCGGTCGAGCTGCCACGCAGCACGGCAGGATCGATCCCTGCCCGTTCCAGCGCCTCCCACGAGGTCTCCAGCAGCAATCGCTGCTGCGGATCCATCACCATGGCCTCATTGGGACTGATACCGAAGAAGTCGGCATCGAAATCGGCTGCGGAATACAGGAATCCACCGCGCCGCGTGTAGGTCTTGCCGGGCTTGCCGGGCTCGGGGTCGTAGATACCGTCGACATCCCAGCCACGGTCGACCGGCAATTCCCCGTTGGTATCGATCCCTTCGGCGACCAACCGCCACAAATCCTCCGGCGACGCCACACCACCCGGATACCGGCAACTCATCGCCACAATCGCGACCGGATCATCATCCACCCGAACCCGGCCGACCGGCCCTTCCTCGACAACCGATGTACCGGCCAACTCCGACCCGATGAACTGTGCAACCACCTCCG
>NZ_PYHT01000034.1:0-63278 GCF_003023875.1 Nocardia sp. MDA0666
CCATCAGCCCCCGCCGCATCAGCCGCCGGCCCCCCATCAGCCGCCGCAGCATCAGCCGCCCTCACCTCACCGGCCGCCGCATCAGCCGCCGCGAAAGCCCGGCCCGGGACAGCCCGGCGTAAGCCATCACGACCCAGACGGTGGCCATCACGACCATCACCCTCACGACCCCGATCACCACGGCGATCACCGAGGGCACGGCCACGGGCATGATCACGGTCACCACGGTCACCACGACCCCGACGGAAATGATCACGACCATGGCGGCCACGATCATGGCGGGGATCAGGACCACGGCGGCCACGAGCACGGTGACCGCGACCACGGCGGCCACGAGCACGGTGACCACCACCACCATGAACACGACCACCATCTGCCGAATTCGCAGGCTCAGCCGAACATCCCGGTACCGCCGTGGCTTTCGGACGCTGTCGCTCCGGGCCATGCCGCCCCGCAACCGTTCCCGCTGCCGGGCGCGGGTATCGAGCGAAATGTGAACCACGCTGCAACCGGGCTCAACCCGTTCGGTGCACCGCTGGGGGTGATCCCTCATACGACTGAACCTGCTATCCCACAGCAGATTCCGCAGCGGCCGGCCCCTGAACCGCGTGTATCCGACGGTTCACACGCAGCGATCCCGCCGGATCATGGCGTCGGGCAGGGCCCTGGCGATGCCGACCGGTACGGCAATGGAAACCGCCACGGCGCCGGATACGATCCGGGAGCCGGATACGGAAACGTCCACGACCGGCGATTCCCGGTCGATCGCCCGTTCTCCCTCGGTGATCCGGCAGCGGGCGCAACGGGACACCATGGGGTACAACCGGTTCCGGCGGCACAAACGCAGAACAACCTCCCGCAGAACGGTTTCCCACCGTTCTCCCCACCGATGCCGACCGGCAACAGCGCGGCCTCCGCCTCCACTCCGGCACGTCACCACGCGCACCCGACCGGCTCGCCCACGCCCGCCCCACCCCGCATCCTGGTGCAGGAGTTCAACGGTCATCGTTGTGCGGAGGTCGATCCGCTCACCGGGTCGCTGCACGAGTCGGCCGAGCCGATGGGCCCGTTCAGTGGGGTGTACGGCGATCTGGATGGTGTGGAGTTCGTCTTCTTCCGCACCGACGATCGGCTGTTCCTGCGCGTCGCGGGGCAGTTGATCGATGCCGACGATCTGGCGGTCATCGTGCACTGGCAGCGCGCCGGGCGCCGGCATACCGAGTTCACCGTGACCCGGGCGGGACTGGCGGTGTGCACGGTGCGCTACCGCCAGCGCAAACCGGAACTCGACCTCGGCTTGTGGATTCGCGATGTGCTCGACAATCCCGCCCGCCGTACGCAGATCTTCGCCGAAGTCCGGGGTGTGCGGTGAAAAGCGCAGCACCGCACACTGTTACCGAGCATCGCACCGATGAGGATGTCCGCAACCGGCCGCGCCGGACGATGGACGCGAACGAGGAGAACACCGCGACGTGACCCGCCCCGATGACCACAATCCCGATTCGCGACCGGAATCCGATCCGGATGCCACACCGGCGTCGGCCCGGCCGGTCAGCACACCGGCGGCCTCCGCACCGGATCCCGCACGCGACCGGGCCGATCTCCCGTCGCACGACCGAGCGGTCCCCGCCTCCGACGACGAGCCGGATGTCGGCTTCACCCTGGGTGGCGGCATGCCCGAATCCGTCGCGGCGGCAGTGGATCCGGAGGCTCGCGCCCGGGAATTGGCGCACGGAATCGCCCGCGAATTGGCGGCGGTCGCGCCCGAGGGCTGGCACGAGCTGACCGCTGTCTTCGCCATCACGGTGGTGGTCGGCGGCGGTGAGGTCGTCTTCACCGACGACCAGGACCGCATGTTGCGCGCCGATCCGCCCGATTCTGTCCTGGAGCTGGTGCGCGAACACCGCGATCTGTCGGCGGCCTTCGCCAGCGGTCCCTGGTGGCGCCTGTTCGTCCGGTTGGATCGGGCGGGACATCTCCAGGTGGACTACGACTACGGCGACGAACCGTTCCCCGACGATCAACTGCTGGCGCCGGAGGCGTATCTGGCCGATCTGCAGGCGTATCCGCGCGATCGGGTGCCGGTCTGGCTGGGCGCCTACATCGGGCACGGCGACCGGCAGTCCCGCCCGCCGGCGGTCGCGGCCCGGCAGGCTCGCGCCGATCGAGCCGCGGGTGTGGTGCCCGTGGTGTCGGATGACGACTTTCCCGATCTGTCCACACTGTGGAGCCGGTGGGCGGTGATGGCGGCCGCCTTCGTCGCCGCCGGATCACAGTGGGGGCCGCGCGTATTGCCCTCGCTGGGCTGGTTCGAGGGCGCCCGGCGCGGCGGCAGCACGCTGTATCTCCTGCCCGGCGGCCGGGCCGTGCTCTCCGGCGGGGTGTGGGAGGCGCCGGCGCTCGATGCCGCCTACAACGGTGGCGCACCGCTGCCGGGACTGTATGCCGGTGCACCGGAATGGGTGTCGAATTCGGTGCTCAATCCGCGCTTCGGCGACGGGTTGCTGTCGTTCTGCTACTGGTTCGAGGACGGGCGGTGGTATCGCGGTGAGTCGCCGTCGGCCGATCACCTCAGCGACGCGCTGCCGGGCGTGTGGACCTCGGACACGGTCGCGCAGGTCATCCGTGGCCTGATCGACGGTGGGGCCGACGACGAATTGCGCTCCGCGGTGGACACTCTGGTCGCCGCGGCCGAGGCGAATGTGGTCACCCGCGAGACCCTGGTCGCCGTCTTCGGCGACGACGGCGGCTTCGATATCGACGGCGCTTTCAACCAGCTCACGCTGGCCGGTGCGACGCCGACGGGTCCGGCGCCGCTACCCGAGCCCGAGGCGCTCGAGCGGGTGCGTGGTCATCTCGACGAGGCCGGGATCGAGACGGACGGATATCCGCTGGATCGTTTGCACGCGGACCGGATCTCGGTGGGCTGGATGGTGTACGTGCCCGCCGAACCCGACGAGGTGGCGATCGGGCGGGCCGTGTTCTACGTCGCCGACGACGGTGTGCTGGAACAGTCCTCGTCCTCGATCGCGCCGTCGGTGTATGTCGAGGGTTTCGAACAGCGGTTCCGGGAGCGGCGCGGCGCCCTGCGGGCCGGATGACACTCGCCGCCGGTGTTTCACCCCGCGTTCAACCGCCGTTGCCGCCGGTGTTGCTCGCAGGTCGCAGCATGTTCGAAAGATGATGCGGGACTTGCTATTCGGCATATCGGTCGGGACGGGAGACGACCTCCGGACGGTATCGCCGACGGGGTGAACGCGCAGCGTCCGCTGGTACCGAATTCGAGGAGCACGACCGATGGCGCCCGATCCGACTACGCCCGTCGCTACGGGTAATCCGTGGCCGGCGTTGAGTGACTACACGAAGAACCACACGTCCGGCAAGGATGCGTTGAAGTTCGAGCCGGACGTGGCCCTGGAGGTGGCCGCGGCCGCGGAGAGCACGATCGCCGCGCTGAAGACGTTGCAGCTCTACACCGACGATCTCACCGCCGGCTCGCCGGTGTCGAATCTCGCGTCGGGTACCGCGCTGGGCAAGAAGTTCGGTACCGAGGCCACCGATCTGAAGACGGTCTTCGAGGACCACAAGACGATCCTCGGCCAGATGATCGACACGTTCATCGCGGCCGGCAAGGCCTACGGCAAGATGGACGGCTTCAACTCCGCGCTGCTCGACAACGTCAGCGGTAAACCGGACTACATGTGGGACGCCGACGGCCTGGATCCGATGGGTGATCCGCCGAAAGTGCCGGGGACCACCGACGATTTGAAGAATCCCGTCAACGCGATGGACAACAAGGCGGGATTGCAGTCGTTCCAGTCCTCGACCATCAGTCCCGAAGCGCCCGATTACATGAGCTGGTACGACCTGTTCCAGGTAGGCAACTACATCCGGGTGAACAAGGTGGCCGAGAATCTCGCCAACCACGCGGGCACCTGGTGGTGGATGGCGACCGAGGTGAACAAGGTGTACTCGGATCTGCTCAACAAGATCGACTCGGTGACCGTCGACAAGTGGAGCGGGCCGGGAAAGGAGACCGCGGTGGCGGCGGTGCAGGCCTACGGCAAGAGCATCCCGGGGCTGTCCACCGCGATCAGGGGCACCGGCGATCTGCTCGTCTACAGCTCGGGGTGGTTGAACGAGACCCAGTACAGCATGCCGCCGAACAACGATGCCGACGCGAAGACGCAGCAGCAGTGGATCCAAACCGTTCGCGAAAGTTTCCGGCGCACCTACGTCTTCGGGATGAACCAGTCCTCGTCGCACGTCCCGGTACTGCCCGCGGCCGCCGCGGCATTCGGCCAGATTCCCGCCAACCCGTACAACCCGACGGGGCAGAACCCACCGGGCAGCCAGAATCCCCCGGGCAGTCAGAACCCGCCCGGTAGTCAGAACCCACCGGGCGGCAGCACCCCACCCGGCGGCTCGACCCCGCCGGGCGGTACGACTCCGGGCGGCACACCCAACGACGCGCAGGCCAAGGCCGCGCAGCAGGCGGCGGCCCGGCAGCAGCGGGAGGCGTTGGCGCAGCAGCAGAAACAGGCCGCGGAATTCGAGAAGCAGCAGAAGGAAGCCCAGCAGCAGCAACACAAGGAACAGCAGCAGCAACAGCAACAGCAGGAACAACAACAGAAGCAGCAGGAACAGCTTCAGAAGCAGCAGGAGCAGCAGCAGGCCGCCGCCCAGCAACAGCAGCAACAGCAACAGGTCATGTCCGCTGTCCAGCAGCTGATGTCGGCCGCGCAGCAGGGCGCGCAGCAGTTGATGCAGGCGTTCCAGCAGGTTGCCCAGACCCTGACGCAGCAACAGCAGCAGGACGCGCTCGCCAAGGCCGGACTGGGTGATATTCCGGGATTGGGTATTCCGGGGATGGACGGTTCGGATCCGCTGTCCGCCCTGACCGGCGCCGGAGGCGGTGCGGGCGGCGGCGGTGGCGGTGTGCCCGGCGGCGGTGCCGGGGTGCCGGGGTTGCCCGCGCTCAGTCGCGATCTGGCGCAGGCCTCCAAGTTGTTCCCGCGGGCGAGCACGCTCAGCACGGCGCTGAGTGCCAACACCGTCGATTCCGCGACCGGCCGGGCCGGCGCCGCGCCGATGGCCGGCACTCCCGGCTCACCGGGTGCGGCCGGGGCGGGCGCGCAGAATCAGCAGGGCAAGGAGCACAAGCGACCCGCCTATCTGGATTCGGTCGAGCATCTCGAGGACGCGCTCGGCGATGCGCCCGTGGTCGTGAAACCGGTCGTCGAGAAATGAACCGCAGCTGGAGCTTCACCGATCTCGAATTCGTCGTCCTGTGGCGGCATTTCGGTGACGAGGGGCCACCGCGTCCGTTCGTCTACACCACCGACATCCCGCTGGAGGACGACTTCCAGCGCGAATGCACGCGGCTGCGCGACCGGATGCTGGCACGGCCCGACCACACCCTGTTCGACGCGGTGCGCGACTGCACCCGGCCCGACCTCGCCGTCCTGGTCACGGGCTTCGACGGCCACGACCCCCATCGCGGCGAGGGAGCGGTCCGCCTGCTGGCAGCCCGGCGCGAGGACCGCGGCTACCTGCTCACCCAACTACCCGGCCGCACCCTGTTGCACGCCGGGGGATTCACGATGGTGCAGTGCGATCCGCTGCGGCTGGCCGATATGGTCGCGGATGCGCTGCCGCCGGTCGACGCCGGCGTCTTCGGGCACATCCTGCTGCCGCCCGATCCGGAATCGCCGGCCGGAGCCGCCGAAGCGCACTACACATCGGCCGACAGCGCGGGCGGCGCCCCGCAACTGTGGGACAGCTACGACGAGCCCACCGACGCCGCCGGGCAGCGCTTCCTCGATATCGTCCCGGAACGCTCCGGGACGATCGAAATCGCCCAGGGCGTCTCGCGTTTCGGCCCGCGTGGTCGTACGGTCCGCCATCTGGACTGGCGCGACCTGTCCGGCGATGGCCGCTACGTGATCCAGGCGGGCCCGCCGCGCACCGCCACCGGCGTGGACCGGCAGGGACTGATCGCCGCCGTCAACGCCGAGATCATCACCGTCGTCCGCGCGATCAAGGACGAGCGCGTCTGATCCCGCGGCCGAACGAGCCGGATGCCGACCGACGAACGAGGAGCACGATGTCCACCGCGACAACCAGATCGGGCGCGATAGCGGTCGAGACCACCGAACAGGGTCTGCCGCTGCGCATTTCGATCGAAGCGAGCGAATTGCGCCGCGACCCCGCCGAATTGGCCGCCGAACTGCTCCGGCTCTGCTCGCGTGCGGCCGATCGGGCCGGACTCGCACGTCGACGCCAGCTCGCCGAGGCCGGCGTGAGCAGCGATCTGCTCGCCTTGACCGGACTGCCCACGGCGGAGCAGGTCGAACGGCAGGAACTGATCGACGAGCAGGAGTACGACACGGAGCCGCAGAGCTGGCTGAGGTCGGTGGAGTGGTAGCCCACGACGCCGGAGACGACGCGAACGAGGGGGAGCCGATGACGAATCCGCCCGACCCGACCGGTGTTTCGGTGATGGACGAGTTGGTCGCCCGCACGGAGCGGCAGCTGGAACGGATGCGCGACCTCGGCGACCGGATGGCGGCTGTGCGCGCTCGCGAAACCTCACCGGACGGTGCCGTCACGGTGGAGGTGGACGGTAACGGCGCACTACTCGATCTCATTTTCTCACCGTTGGTGAATCGACTCACCCCGGCGGAATTCGAGCAGGTGGTAGTGTCCACCGCGCGCAGCGCCGCCGCCCGGGCGTTCGCGCAACGCGGTGATCTGGTCGCCGCATTCAACGAGGAGAACGGCGCGGGTACGCGCGAGATTCACTGACGCGTAACGCGTTCTTAAGCTGCGCGCGTGCCAATCTACGTCGTCGCCTGTTGCAATTGCTCGGTAGATGTTCGATCCGCCGGTTACGCGAGCGCGAATCGGCTTACCGGGCAGGGGCTTTCAGATGAGCGAGTTGGTAGCAGTACCGGAGGCGATCCGTCGCTACGGGGACACGGCGGCCGCGATGGCCACCGAAACACTCTCCGCGGGCACGGTGAACCAGGCGGTGGCGATCGCCGCGGCCGTTCCGGTCTTCGGACTGATCGGTCAGGACTTTCTCGCGACATACGCGCTGGCGCAGGCCAATCACCTGAGTTCGGTCGTGGAGCTGGCGACCGTGCACGCCGGAACCGCGGTCACCGCGCATCAGAGTGCCGCCACGTACGCGGCGACCGACCAGGACAACGCCGACCTGCTCGGCGGAATCGGTCGCGCGTGATGGAACCGGGCCTGGACCGGTCGATCGTCGACCTGTTGCGTCAGAGCGCGATGGGGTCGATCGTGGACCGGCCGGTCAACGACGTACTGCGGGACATGGGGCTGCCGGGCCTGCCGCAGCTGCCGCCGGCCCCACCGCTGCCGCAGCTTCCGCCGCTGCCGGTGCTCGACCTGCACGCGCTGACCAAACCGATCACGGATCTGGCCAGCAGTTTCGGAACCGGCAAACTCGGCTCGGGCGCGGATCCGACGCAGGTGCTCTCCCAGGTGTCGGCCGTCTTGCAGACCGTCGTTCAGCTGGGCACCACGGCGATACAGACGGCGATGTCGTTGTGGCAGGGCGCGGGCGCGTTGTCGGCGGCGGCCAAATCGACCCAGGCGGCCGCCGACGGAACCGCGGTGGCGGGGCAGGGTGCGCAGATGTCGCTCGGCACGACCGCCGCGGCCGGCAGCGTCTTCACCGGCAATGCGCTGATGACGGGCATCACTTCGCAGTATCTGACCACGCTCGCGGCGGCGGCCCCGTTCATCGTGACCCCGCCGGGGCAGGTGTTCGTGCTGGCGATGTCGGCACAGACGCTGGCCGAGGCGCTCGCCGTGGTCACCAAGACGCGAGTCGAATTGACCGCGCACAGCGCGAAGATGGCGCACACGGGGCAGAAGGTCAAGATCACCAATGTGCCGCACGGGGTGTCGAATGTCGCCGCGCAGCGGGTGCCGGTGCCGCAGTCGTCGCTGAAGTCCGTGGCCGGTACCACGTCCCGGCTCAGCGCTACCCCGTCCGCCATGTCGCCGGCCACGGGCGCGTCGAGTTCGGGCGGCGCCGCGAGCTCTGCGACGCAATACGTTTCGCAGGCACTGCAGATGGTGCAATCGTTGTCGGCCGTCGGCGGTGCGGGCGCGCAGGCGGCCACGAACCTCACCGGCCGCGCCGCGAAACCGATCGCGGCGCCGGTTCCGCCGTCGGGCGGAGCTCCGACGGCCACCGGATCCGGAGCCGGCGCACCCGGCGGAATCGGCGCCCCGGCCGCCGGCGCACCGGAGATGTCGTCGCCGCTGCAGGCCGCGCGCACCCCGTCGATCATGACGGAGGCGGCCGTCACCGCGAGCACCGAGTCCGCGATCGCCTCGACCGGCACGACCGGCGGCCCGGGCATGATGCCGATGACGCCCGGAGCGGGCGCCGCCGGAATGGCCCGCGCCGCTTCGGATTCCGGCAGCGCGAGTGAGGCGGTGCGCGGTCAGCTCGTCACGGCCGCCCACGGTAACGACGTCGTGGGCGATATCGCCGGAGTCTCCCTTCCCGTGGTCGGCGCCGCCGATGCGGTCACCACCACCCCGGACACCGAGCCACCGGACAAAGCTCTCACCCTCTAGGAGTTCGCGATGGAATTCGATCCCGTAGTCGCGGCGCGCACCGCCGCCGATCTCGACGCACTCGCCGACCGTCTGGAGGCGGGCCTGCAGGCCGACACTCCGGCGCTGTCGGTCGCCGCACCCGGTGTCGACGAGGTGTCGATGCGCGCGGCGACGACGCTGACCGAGGTCGGCGCGTCGTTCGACTCGTCCGGCAACCTGGGCGTCCAGGAGCTGCGCAAATTGGCCGCCACTCTCCGGGCGCAGTCGCGCGGGCTGTCCCGGATGGACAGCGACAACGCCGCCGACCTCGGCGCCACGGCCTGATCGGGGCACGACGACATGGTCGAACCGCCGGGTGACGGCTTCACCGGGGTGGTCTGGGAAGCCAGGCCCAGCGAGCGGCTGGCGCGGGAGCTGACGACGGGCCCGGGCTCGGTGCCGATGGCCGAGGCCGCCTCCGCCTGGGGTCGCCTGGCCGCGAATTTCGGTGCCGCCGTGCCGGATTACGACCGGATCGTCTCCGATATCCGCGGCCACTGGCAGTCCGACCGCAGTGACGAGGTGCTGGAACGGATCGCGCGGATGCGGGATTGGCTGCTCGACGCCGCGACCGCCGCCGGGCGTAACGCCACCCACGCCGCCGAACAGGCCGCGGCGTACGAGGTGGCCCGGCTGGCGATGCCGCATATCGCGGAGATCGCGGCGCTGGAACAGGCGATGCACACCGTGCAGGCCATCGGGGCCGCGATAGGCGCGCCGCTGGTCGGCGCCGCCGCCGACATCAGTGCCGATCAGGACGTCGCCAAAGCCGGTGCGGCCCGGGTGATGCGCACCTACGAGGCCGCCACCGAACCGCTCGCGATGCCGTGGCAGCAGCTCGAGCCGCCGGTGCTGGCCACCGGCGACGCCCTCGCGGGGGAGCAGGCAGCCGCCGCGGTGGCCGCCGAATCGGCACCCGCGATGCCCGCGATCGCCGGTATGCCCGCCATGCCGAACCTGGCCGCCTTCGAGATGCCGCGCGCCCTCACCGGCACCCGCGTCCAGACCGTCGCCCGGGTCGCGCAATCGACGGAATTCACCGCGTTGCAGGCCTCGCCCACGCAGACCGGCACGGCAGCCGGCCAAGCGGTCCCCGCCGCGGCCGGTCCCCCCGCCGCGCAGTCCGAGGAGGAACGCACCGCCCGGGCCGGGGTGGCGGATGCCCCCGGCGTCGGCGAAATCGAGTTCGATGCCGGATTCGCCGCCACCCCAGCGGTTCTCGGTGGTGTCGAGGCGCCGCCCGCGACCGGAACCGCGAGTCCCGCGTAAGGAGAGTCATGGCGACCCTGACCAACGACGCCGTCCTGGCCGTCGCCGAATTGCTCGGCGTGCAGACGTTGCCGCTGGTGCTCGAGGTCGGTCCGCGGCAGGACTCGATCGCCGCCTTCACCGCCGCGCGAGCCGAGGCGTTGCGCGGGCTGCGCGGTGCCGGACTCGTGGACCGTTACGACGATGTCGACCCGGAACTCGGTGCAGCCCTGTCGATTCTGGCTCAGCCCGAATGCGAACTCGCGGCGCGGATCGTCACCGCGGCCGGTGTGCGCCGAGTGTCGGTGGTACGGCGCGGCGCGGGGCACGCGGTCGCCGTCCGCACCGGTGACGAGATCGACGTCCGAACCATCTGGGCCGACGAGGGCGGTGCGGCGCTGGCCCGCCCGGTCTTGGACGTACTCGGTCCCGCGGAACCCGCGGATATCGCGAGCTTCAGCGCTGCCACCGACGAGCTCGCGCAGCGACTCGACAACGCCACGGCCGCAACCGAATTCGCCGAGGCCCTGTACGGCTCGGGGGTGGCCGAACGCGCGGCGATCGAATTCGGCATGGCGCTGTCGCAGTGCCACGCGCACGCCGAGATCGTCGCCTACGTCCACGCCGACGGCATCACCACCCGATCGTCCGGCGCCGTGGCGGTGTACGACACCGCCCGGGGCCGGATCGCGGCCAGCCCGGGCGCCGCATCCGACCAGCGGATGTGGACCACCTTCACGCCGGGATCCGATCACCGCGTCGCACAGGCGATTACGGCGCTGATCGGCACCTTGCCCGGGGGAAGGTGGATGCCCTAGCTCGCGAAATCCCGTGCCAGTGACCACCTGTACCACCGAACCGCATGACCGGAATACGCCGCATTACCGGAAAACACAGAGAGGGGCCCGACGATGGCCGGACAGCAAATCAGTAACGATGCAGCGAGTACTTCGCAGGCGCAGACCGATATGGCCAACTCGGTCGATCGCATCCGCGCCACCATCGCCCGCGTGACCGAGGCGGTCGACTCCGCCAAGCGTGGCTGGCAGGGCGATGCGTTCTCGGCGTGCAACAAGGCCGCCCAGGACTGGGACGAGGAAGCGGCCAAGCTGAACCAGATCCTCAACGAGATGACCGAGGAAGTCGGCCACGGTAACAAGACCTACACCGGCCTCGAGAGCGAGAACGAGAACGAGTTCCGTCAGCTCATCTCGCAGACCGGTGGTCTGACCAACCTCGGCGTCTGAGGCGAATCCAGCTCAACCGTTCCACCGCACACGTACGAAAGGTAGTGACATGCTTTACGAAAGAACAGTTCTCCAGGAACTTTCCGACCTGCTGAACGGCTTCCACAAGGACCTGCAGTCCGAGGCGAGCAACCTGCAGGACTGCGCGGCCAAGCTGGCCCAGGCGTGGGAGGGCAACGCCGGTCTCGAGGCGTTCCAGAAGTCGAAGCAGAAGTGGGACCAGCAGTTCGGTGACATCAACGGCGACAGCGACCCCAGCACCGCCATGGGCAAGGTGTCGGCGCTGTCCAAGGCCGTCTCCGCCGCGATGAACAACGCGACCGCCGCGGACAAGGTCGTCGCCAACGGCTTCGGCGGCTGAGTCCGACACAGCCGCAACTGTTTTCATTACGAAGGTCCCGCCCGATGTCCCAGATCGGGCGGGACCTTCGCCGTTCAGGCCGGGACCGCCGGATTCGCCCCCACGTATCGCAGTTCCTCCGGCGTGGCGACCATGTACACGCCGGTCTCCCCGCTCTCGGTGCGCACGGTGACCATATTCGCGGTCACGGGGTCCTCGATCAGCGTGACATCGGGTTCGAAGCCGTCGGCCACCGGTCCGTGCTGGCGCAGCACCATCACGGTGGCATCGGAGTGGTGTCCGCTCGGCGCGATACCGTCGAACACCACCATGGTCGCGAACCGATACGAACTGGCCTGCTGGGAACCGGCCGACCAGGTGGCGAGCGTGAGCGCCTGCGGCATATCGACATAGCCGACCATCGGCCGCCATTCGTCGTGCCGATTCGTATGCACCACCACACTGGCGCCCAACGCGATGGCGCGCAGGATCACCTGTTTGGCGACCAGCGGTGAGCCGATCACCTCGACCCGGCGCACGTGCCGGCTCACCAGCGGCAGCGCCACGCCCTGGCCCGAGTTGTCGGCGCCGATGAGCTGTCCGCATCCGGCGATCGGCATCGGCACCCGGTCCAGCGCGTCCGGCGGTCCGAGGTAGCTGTCCAACGGCAGCGCCGGCACTCCGGTGCCCAGCGGCAGGCTGAAAAGCAGTGCGCGCCGCTGCTTTCCGGGCAGCGGAATCAGGCCGGCGGAGCGCACCCGGCACGGCGCGTCGCGAGTCGCGAATTGTGCCGTGGCCGTCACCGCGATCGACGGATCGGTGGTCGCGGTGACGGCCACGGCATCGGGCACCCGCTGCAGCCGCACGGTGATCGTGGAGGTCACCGTCGGTGTCGACCACACCTCGGCGATGCCGCGCGAACCCAGGGCCTCGGGGGTCATGCGGTAGGTGGTGTGGTGAAAACCGTTGTGGACCAAGCTGTCCGTGGTCTCCTCGAAGTCCTCCGGCGCCGCGCCGAGGGTCAGCTGGGCGACCGCCTGATTCATCTCGGTGGCCGAGAGCGCGACCGCCGACAGACCGCGCGCGGCGAGCCGGTTGGCCACCCGCCGTGTGGCCACGACCGCCGACCGCAAGGTGCCTTCCGCGCCGCCGCCCCGCCGATCCACGGCGGGCGCGTTGGCCAGCGGATCCAGCCGCAGGACGACCCAGACCGTCCGATGGGCCACGGCCGGCAGCGGTCCGAGGATGCTCTCGTAGGCGCGGGCCACCGCACCGGTTCCGGCACTGCGCGATCCGGTACTGATCACGTCGATGGCGGCCAGTCGGATGTCGAACTGATCGAGACAGCGGGCGATCTCGGCGAGCGGCAGCATATCGTCGCCGAGCAGTCCGCTGGGGCTGAGCCGGGTCACCGTCCGCGGCTGTGCGTCGATCCGCAACATGGTGATGAGCCGGTCACCGTCCCAGCGCATTCCGTAACTTCCGCCTTCGGCCAGTGGAACATCGAATGGCGAATGTTGAACGGCGGTGGAACGATTACGAAACAATTGCCAACGAAAGGTAATTCCACGCGCCAGCGATTGTGCGAGAGAAGTACCCCGAATCGGCGTGAGAGCGACGATCGACACCGCCGCGGCGACGACGACCGGAACCCACCACAACGGAGTGAAAACCCTTGCCACGAACGCGCCCACGGCCGCCGTGACCAGCACCGGAAGCACCAGACGCAGGGGGAGAAGGTGAAAGAGCCAGAATTCCGTCGAGCGCAATTGCGGTGCGTTCGAGCCGGTTTCGGAGGCGTCGGATGAATCGTCGTCGGACGGTGTGCCTTTATCTCCGCGCGCGGTGGAGTTCATGCGCACATAATGGACCGAACTCGTTCGGCTTCGCTAGTCTGTCGAAGCGCGGCCGGATACGGTTCGCGCACTCGAATCGGGTCATCGGAATCAGCTAGTGGGTATCGGGAGGCGGTTGTGCCGGCGCAGTTGACCACCCGTGCCCAAGTCAACGGTTACCGGTTCCTGCTCAAGCGCTACGAACACGCCCTGGTGCGGCGCGACGTGCGGATGCTGCACGATCCCATGCGAACCCAGTTCCGCTCGCTGGTGATCGGCGCCGTACTGGGCCTGCTGGGGGTGGCCGGCGCCGCGATCCTGGCCTTCCTGCACCCGCAGGGATCCGTGGGCGATTCGAAGATCGTGATGGGCAAGGATTCCGGCGCGCTCTACGTTCTCGTGGACGGAACCCTGCATCCGGTGCTCAACCTGGCCTCGGCGCGTCTGATCACCGGCGCCGCCGCCTCCCCGGCCTCGGTCAAGGACAGCAAATTGACGCAGCCGCGCGGTCCGCTGCTGGGCATTCCCGGCGCCCCAGGCGCACTGTCCGGGTCGGGCGATCCCCGGCGGTCCACCTGGACGATGTGCGACAACCTGCTGCCGCCGTCGGCGGGTGGTGGCGCCGCCGCGACGGGGCCGCTCACCACGGTGATCGCCGGGCCGCTGGACAATCCGGCCGGCGGTACCCACGCGGTGCCGGTGCGTGCGGATCAGGCGCTGCTGGCCACCCACGGCGGCAAGACCTTTCTCGTCTACGACGGTAAGCGGGCCGAGATCGATCCCGGCGATTCCGTTCTGATCCGGTCGCTCGGATTGCGTGATCAGCGCCCGCGCCCGATCGGCGGCGCGTTGCTCGACGCCACCGAACCTGTTCCGCCGCTGACTGTTCCGGAGATCGGCGGGCACGGCGCACCAGGCCCGGGCAAGCTGTCCGATGTGCCGGTGGGCGGTGTGATCAGGGTCCACGGCGTGGACGCCGACGAGTTGTACGTGGTTCTCGCCGACGGCGTACAACGGGTCACGCCGTTCGCCGCCGGCCTGATCCGCGACGCGAATTCGCAAGGAATGAACGAGATCTCGACCGTCCCGCCGGACCGCATCGTCGGTATTCCGGTCCTGCACCGGCTGCCGATCGACGATTTCCCGCAGCAGGTTCCGGCCGTGCTCGCACCCGACGTGGATCCGGTGGCCTGCCTGTCGTGGACCCGTGCCGCCGACGACGCGCGCGCCACGGTGACGCTGCTGGCCGGCCGCGCGCTGCCGCTGCCCGCGGATGCGGAGCCGGTCGTCCCGGCGACCGCGGACGGCGCCGGTGATCGGATCGACGGCGTCTATCTGCGCCCGGGCACGGGGGAGTTCGTGCGGTCGGTCGGAGCGGAGCCGGGGGCGGTGAGCAACGGGCCGCTGTTCTACGTGGGCGACAACGGAATTCGATACGGAATCCCGGATGCCGACACCGCCAAGGTCCTCGGAATGCCGAAGACTCCGAAGCCGGCGCCGAAACCGATCGTGGAGGCCTTGTCGGCCGGCCCGGCGCTGACCCGGCAGGACGCTCTGATGAGTCACGACAGCCTGCCGCAGTGCCCGGACGCGGGCCCGAGCGCTATGGCCTGCGCCCGGCCGATCCCACCGCCGGGCAAGAACAACTGACCGTCACCGGCCGCCCGGCCGGTAGCGATCACACCGCCGCTCAGCGCAATCCGCCGAGCACACCTTCCAGCGCCTTGGCCATGTCGGCGCCCTCGATCCGCATGAGCACGGTCTCGTCCACCGCCGACAGATCGATGGATTCGTCGGTGGCCAAACGGAATTCGCGCTCCTCCTCGGCGGCCTCGATCACATTGCGGATGAACCGGCCGTTACCGGCGAGGTCCACCGCGCGTCGCTGCTCGCCGCTCTGGTCCACCACTCGGCGCTCGTAGAGCTCCCGGCACGCGGCCTGCAGGAGTTCCAGCGCATCCTCGGCGACCTCCGAATCCCGTTTGCTCGCAATGAACTGACCGATCCGGCCCAGTTCCTCGGGTGTGTAGGAATCGAACTTCACGCGCTTGGCGAAGCGGGAGGCCAGACCGTCGTTGGAGGCGAGGAAGCGGTCGATCTCGCCGTCGTATCCGGCGATGATGACGATCAGCCGATCGCGGTCGTTCTCCATCCGGGCCAGCAGGGTGTCCACCGCCTCGCGGCCGAAGGCGTCACCACCGGACAGACCGGTCTGAATGAGTGTGTACGCCTCGTCGACGAACAGCACTCCGTCCATCGCGGAATCGATCAATTTATTCGTTTTTATCGCGGTGCTTCCCAAATGTTCACCGACGAAATCCGAACGCTTTACCTCTACCAGTCGATCGGTTTTCAACAAACCCAACCCACAGTAAATTTTTGCCACCACTCGGGCAATCGTCGTCTTACCGGTTCCTGGCGGGCCGGTGAACGCAAGGTGTTGTCCGCGTGGCGCGCTGGACATACCTTTCTCGGCTCGGATTTTCGCCAATTGCGCGGTGGCCTGGAGTTTCGCCACCTGAGTTTTCACCGCGGCCAGGCCGATCTGCTCGTCCAGCTCCGCGCGGGCGACCTCGAGCAGGCGCTTGGCCCGGTCGCCGCGCTCCTCGGTCTCGACCTGTTCGGCGGTGGGCGCCGAAGCCGGATCCCAGCGGTCGGTGCGCGCGTCGATCAGCTCCTTCGAGGTCACCGTGAGGCGGTACTTGCGATCGCGCATGGCCTGCGTGTTCGCGGCGAAGTCGGGCGCCTCCGAGAACACCTTCTCGAACAGGGCCTGGGCCTCGTCCTCACGGCCCATCTCGCGCAAGCACAACCCGCGGCAGAACCGGGCGGTGGTGGCGGCGGCCGGAATCGGGCCGTTCTCGGCGGCCTCCATCCGGCGGATCGCCTCGCCGAACAGGCCGAGCTGCGCACAGGCCGTGCCGACCATCACGTGCGCGCCCGCGGCCAGGTAGGAGTCCTGCCAGTCCGCCGAACCGGCCAGCACCGTCATCACATCCGGCCAGCGCTGCGTCGTGTAGTGCAGCAGGCCGCGAACGTACTGGCAGATCCGGTCGTCGAGGTCCTGATCGGGCTGCGACAGCAGGCCCGCGCGATGCCGGGCCAGCTCGTCGAGCACCTGCTCGGCCTCGTCGTAATCGCCGGCGGAGATGAGCTGGGTCGCCTGCGCCAGCCAGATCTCGGTGTACCCGGCCAGCGGATAGTCGATGTACTGACCCACCACGAACCGGCCCGCCAGCTGCCGCGGCGCCAGGCCGAGCCGGCGCTGCTCGCGGTACAGGGTGGAGCCGCTGGTCTTGTAGAGGTTGAACACCACCTCGGGGGTGATCTCCCCGGCCGCGGCCCGGCCCAGCCAGGCGTCGCACATGCCCGGATCCCATTCGGTGGCGCGCTGGAATGCGAGCTTCGCATATTCGAGATCGGGCGTGGATTCCTGGCCGTCGATAGCGATACCCAATGACAATACGCCGGCATCGAAGGCGCGTTGTGCTTGGCGGTTGCCGGTCATACGGACAGTCCCCTAAACGCGTGAATGTGCTAATTCTCGCTCAGCATACCGGCTGCCGTGACAGCCGATCTCGGTTAAGTTTGGAACGTCGCAATACAGCGACGAAAATCGTAGGGAGTTCTGTAATCCGTGACCGAGTCGTCGAGCAGCGGCGTGGGGGCCGTTGACCCGGAATTGTGCCGAGTGTCGGTGATCGGCGGAAATACTCAACTCGATGTGGGCCTGCCCGCGACCGTGCCGGTCGCGGCGTACATCACCGACCTGGTCGAGCTGATCGATTCCCGCAATCCCGACCTGACCGAACACGACGAGGGCGCGCCCGTGCGCGCACAGCACTGGACGCTGGCGCGGATCGGCCGCGATCCCATCCCGCCGCACCAATCACTCACCGACGCAGAGGTTTTCGACGGTGAGTTGCTGGTGTTGCGCTCGGTGACCGCCAAGGAGGCGCCCGCCCTCTTCGACGATGTGATCGACGCCGTCTCGCGGCTCACCGCCGAATCGGGAAACGCCTGGTCACCGACGGCGGCGCGGCGAATGGGGTTGGGCGCCGGGCTGATCGCGGTACTCGTCGCGGTCGCGGTTCTGGTGTCGGGCAAGGGCACCGGCATCTGGAACGGATTCATCGCGCTGGGCGCGGGTGTGCTCGCCGCCGGCGCCGCCGTGATCGTCGCGCGCCGCTATCCGGCCGAGCGCGCGACGGCGATCGTGTTGTCGCTGTTCGCGATTGCACTGCTCGGTGCGAGCGCGGGCCTGCTCACCCCGGGCTGGGTTGGGTCGCCACACCTGCTGTTCTCGGCGGTGGCGGCACTGGTCGTGGCGCTGGCGCTGTATTCGATGACCCGCGCCGGATCGCTCGTGGTCGCCGCGGTGGTCACCGGTGCCGCGGTGCTCGCGGGCGCCGCGGCCGTACGGATGGTGTGGGACTTCGACATCGCGAAGATCGCCGTCGGCGTGCTGATCGCCGGCCTGGTGCTGATTACGATGGCTCCCCGGGCCGCCGTCGCCGCGGCACGCCTGCCGGTTCCGCCGGTGCCGACCGCCGGCGGCGCCATCGATCCCACCGATCACGAACCCCGCCCGACGATCGCCGACATCGGCGTCATCGGCGCGACCGCACTGCCCTCGGCGGCGGGGCTGGAGCGCCGTGCCCGGGCGGCCAACCAGTACCAGTCCGGAATTCTCGTGGCCGCCACGCTCGCAGCGGGTTTCGGGGCGATCCTGGGCGCCGATCCGCTGGGCGCGGCGCGCTGGCAGGGGCTGGTGCTGGCGGCGATCACCGCGGTGGTGCTGTGCCTGCGCGGCCGGGCGTACGCGGATCTCACCCAGGCGTCGACGATGATCGCGGGCGGCACCGTGGTGGCGCTCGTCGTCATCGCGGGTGCGGCTGTGGCGCACGAGGATTGGCGCGCCGTCGGCGCGGGCCTGGTGCTGATCGTCGCCGCGGCGGTGATCGCCTTCGGTGTGCTCGGACCTCGCGCGGATGTGTCGCCGGTGCTGCGGCGGGCGATCGAGATCTTCGAGTACCTGCTGATCATCGCCATCGTGCCGCTGTCGCTGTGGCTGATGGACGTCTACTCGGCCGCGCGGAACATCTGATCGGGCGATGACTGTGCTGCGCTACGGAAACGACAGTCCGATAGCGGGTTTCGTTCGCCGTGCCACGCGCCGGCTGCGCGTGGCCGCTGCCGCGACGGTGCTCGGCGCGTCGCTGCTCGGGGGTGGTCCCGCGACGGCGGTCGCCCCGCCGGCGATCGACGAGGGCGCTCTCGGGCAGGCGCTGGCCGTCAACGCCAAGAACGGTCCGCCGGACCAGACCGAGAAGCGTGCGGTCTGCGCCGAACCGTATCTGACCGGCGCGATCCCGCGGGATCCGCCACTGCCGCAGCGCATTCTCGATCTGGACCGCGCCTGGAAGTTCAGTCACGGCGCCGGCCAGAAGGTCGCTGTGATCGATACCGGTGTGAACCGCCATCCGCGCCTGCCGGATCTGCAGCCCGGTGGCGACTTCGTCACCGCCGGCGACGGCACCGAGGATTGCGACGGCCACGGCACCCTGGTCGCCGGCTTGATCGCCGCGCGTCCGAGCCCCTCCGACGCCTTCTCCGGGGTCGCCCCGGAGGCACAGATCCTGGCCATCCGGCAGCTGAGCCTGCAGTACGAGGCGAAGAACCGCAACAACGACGAGACCGGCAAGGTCGCCGCCGGCGGATACGGTGACGTGCTGACGATGGCGGCCGCCGTGGTGCGCGCGGTCGACATGGGCGCCACCGTGATCAACATCTCCGAAGTGTCCTGCACCCCAGCGGGTTCCGAAACCGCCGACGGCGCACTGGGTGCGGCGGTGAAATACGCCGCCGACCGCAATGTCGTCGTGGTGGCCGCGGCCGGCAATCTCGATCAGTCCGCCTGCTCGGCGCAGAACGAGACCCGCGGTTGGAACGGAGTGCGCACCGTCATCAGCCCGGCCTGGTTCTCCCCGTACGTGCTCTCGGTCGCCTCGACCGATCCGGACGGAGCGACCTCACCGTTCTCGATCCACGGCCCGTGGGTGGGCGTCGCCGCGCCCGGCCGCTCGATCATCTCCCTCGACAGCAAGCCGGGCGGAACCGGCTTGGTCGACACCGAACACGGCGACGAGGGACCGCTGACCATCGACGGCACCAGCTTCTCGGCGGCGTTCGTCTCGGGTCTGGCGGCCCTGGTGCGCAGCAGATTTCCGGATCTGAGCGCGGCGCAGGTGATCGAGCGGATCGAGCGGACCGCGCACAATCCCGGTGCGGGCCGCGACGATCGGGTCGGATTCGGGCTCATCGATCCGCTGGCGGCCCTCACCGCGCAGCTGCCGCCGCCGCCCGGACAGGCGGCGCAGGTGCCGCGAGCCATCGCGCCGCCCGACCCGGAGCGCGGCCCCGACCCACTGCCGCGCCGGGTGGCGATCATCGGCTCCGGCGCGCTGCTGGCGTTGCTGGCCGTCGGCTGGGCCGCGGCCCTGCCGTATCGGCGCAGGCGGCCCGAACCCGCCGCCGACGATCCGGCCGCCGGCTACCTTTCCGCCACCCCGGCTCCCACCGGGACCGACTCGGCTCGAGGAGAGTAGGCATGTCCACCGACGGATTCGTGCGCCGACCGCGGATCGCCCCGCCGCGGGCACCGGGCGGTGAGGTGGCGCTGACCGCCCCGCCGGAGATCCCGCGGCCGGTGCCACCCGCGCTGCTGATGCGGCTCATGCCCGTGGTCATGGTGGTCGCGGTGGTCGGCATGATCGCGATGATGGTGATGATGGGGCGCAATCTGCTCGCCAACCCCTTCATGCTGATGTTCCCGATGATGATGCTGATGTCGATGGTCGGCATGATGGCGGGCATGCGCGGCTCGGGCGGCCCCAAGCGCGCCGCCGAACTGAACGAGGAACGCAAGGATTACTTCCGCTACCTCGACCAGGTCCGCCGCGACGTCCGCAAAACCGGTGGCGCACAGCTGCAATCGCTGATCTGGAGCCATCCGGAACCCGCCGACCTGCGGGCTGTGGCCGGTACCCGCCGGATGTGGGAGCGCCGCCCCAACGACCCGGACTTCGGGCATGTGCGTGTCGGTGTCGGCAGTCACCGGCTGGCCACCAAACTGGCCCGGCCGGAGACCGGTCCGCTCGAGGACCTCGAACCGGTGTCCACGGTGGCGCTGCGTCGCTTCGTACGCACCCATTCGGTGGTGCACGGCCTGCCCACGGCCCTGTCGTTGCGGGCGTTCCCGGCGATCAACCTCGAGGGGCGCCCGGACGAGACGCGCATGCTGGTGCGCGCCATGCTGATGGAATACGTGACCTTCCACGGCCCCGACCACGCCGCGGTCGCGATCATTTGCGCCGACCCGGATGCCGAGGCCTGGTCCTGGGCGAAATGGCTTCCGCACCTGCAACATCCGGTCGACCGCGACGGCATGGGGGCGGCCCGGATGATGTACCGGTCGCTGGCCGAACTGGAGACCTCCATGGCGGCCGAACTGCTCGAGCGCGGCCGGTTCATGCGCAACGCGCAGCCCACCGCCGGGCGCATCCACCTGCTGGTCATCATCGACGACGGCTACGTCAGCGGAACCGAGCGGATCGTCAGCGACGCCGGGCTGGATTCGGTGACCGTGCTCGACCTGACCGCGCCGCAGGCCGGGCTCGCGGTGCGCCGCGGTCTGCAGCTGGTGGTCGCCGACGGTACCGTCGCCGCGAGATCCGCCGCGGGCGTGGAGCAGTTCGCCACCTCCGACCCGGTGTCCATCGCCGAAGCGCAGACCCTGGCGCGGGCGCTGGCTCGTTATCGGGTCGCCACCGCGGCCCAGATCGTGAGCCTCGGCGACGAATCGCGAGCGGTGCCGGGCCTGATGGAACTGCTGAAGATTCCCGACGCCGCGCAGATCGATCCGGCGTCGGTGTGGCGCCCGCGCAACGATCGCGAGCGGCTGCGGGTGCCGATCGGCATCACTCCCGACGGCACGCCGGTCGAGATCGACATCAAGGAGTCGGCCGAGAACGGTATGGGTCCGCACGGATTGTGCATCGGCGCGACGGGTTCGGGTAAGTCCGAATTCCTGCGCACGCTGGTGCTGTCCATGGTGACGACCCACTCGCCGGATCAGCTGAACATGGTGCTGGTCGACTTCAAGGGCGGCGCGACCTTCCTCGGACTGGAATCGCTCGCGCACGTCGCCGCGGTGATCACGAACCTGGAGGAGGAGATCGCCCTCGTCGATCGAATGAAGGACGCGCTGTCGGGTGAGATGACCCGGCGCCAGGAACTGCTCCGCTCGGCGGGCAACTTCGCCAACGTCACGGAATACGAGCGAGCCCGCGCGGCCGGCGCGGCCCTCGACCCGCTGCCCGCGCTGTTCATCATCGTCGACGAGTTCTCCGAGCTGCTCTCGCAGAAGCCGGATTTCGCGGATCTGTTCGTCATGATCGGCCGTTTGGGCCGGTCGCTGCGCGTGCACCTGCTGCTGGCCTCGCAGCGGCTCGAGGAGAACAAACTGCGCGGCCTCGATTCCCACCTGTCCTACCGGATCGGTCTGCGTACCTTCTCCGCCAACGAATCACGCGCGGTCCTCGGCATCACCGACGCCTACCACCTGCCGAGTGTGCCGGGTTCGGGCTACCTCAAGAGCGATGCGGACGATCCGCTGCGGTTCAACGCCTGCTACGTCTCCGGCGCCTACGAATCACCCGCGGGCAATGCGCCCGGACGCACCGGCGGCGGGCAGCGTGGCGGCGGACAGGAGCCGGTGGTCTTCACCGCGGCGCCGGTGCCGGTGCGCACACCGGTGGCCGCCGCTCCGGCGCGCGGACCGCTGGGCCGGCCCGAACTTCCGCCGCCGCCCGGATCGCCGGAGGCGGAGCGGGAACTATCCGGCACACCCGCCGATACGGTGCCCAAGACGCTGCTCAACGTGGTGGTGGACCGGTTGCGCGGTCACGGCCGCCCGGCGCACGAGGTGTGGCTGCCGCCGCTGGACGAATCCCCGTCGGTGGACATGCTGCTGCCCGATCCGGACTGGCGCTCGCCGGTCAACCGGCACGGCCGGCTGTGGTGGCCGATCGGTGTCATCGACAAGCCGTACGAGCAGCGCCGCGATGTGCTGATCGTGGATCTGTCGGCGGGACAGGGCAATCTGGCCGTCGTCGGCGGTCCGCAGTCCGGTAAGTCGACCACCCTGCGGTCGATCATCATGGCGGCCGCGGCCACCCACACGCCGGAGCAGGTGCAGTTCTACTGCCTGGACTTCGGTGGCGGCACGCTGGCGGGTCTGGCCGAGATCCCGCACGTCGGCTCGGTGGCCGGGCGCATGGACATCGACCGGGTGCGCCGCACGGTCGCCGAGATGGTGACCCTGCTGCATCAGCGCGAGGAGCGCTTCCGCGAACTGGGCATCGAGTCGATCCACGAGTTCCGCCGCCGCAAAGCCGAACTGGCGCAGCGGAGTCCGGCCGAGCGGGCGGCCGACCCACTGTCGCAGGATCTGTTCGGTGACGTGTTCTTGGTGGTCGACGGCTGGGCGACCATCCGTGCCGAATTCGACGTGCTGGAGCCGGCCTTCAACGCCTTGGCCGCACAGGGCCTGTCCTACGGCATCCACCTGATGATCGGCGCCACCCGCTGGGGCGAGATCCGGCCGGCGGTCAAAGATCTCGTCGGCACCCGGCTGGAACTGCGTCTCGGTGACCCGAGCGACTCCGAAATGGACCGGCGCACGGCCGTTCTGGTACCGGTGGGTCGTCCCGGCCGCGGCCTGACCCCGGAGAAGCTGCACATGCTGATCGCCCTGCCGCGACTGGACTCCAACTCCGATCCGGCGACTCTGTCCGACGGTATCGCGCTGGCGCGCAGCCAGTTCGCCGAACTCTACGGCGACCGGCGCGCACCGGCGGTCCGGATGCTGCCACTGCGGGTGCCGCGCGAACAGGTGCTCGCCGAGGCGGCGGAACGCGGCATCGAATGCAGCGCCACCCGGGTGGTGGTCGGCCTGGGCGAGAACGAACTGGCCCCGTTGGTCATGGATTTCGACGCGCAGCCGCATCTGATGGCCTTCGCCGACGTGGAGTGCGGCAAGACCACGCTGCTGCGCAACATCGTGCTCGGCATCACCGAGAATTCGACGGCCGAACAGGCGCGCGTCATCCTGATCGACTACCGGCGCACCATGCTCGGCGTGCTGGAGGGTCAGCAGCTCGCCGGCTATTCCACCTCGGGGCAGACGTCGTTCGACATGATCAAGGAGGTCGCCGCCTATCTGCGGCAACGGATTCCGGGTTCGGACATCACCCCGCAGCAATTGCGGGACCGCAGCTGGTGGACCGGGCCGGAGATCTACATCGTGGTCGACGACTACGACATGGTCGCCACCGGTGCGGGCAATCCGCTCGAACCGCTGCTGGAATTCATTCCGCAGGCCCGCGATATCGGTATGCACCTGATCGTGGCACGGCGCTCCGGCGGCGCCTCCCGGGCGCTGTACGACAAGGTGCTGGGCATGATGAAAGACCTCTCGGTGGACGCGCTGCTGATGTCGGCGCCCAAGGACGAGGGCAAACTGCTCGGCGATGTGCGGTCGGCCAAGCTCGCACCCGGCCGGGGCACGCTCGTATCCCGTGCCCGCGAGAACGAAATGGTGCAGGTGAGCTATCTGCCGCCGGTCTGAGTCAGGGCACCGGATCACCCCGGTCCGCGTGCAGATGGCGTCGCACGATCGGTTCCGGTAGGCCCCAGCTGTCGGCGCGGCGTTCGAACAGCGCCGCCGAGGGTCCGCTGACGGCCGGATTCGCGATGCGGGCCAGCCGGAATCCCGCCGAGCGGTAGTACCGGTGCAGCTCGGTGTTCCTGGTCCAGGCGTCCAATCGCACCCAATTGCGTTGCCGGACAAGGGCCAGACCGGCGGCGTGGGTGAGCAGCGCCCGGCCGACACCGTATCCGGCGAAGCGCAGATCGACGATCATGTAGTGCACGATCACCGCGTCGGCGATCTCCCGCCGCGACCACAGCCCGGGATCCGCGCGATCGTTCACGGTGACGGTTCCCGCGAATTCGCCGCCGACCTCCGCGACCCAGGTCTCCCCGGCCGAGACCGACCGGCCGACCGCGTGGGCGAACCGTTCGATCGGCAGCCCGCGGCCCTGCCGTGTCCACTGGTCCGAGCCGCGTGCCGCAAGCCAGGCCGTGCGCTGGAGCCGTAGTCGGCAGATGGTGCCGAGGTCGGGCGAGCGGGCTTGGCGGATGCGGATGCTCATGGTGATCCGGGGACCAGTGAGTTACCGAAGGAGTGGGAGTTGCCCGGGGGATGCGGCGCCCCCAGGGTTTTGCGGATCAGCGCGGTGCCCTCGTCGTCACCGAGTTCGTAGGCCAGCCGGTTGCGTGCGGCCAGCGACCGCTGGCGGGTGACCCGCATGATGCGGGTGCTGCTGGCGCCGATGCGCAGATGATCGAGCAACATGGTGCCGGCTCCGACACCCAGGACGGCGGCCTCGTCGGCACTCGCCGGGCGGGCCACGACCGTATCCCGGTGAGCGGTTTCGGGATAGCCGCGTGCGGCCAGCCGCCGCGTCGTGCCCTCCGGAATGTCGTGCGGAGAATCGATTCCGGTGAGTTCGGCGAGGTCACGCGGGTAGTAGCTGACCTCCCACGACCAGGGTTCGTTGTCGAGGTACTGCACGACGGTGCGCGAGACGACCCAGGAGTCCTTCGGCACGCCGAGCCAGTGCGCGACTTCCGTACCGGCCGGTTCCATCCGGGCGCTGAACTGTTTGGCCGGTTCACGCCCGGCGGCGCGCGCGATCTCGGAGAAGATGTCGTGTGCCGACTTGGGGCGGTCGCGTCGAATATGGTTGGTCACCACGGATTCCAGGACCTCCTGGCTGCGCACGATCGTGCCCCGGGAAGTCGCTGTGAACAGCAGGTTTTCGGCGACGAGCACCTGAATCGCGTTGCGCGCGGTGGTGATCGAGACATGCATCTGGTCGGCCAGCTCGTTGTGGCTGGGCAGGCGATCACCAGGTTTGTACGTGCCGTCGCGGATCGCCTCCCGTAGGACGTCGGCGATTCGCTGGTACCTCGGACCGGCGGCCATCTCGCTCCTCGGTTGTACCTTCAACGACCGGAAGTCTACTCTGCTGGTTGACAGGGCAGTGTGACCCTTGACACACACATTCAGAGGTTTATTGTAATGAACGTCCTGACCATTGGTTGTACGGCGACGACGGCGAGGCAACGTGGCTGGTTTGGAGACGTCCCCGATGGTGGTCGTGGCATGGCCCGACACACCACATACACCGACGGCCGTCGATTTCCTGACGACCGAAGTTCTGCCGAGTTCGGATCTGTTGTTGCGCGCGTGCCGGGGGCACCGCGTCATCGGCGGCCCGATCCTGTGGTTCGCGCGCGACCTGGCGGTGCTGTTCGAACGTCAGCTCGGCCGCGGCGGTTCCATCCCGGATCCGGACTCCGCGCTGATGATCGAAATCGGCAGACGGCGAATGGAATTGGTGATGGCGATCGACGACTGGATCGCCCGCGCCGTCCCGCAGCAGAACTCCGACGCTACCTTGCACACCGAAACGATCGGCGCCGTCATCGACCGGCTGGCCGAGGCGTCGGTGCGCGCGCACCACGCGTTGATGACCCTCGACGCGAACGACGAAGTGCTGCACGCTGCCTGGCATCATCTCGCCGAATTGGCCGACGGCTACGACGATCTGGTGCGTGAGGTCCTCGCCGGACGGCGTCGCCTGCCGACCTGGTGAGTCGGTCTAGTAGCTCAGCGATCGGCACGAGCCCGCCATCCGCGGTGCGCGGCTGTGCCGCGACCGATCCGCCGGCAACGGCGCCGGATTCAGCCGGGTCACCCGCCGCGGTCGTGAGCCACCGGCGAATTCGGTGAAGCGAACCGTGTTCCAGCCGAACGGCATCAGGTGAACCAGTTCACCGCGTTCCGCCAAGCGCTCGGTGAGCTCGGAGACGATGTCCAGCGCATCCGCCAGGCCGGTGAGTACGTCCTCGTGTGCGCCGCGTCGATCGCTTCGCGCCCACGGCGCCACACCTTCGACCACGATGTAGCCGGCGTCGTCGTGTGCCGCAATGGTTTTCACGACTTCGACCGCCGCCGGAAGTGCCGCGGCATCACCCGGCTCGACCGCGACCTGCAGGACGAGGCAGTCCACGAACAACTTCCGGGCGCGTACGGCCGCCGGATCCAGCGCGACCGCGCACGGCCCCGCCGCGGTGACCTCGTATGCGAAGAGGTGACACACACTGCTCACGATGCGCATCGTGCACCTCTGTTCGCCCACATCGTCATACGGCAACACTAGGCGGCGGATGCGCGCAATATCAGTGTCGTATCCGACGCATTCAGTACTGTTTGCGACATGGATGTGGCGGTATTCGTCGTGGACGGTGTCGGCGACCTCGGTCTCGCCGCCGTGCTGGAGGTCTTCAACACGGCGAACTCGCTCGTCGACGATCCGGAGCTGGAGCCCGAACCGTGGCGAGTGCACACCGTCGCGCTCGGCGGCAGTGTCCGCTCCGGCCACGGCCATCTGATCCCGACCACACCGCTGGCCGAGGTGCCCGGCGACATCGGCCCGATCATCGTGCCCGCCGTCCTCGCGATGGATGCGGACGCGGTGGTCGACCTGATCGCCGCACCCGCCAATCGGCCGGTGCTGGAACGCATTTCACAGGCACACCTCGCGGGGACACCGTTGGCCGCCGCGTGCACCGGAACCTTCTTCCTCGCCGAGGCCGGGGTGCTGGACGGGCTGCCCGCGACGACGAGCTGGTGGCTGGGCCCGGCCTTCCGCCGCCGCTATCCGAACGTCGACCTGGACGAGGGGCGCATCCTGTGCCGCTCCGGTCACATCGCGACGGCCGCGGCCGCCCTGGCCCATCTCGACCTCGCGTTGGCCACGGTGGCCGGTCACAGTCCTGCCCAAGCCGAACGCGCGGCCCGGATGCTGTTGGCCGGCAGCGGAGGCGAGCAACGCGACTACATCGTTCCCCAGGTGATCGCGCGCGGGAATTCACTGGTCGCGGCCTTCGAACGCTGGGTGCGCGGACATATCGCCGAGCAGTTCCTGATCACCGACGCCGCTCGCGAACTCGGTGTCACCGTGCGCAGCCTGCAGCGTGCGACACAGGCCGAAATCGGGATGTCACCACGGGATTTCGTGAACGAAATCCGCCTCGAGCGTGCCACCCGGCTGCTGCGCACCACCAATGCCACCGTGGAGACGGTCGCCGCGCGGGTCGGCTATCTCAATGCCGGCACCCTGCGCGGACTGTTCCGACGCCGCCGCGGCCGCAGCATCGCCGAGGTCCGGGCGACCCCGATGGCCTGGCAGGACCGCAGTGCTCAGTAACCGCAGTGCTCAGTAACCGCAGTGCTCAGTAACCGCCGAACCGCCGATGGTCGGTGGCGAAATCGTCGGCCACCGTCGCCGCCAGCTCCACCAGCGCACGCTTGGTGTTCTTGTGCAGTCGGGCCAGGTCGATCTCGGCGCCCTCGGCCAGATGTGGGTCGTAGGGGATGACGTGCACGGCACGGCACCGGGCGAGGAAGTACTCGCGCAGATGCTGAATCGCCACATTCGGTGAGCCCTCGCGCGGCAGGTTGATCACCACGACGGCATTGCGCACCAGGTGATCGTGCCCGTGCAACGAGAGCCAGTCCAGCGTCGCCGCCGCACTGCGGGCGCCGTCGATCGCCGACGACGAGATCAGCACCAGCGAATGCGCCAGATCCAGCACGCCCGCCATCGCCGAATGCATCAGTCCGGTACCGCAATCGGTGAGGATGATGTTGTAGAACCGCTGCAGCACGCGCAGCACCTGGCGGTACTCGTCCTCGCTGAACGATTCCGACGCCGCCGGATCACGTTCGCTGGCCAGCACTTCCAACCGGCTGGTGGCCTGCGACGTGTGCCGGCGCACGTCGCCGTAACTGCGAATCTGCTGATCCAGCAACAGGTCCCGCACCGTGGACCGGGTCTGCAGCGGCACCCGCTGCGACAGCGTGCCGAAGTCCGGGTTGGCGTCGACGGCGATCACGCGGTCACCGCGGATGGAGGCGAAGATCGAGCCGATACCCATGGTGGTGGTGGTCTTGCCGACACCGCCCTTCAGGGACAGGGTGGCGATCCGGTAGTCGCCGCGCACCGGCTGCCGGATGCGCGCCACCAGTTCCTGCAGGCGCAGCTCCTCCGCGGACATACCCGGATTGATGGTGCCACCCGACATGTGGTGCACCGCGCGCCGCCAGCCCGAACCGGGAGCCTTCTTCGCCCGGCGCATCGGGACATCCTCCAGTGAGGGGGTCACGCCGTTCGGTGGGTACTGCTGCGGCGGCTGACCCTGCTGGTACTGCTGATAATGCGCCTGCGGATGGGGGGCCTGCTGCTGGACCTGCGGGTTGGGGGCGTGCTGATACTGCTCGGGCGAAGCGGACTGCTGCCCCGGCATATACGGATTCGGCTGGGCGTACTGCTGCGGCTGGGAATACTGATCCGCCTGTCGTGCGGCCCACTGCTGTTCGGGACCGGTCGCCGGACCCGGCACCTGTGGCGGCGGTTGCGGTGCGCTGTGCCACTGCGCGTCCGGGGCCGCCTGGGGGATCCGAGGCTGCGACACGCCCTGGGGGCCGGCGACCATCGGCGATTCGGCATTCGGCGCCTGCGGCATCGAGCCGGAATGTGCTGTGTGCGTACCGAATTCCGCAGCGGGCGGCTGCTGGTACTGCGGTGTCTGCGGCGCCGCGCCGTACTGCGGACTCGCGGCGCCGGGCGTCTGCGGCCGCGATTCGGGCTGCGCGGGTGGCGCGTCGGTGCCGTTCCACGCGGCGGCACCCATGTCCGGCCCGGGCCGCACGGCGGGATCCTGTGCCGCCACCGGCTCGGAGGCGAGCCGATGCCGCCCGCTCCACTGCGGCCCCGCCGAAGCGACCGCACCGCTGTCCGCGTTACCGGCGCCGTAGAACCCGACACCGCCGACCACCGACGACGCACCCGAATCACTTTCCGGCGCATGGGTTCCCACCGTCGGCGGGTGAAGAGGCCGCGTACCGGAAGCCGGATCGCTACCGGCCGCGAAGGCATCCCATGTGCCGCCACCCTGCTCCGTATCGTCCGCTGCGACGGGCAGATCCGCGCCAGGGGTATTCGATACGGCGGTCTCGCCGGGTGCGCCCGAATCCCCGGTCGGTCGATGCGCGACCGACACCTCGGCAGCATCGTCGCGCCGGGGTGCGGATTCGCCCGGCGCGGGCGAGTGCTCCGTTGCGCCGCCGAGCCAGGCGGGTGCCTCCTCCGCGACGCCGGAAGTCCCGGTGCCCGCGTTCTCGGCTCGTGTGCTCGGGTCCGGATTCGTTCCGAACGGGCTGCCTGCCGAACTGTGTGCCGGGACATCGACCGGGACCGGGGGAGTGGCCGCGGTCGGCGGCATATCGGCAGCGGCGGGGCGTGCGTCCGCCGCCTGCTTCGGCAGGCCCGCGTCGGCCGTCGGTGCGACCGGAGAGGCGAGTGGTGAAATCTGCTGCCCCACAGAGATGTTCGCGTTCGACGACGCGTTCTCGTACCCTTCCGGCACGCCCAGCCGCGGCGGCGGTCCGGGACGGGTGGGCGGCGCCGGGTCCGGCCACTCGGGCAGCGGCGGCGGAGTCGGCGACTGCTGGGGCGGTGGGGGCAGGTCGGGTCGCCGCGTCACCCGCACGGTCATCTCCGCATCCACGCCGTCGGCGGCCGGATGCGGAGTGCTCGACATCTGCTGCGGTGCAGGCGGAATCGGCGGGCGGGCGGAAGCCTGCGGTGGTACGGGAGGGAACTCGCCGGACAGCGGCTCGGAGGAAAGGGGGCCGGGCGACTGATTCGGAGGTGGCGTGGTCGGTTCCGGCAGCGCCGGAGCGGGATTCGGCTGTGCGGTGGCGGGCGGCCGGCCGAAGTCGTGGCGTGACGGCGCCGCGGAGGTGGACGAGGAATCCGCGGTCGGCGGCTGTGCGGGAAGGTGCGGCGCTTCCCGCGTCGGAGCGGGCGGCGTAGACGGCGGCGAATTCCACGGCCCCGGCGGCTGTGTCGGGGGCTGCTGCGGCTGCATCGGTGGTTGCGGCTGCACCGGCGGCTGCGGGAATTGATTCTGTTGCCGCGCACGGAAGTCGGCCGGGATCACGCCCTGGACGCCGTCCGGTCGGTAGCCCTCAGGCGTCTGCTGCTGCCACGGCAAGGACTCGGAGCCCTGAGAACCGTTGCCGCGCAACGACTCCGGCCCCGGCTGCGTATCGCCCTGCGGCCGGGCGGTGTCGGGCGGTCCCCATGAGGGCGAACCCTCACCGGCGGCCGGCTCGGCGTCTGCCTTGTCCTTGCGGCGGGATTTCCGCCACTTCCGGTCGGACTCCTTCTTGTCGGACTCCGCCCGGTCGTCGGATCTGCGGGAGAACAACCGCCGCGGACCGCTGTCCTCCGGGATGTACTCCTCGTGCGGAAGGTTCTCGACCGGCGCTTCGTACCCCGTTTGCGTGACGTCGCTCTCCGACAGCCACGGGGGCAGCATGGGCAGATCGTTGTTGTTGCGACTCACGGCAGTTCCTCACCGCGGTTCGTGGTCGGGGCCTCGCCGAGGATCGTGCCGATCGGGTTCGAGGGCGCTGCGTCCGTAATTCGCTCGCTGCGCACGCTCACGGGTGTCCCCCTGGGATCTGCTGGACCGATTTCCTGGACAGCCGGTAGTTTACGCGAGGGCTATCGGCCGTGACGGGCGTCCTACCCACAGCCGACAAGCCGGTCGGACGACGCGCCGCGCCGCCTGCCGTCGGGTTCGGTTGCCCCTTATTTGCGAGGTCGGGAGCGTATCGAAATGGCAATCACCGCGGGCGATGATCCCCGCGCGGCCCGGTTGGACGAACTTCCCGTCCGGCCGGTTCATCGCAAGCTCGTCGCCCTGGTCGGCCTGGGCCTGTTCTTCGATCTCTACGAACTGTTCCTCGCCGGCACCATCACCGGCGTGCTGAAGCAGCAACTCGCGCTGTCGACCTATCAGCTGAGCGGCATCCTCGCCTCGGCCTTCGTCGGCCAGTTCCTCGGTGCCCTGGTCATCGGCCGGCTCTCGGACCTCTTCGGCCGCCGCCGGATGTTCATGATCAATATCGGGGTGTACGCCGGGTTCACCCTGCTCGGCGCGTTCAGCCCCAACGTCTGGTTCCTGATGGCGACCCGCGTGCTCGCCGGACTCGGCATCGGCGCGGAGATGACCGTCTCCGACACCTACCTGTCGGAGGTGATGCCGCCGCAGGTCCGCGGCCGGATGATCGCCATCGCGTACACCATCGGCTTCTGCGCGGTGCCGACCGTCGGATTCCTGGCCCGGTGGCTGGTGCCGCTGGAACCGTTCGGCACCGACGGCTGGCGTTGGTTGTTCGTCTTCGGCGGCTTCGGCGCCGCGCTGGTGTTCGTCGCCCGCCGGCACATGCCCGAATCGCCGCACTGGCAGGCCCAGCACGACAAGGCCGCGACCACCGGGGCGAAGGTGTCGTTCACCGAAATCCTGCGCGGCGCCAATCGCGGGCGCACCATGCTGTTCTCCGCGGTCATGATCCTGCAGGTCTTCGGCTACTACGGCTTCGGCACGCTGGCGGTGCTGGTGCTACAGCACAAGGGGTTCACGGTGGTGAACTCCCTCGGCTATCTGACCGTCACCTACCTCGGCTATCCGCTGGGTTCGCTGCTGTCGATTCCGCTGATCGAGCGCGTCGAGCGCAAATATCTGGTGATGGCGTCGGCCGCGCTGATGGCGCTGTTCGGCCTGATCTTCGGATTCGCCACGAGCGTGCCGCTGATACTGCTGTCGGGCGGCCTGTTCACCCTGGCCAGCAACGTCTTCTCCAATGCCCTGCACACGTATCTGCCGGAGTCGTTTCCCACGACCGTGCGCGGCACCGCCTCGGGTACGGCCTATTCCCTGTCGAAACTGAGCACCGCCATCCAGCCGTTCCTGCTGCTTCCGCTGCTGGACAGCCACGGTCCGGGCACGGTGTTCACGGTCATCACGATCGCGCTGGTGCTGATGCTCGGCTTGATCGCGGCGTGGGGCCCGCTCACCGGGCGCGGCCCGCTCGCCGACCACTAGCGACGGCGCGGAGGCGGTGCTTCGGACCGCCACGGACGGCGCGAGGGGACCGCATTTGGCCGGATCGTGGGCGCACGGGTAAGCTTGGTCGGCGGTGCACCTGCCCGACGTCTGTGTTCATGCGAATGCGTGTAGTTTCTGTGACTGCATGTCCGCATGTGACTACGAAGAGTATGGCACCGGGTCGACTGGAGTGCACCGGTAACTGCAGTGACAAGCTAGCCGAAGAGTTGAGGCCACACAGGGTTTCAACGTAAGCGGGATCGCGGAGGATATGGCGAAGAAAGACGGGGCCATCGAGGTCGAGGGTCGAGTTATCGAGCCACTGCCGAATGCGATGTTCCGCATCGAGCTGGAGAACGGTCACAAGGTTCTCGCGCACATCAGCGGCAAGATGCGTCAGCACTACATCCGCATCCTGCCCGAGGACCGTGTGGTCGTGGAGCTTTCTCCCTACGACCTGTCCCGCGGTCGCATCGTCTACCGCTACAAGTGAGTTTTCCGGGGAACGATCCCCGGAGGGAGTTCGGGAGTCGAGGCTCCGGAGCTCTCGCGGCATTTCGGGGCTCCGGCCTCGGGATCTGCGACAAAAGACTTCCCCAGTCGTACGACTGGGGAACACCTGTGTTCACACCCCTGTGAACCACAACCAGATTGGACGGACGTGAAGGTTCAGCCGAGCGTCAAGAAGATCTGCGAGAAGTGCAAGGTGATCCGCCGTAACGGCCGGGTCATGGTGATCTGCGACAACCTGCGTCACAAGCAGCGTCAGGGCTGACCTGGACTGCACCCCGACGCAGGGGTTCACCAGCCAAGCACCGAACGCAGTTCGGATTGGCACAGAAAAGAAGACCTCCCAGCGCCAGTCGCCGTCGGCGAGCTCGCCGCCTCGGAAACGAGCGGAGAGCGGACGGACGACCTACCCCCGGAACGGAGGCCGGGGCCCCATTCGAGGGGACGGACAGGGAGCAGACCTCCGCAACAGTTAAGGAAGCTGCCACATGGCACGTCTGATGGGCGTCGATCTCCCGCGCGAGAAGCGCATGGAGATCGCACTGACCTACATTTTCGGGATCGGGCGCACCCGTGCGCACGAGATCCTGGCCGCCACCGGCGTCAGCCCCGACCTGCGGTCGAAGGATCTCACCGACGACGACGTCACCCGGTTGCGCGATTACATCGAGGCGTCGGAATTCAAGGTCGAAGGTGACCTGCGCCGTGAGGTGCAGGCCGACATCCGCCGCAAGATCGAGATCGGCTGCTACCAGGGCATCCGCCATCGCCGCCACCTGCCGGTGCGCGGACAGCGGACCAAGACCAATGCGCGCACGCGTAAGGGTCCGAAGAAGACCGTCGCCGGCAAGAAGAAGTAGGGATAGCTGAATGCCTCCTAAGAGTCGGGCCTCGGGCCCCAAGAAGTCCCAGAAGGCGCGTCGCCGGGACAAGAAGAACGTCCCGCACGGCCACGCGCACATCAAGTCCACGTTCAACAACACGATCGTCTCGATCACCGACCCCGAGGGCAACGTGATCTCGTGGGCGTCCTCGGGCCACGTCGGCTTCAAGGGTTCGCGTAAGTCGACCCCGTTCGCCGCGCAGCTCGCCGCCGAGAACGCCGCCCGCAAGGCGCAGGAGAACGGCGTCAAGAAGGTCGACGTGTTCGTCAAGGGCCCGGGTTCGGGCCGTGAGACCGCGATCCGCTCGCTGCAGGCCGCCGGCCTCGAGGTGGGCACGATCTCCGACGTCACCCCGCAGCCGCACAACGGCTGCCGTCCGCCCAAGCGGCGTCGCGTCTAGCGGGAAAGGATTTAGCGAAAAATGGCTCGTTATACAGGCCCCATCACCCGCAAGTCGCGTCGTCTGCGTGTCGACCTCGTCGGAGGCGACCAGGCGTTCGAGCGTCGTCCCTACCCGCCCGGCCAGCACGGCCGCGCGCGGATCAAGGAGAGCGAGTACCTGCTCCAGCTGCAGGAGAAGCAGAAGGCCCGCTTCACCTACGGCGTCATGGAGAAGCAGTTCCGCCGCTACTACGAAGAGGCGAACCGTCGCAAGGGTAAGACCGGCGACAACATGCTGCAGCTGCTCGAGTCGCGTCTGGACAACGTCGTGTACCGCGCCGGTCTGGCGCGCACCCGCCGCCAGGCCCGCCAGCTGGTCTCGCACGGCCACTTCCTGGTGAACAACCGCAAGGTCGACGTCCCCAGCTTCCAGGTCTCCCAGTACGACATCATCGATGTCAAGGAGAAGTCGCTGCCGACGCTGCCGTTCCAGGTCGCCCGTGAGACCCAGGGCGATCGCCCGATCCCGGGCTGGCTGCAGGTCGTTCCGAACCGGCTGCGGATCCTGGTCCACCAGCTCCCGGAACGCGCGCAGATCGATGTGCCGCTGAACGAACAGCTCATCGTCGAGTACTACTCGAAGTAAGCCGTTCGTGCTGCTGGTGGGTGAGCACTTTCCGTGCTCATCCACACCCCAGTTCGTGGGCGTCAAATAGCGGGCGCCCCTGAAGGAGGAGATCCTCATGCTGATTTCACAGCGACCCACACTGGCCGAAGAGGTACTGGCCGAGAACCGCTCGAAGTTCACCATCGAACCCCTCGAGCCGGGCTTCGGTTACACCCTCGGCAATTCGCTGCGCCGTACCCTGCTGTCCTCGATTCCGGGGGCCGCGGTGACCAGCATCCGCATCGACGGCGTGCTGCACGAGTTCACCACCGTCCCGGGTGTGAAGGAAGACGTCACCGACATCATCCTGAACCTCAAGGGCCTGGTCGTGTCGTCCGAAGAGGACGAGCCGGTCACCATGTACGTGCGCAAGCAGGGCCCGGGCACCGTCACCGCCGGTGACATCGTTCCTCCGGCCGGTGTGACCGTGCACAACCCGGACATGCACATCGCCACCCTGAACGACAAGGGCAAGCTGGAGATCGAGCTCGTCGTCGAGCGCGGTCGCGGTTACGTCCCGGCGGTGCAGAACAAGGCCTCGGGTGCGGAAATCGGCCGGATTCCGGTGGATTCGATCTACTCGCCGGTGCTGAAGGTGACCTACAAGGTCGAGGCCACCCGTGTCGAGCAGCGCACCGACTTCGACCGGCTCATCCTGGACGTCGAGACCAAGAACTCGATCTCCCCGCGGGATGCGCTGGCGTCGGCCGGTAAGACCCTGGTCGAGCTGTTCGGCCTGGCGCGCGAGCTGAACGTGGAGGCCGAGGGTATCGAGATCGGGCCGAGCCCGGCCGAGGCGGATCACATCGCCTCGTTCGCGCTGCCGATCGAGGACCTGGACCTCACCGTGCGTTCGTACAACTGCCTCAAGCGCGAGGGTGTGCACACCGTCGGCGAGCTGGTTGCGCGGACCGAGTCGGATCTGCTGGACATCCGCAACTTCGGCCAGAAGTCCATCGACGAGGTCAAGGTCAAGCTGCATTCGCTCGGCCTGTCGTTGAAGGACAGCCCGGCCTCCTTCGATCCGTCGAGCGTCGTCGGTTACGACGCCGCCACCGGAACCTGGAGTGACAGCGGCTCCTTCGGCGATGCAGACAACGGCGAGCAGGACTACGCCGAGACCGAACAGCTCTAGGCCTTCCGGGGTGGCAGCCCCGCTCGGCCTTTCCTAAGGAGAACAACCAATGCCCAAGCCCAAGAAGGGTGCTCGCTTCGGCGGGTCGGCGTCGCACCAGAAGGCGATCTTCGCCAATCTGGCCACGGCGCTCTTCGAGCACGGTCGGATCACGACCACCGAGGCCAAGGCCAAGGCGCTGCGCCCCTACGCCGAGAAGCTGGTCACCAAGGCCAAGGCCGGTACGCTGGCCGATCGCCGCGAGGTGCTCAAGGTCATCCGCAACAAGGATGTCCTGCACGAGCTCTTCGCGAACATCGGACCGTCGTTCGAGGGCCGCGAGGGTGGCTACACCCGCATCATCAAGACCGTTCCCCGCAAGGGTGACAACGCGCCGATGGCGATCATCGAGCTGGTCCGGGAGAAGACCGTGACCAACGAGGCCGATCGCGCTCGCCGGGTCGCCGCCCAGCAGGCCAAGACCGAGGTCGCCGAGGACAAGGCCGACGAGGCCACCGAGGCGAAGGCCGACGAGGCTGCTGAGGCGAAGGCCGACGAGGCCACCGAGGCGGAGTCCACCGAGGCTCCCGCCGAGGACAAGGCGGAATGAGTTGGTCCCCGCCACGTGCGGGGACCTCTCGATCTGCGTCGGGAATTCACGAGTGAGCCCGCCGTCCCCTCCGGGTCGGCGGGCTTCGCTCATGTTAACCAGGAAATGGCTGTGACCATGCAGGATCCGGCGGCAACCTCGGTTGCGGTTCGAGTACGGCTCGATATCGCCTACGACGGTACCGATTTCACCGGCTGGGCCCGCCAGCCCGGCCTGCGGACGGTGCAGGGTGTGCTCGAGGAGTCGCTGAGCAAGGTCCTGCGTGAACCGATTCAGCTGACGGTGGCCGGCCGGACCGACGCCGGTGTCCACGCCGAAGGGCAAGTCGCGCATTTCGACACGACCGCGCTCCCCGACCACGACAAGCTGCTGCACCGGCTGGCGCGCTTCCTGCCGAAGGATGTCCGCGTCACCGGGATTCGCTCGGCGCCACCGGAATTCGACGCCCGCTTCTCCGCGATCCGACGCCACTACGCGTATCGGCTCACCACCGCGCCCTACGGGGCGCCGCCGCTGCTGGCCCGCAGCGTGGTCGTCTGCCGCCCCGGCGTCGATCTCGACGCCATGCGTGAGGCATCGCGAAAGCTGTTGGGACTGCACGATTTCGCCGCATTCTGCCGTCGGCGCGAAGGAGCGACGACGGTCCGCGAATTGCAGCGCTTCGATTGGGTGACGACACCTGTCGCCCCTGCGCTCGCCGCCGGAACCGGCCTCGTCGCCGACATGCTCACCGCCTATGTCAGCGCCGACGCGTTCTGCTGGTCCATGGTGCGCAGTCTGGTGGGCGCGGTGCTGGCGGTGGGGGAGGGGCGCCGCACTCCCGAATGGGTGGAAAGCCTTCTCGCGGAACGGGAACGATCCAGCTCGGTCACCGTCGCCCCCGCCCACGGCTTGAGTCTGATCGCCGTCGACTACCCGGCAGATGCCGACCTCGCCGCCCGCAACGCCGAAACCCGGGAGATGCGGACGATCCCCGAGCCGGACGGCTGCTGCGGTAGCTGACAGCGCGACCCGCCCCCGAGACGGCCGACGGCCCCGCGGCGTCCACGGGGCCGTACGAGTCGCTATTCGAGGGTTGTGCGTGTCTCACCTCCTTCGCGCTGCGACGAACCTCGGTTCCGCCCGCGCGTCCGGCCACCTTGCACCGGTGAATGGTGTTGTGCTGCTTGCACACTCAGCTGTTCGCCGATGGCGCGGGCACATCCCTGTCGCGGCGGGTCAGCTCTCGGAGCGGCCGGCCTCGATGGTCTTCGGGCCGCGGCCCATGCCGCCGATCTCGATGCGCCGCGGTTTGGCCTTCTCGGCGATCGGCAGGGTCACCGACAGCACGCCGTCGTTGTAGGTGGCACTGATGTTGTCGGTATCGATGCCTTCGCCGAGCGACAGCTGGCGCATGTACGTTCCCGCGAATCGTTCCGACGCGATCCATTGCACGTGCTCGTCACCGGGCAGGCTCCGCTGCGCCTTCAGCGTCAGGGTGCCGTTGTCCACGCTCACGTCGACCGAACCGGGATCGACACCCGGGAGATCGGCGTTGAGGACGTAGTGGTCACCGGCCTTGAACAGGTCCATCGGCATGAAACGCGGCGCGCGTGTGGTTCCGGCGGCATCCCCCAGGAGCTGCCGGGCAACGGTGTCGATGTCGTGGAACGGGTCGAACCTCAGCACAGGAATCACCTCCATATCCAGTGGCGACGCCCGCCTCGGCGGCGAGCGCCGGAAGCTGTCCGATGCCAAATTTAGCACTCTCGTCGTGTGAGTGCCAGATTGTGCGACGGGAATTCTTTTTTCGGCGCCGGGCGGAATAGTCGCCCGCGCAACGGAGTTCGCAACGACTATGACAGAGGGTGCGCGAACCACGAATATCGGAAAATTCGGCGTCTGGCGGTACTACGCCGGCTTCGAACCGGGGCAGGCTCGTGAGCTGGAGGGGCTCGGTTACAGCACATTGTGGCTGGGCGGCTCGCCCCCGGCGGATCTACCGGCCGTGGAGGCGCTGCTCGAGGAGACCGAGACGCTGACGGTCGGCACCAGCATCGTCAATATCTGGTCCGCGCCCGCCGAACAGGTGGCCGAATCGTTCCACCGCATCGACCGGCGCTTCCCGGGCCGCTTCATCCTCGGCTTCGGCGCCGGGCATCCCGAGCAGGATTCGGATTTCCGCAAGCCCTACGACGCGCTCGTCGACTATGTCGACGTGCTCGACGCCAACGGCGTCCCGAAGCAGCAGCTCGCGCTCGCGGCCCTCGGGCCGCGGGTGCTGAAGCTGGCCGCGGACCGCACCGCGGGAGCGCTGCCGTACCTCGTGACCGCCGAACACACCCGGCAGGCCCGCGAAATTCTGGGTCCGGACGCGCTGCTCGTGCCCGAACACAAGATCTCGTTCAGCACCGACCCGGTGCAGGCGCGCCTGACCGCTCGCCCGCGCACGGAGTTCTACCTCAACCTGCGCAATTACGTGGCGAATCTGCGCCGGCTCGGCTTCGGCGACGAGGACCTGACGCCGCCCGGCAGCGACCGGCTGATCGACGCGCTGGCACTGCACGGCTCGGCCGAGCAGATCGCCGACGCGCTGGTCGAGCATCTGAAGGCCGGTGCCGATCAGGTGGCCATCCAGGTCACCGACGAGGACCACATCGGGGTGCTGCGCGCGCTGGCCCCGGCGCTCGCCGCGCGAGTCTGATCGTCTCCCCGCGACCGCCGCGGCCGAGGTCAGCGGCGGTCGTGGGGAATCCCGCCGACGTTCAGGAGCGGACCAACCGCGCGATGGCGTCGGTGGCCTCTTTGATCTTGGCGTCGGCCTCGGGGCCGCCCTGGACCGCGGCATCGACCACGCAGTGACTGATGTGATCCTCCAGCAGGCCCATGGCCACCGCCTGCAGGGCTTTGGTCATGGCCGAAACCTGGGTGAGGATGTCGATGCAGTACTTCTCCTCCTCGACCATGCGCTGCAGGCCGCGCGCCTGCCCCTCGATCCGGCGCAGCCGCTTGAGGTAGTCGTCCTTGGCGGTGATGTAGCCGTGGGTGGCGTGGTCGTGCCCGGGCTGCGCGGCCGCCTCGGCCGTTCGAACCGTGTTGATCTGATCCTCGCTCACCGGCTGTTCCTCGCTCCCGCCCTGGTGGTTCATACCCCCCTAGGGTACATTATCCGAGGGGTACTGTCAGGGTAGCCGGTGCTGGGTGAGGCGGCGGGGGCCGCCGCCTCGGCGTACGCGAGAATTGCGGTTATGAGTTCGGATCCCCGCCCCGCGCTGGCCATCATCGGCGGTAGCGGCTTCTACGATTTCTTCGGCGACGACGCGACCACGCTCGAGATCGAGACACCCTATGGTGTGCCGAGCGCGCCGATCACGGTCGGAGAGGTCGAGAGCCGCCAGGTCGCCTTCCTGCCGCGGCACGGGCGCAAGCACGAATATTCCCCGCACACGGTGCCGTATCAGGCCAATATGTGGGCGCTGCGGTCGATCGGCGTGCGGCGGATCTTCGCGCCGTGTGCGGTGGGCAGCCTGCGGGCGGACTGGGGGCCGGGCACCGTGGCCGTTCCCGACCAACTGGTGGACCGGACCTCCGGACGCGCGCAGACCTACTTCGACAACGGCGGTATCCACGTCTCCTTCGCCGATCCGTACTGCGACGACCTGCGCTCGGTCGCGACGCGGGCGGCGGTGCCCGAACTGCCGATGCAGTCGGCCGCCACCATGGTCGTGGTGCAGGGCCCGCGCTTCTCCACCCGGGCCGAGAGCCGCTGGTTCGCCGGACAGGGATGGGAACTGGTCAACATGACCGGATACCCGGAAGCCGTGCTCGCTCGCGAACTCGAAATGTGTTATGCCGCTATCGCTTTGGTGACCGACCTCGATGCGGGCCTGGAGGCCGGGGAGGGCGTCAGCGCGGCCGCCGTCTTCGCCGAATTCGAGCGCAACCTGGTGCCGTTCAAGACCTTGGTGCGCCGCGCGGTCGCCGGTGTCGAGGGTACCGAGACCTGCGATCACTGCACGGTGCATGCCGGGGTGGCGCTGCCGTTCGAACTGCCCTGACGGATCGACCGGCGCACCGCATCGAACGCTACGGGGTACCGGCCTCGCGCAGATCGATCCGGGCGAGTGCGAAATGCGGCGTGCCGGTTCCGTCCGGACCGTGGGGCAGCGGTGAGACCTCCACGTCCACGGTGATCCACCCCCCGGTCGTATCCGCCAGCCGCAGATTCGGCAGCGTCCACGACGGCGCGCCGGCCCGGATCGCCGTGCGCGCGGCGATGATTCGCTCCCGGTCGCCGGGATGTGGCAGCGTGCGTTCGTCGGTGCCGCCGGACCAGTCGAGCCCCGGCACCGGCGGGCTGATCCACCGGATCACCCGGACCCGCTCGGTGTCGACCACCGCCAGATACATTCCCGGATTGCGGCCGACCAGTGTCTCGACCGTCGCCGCCTCGAACGACTTGGGCTGGGGCGGAACGCTTTCGGTGACATCGGCCAGAATGCCGCGCCACAGGTAGGGATCGGCGGCGGAGTTGCGCGTCGCCATCATCAACGTGCGCAGCCCGTCCGGCGTGCGCACGCAGATGTCGCCGCACCAGCGCGATCCGGGCGCGGCGCGTGCCACGATCGCGGCCAGGTCCAGGGCATCGTCGAAACGCTCGACGTGTTCGAAGGATTCGGCCCCGATCCAGACGCTGCGCTTGCGGTCGAATGCCGGGCCCAGCCCCGCGGACCGCACTTCCGTGCGCCGGGTGCGGGCGTCGAGCAGATGGGTGGCGACCGGCGGCGGCGCGGGTGGGTCGCCCGGACCCACCCACATCTGCACCGCGTGTACCCGCTCGTCGGGCCCGGTCAGCGCGATCGCGCGGGCGCGGTACCCGGACCAGGCGTGACGGGATTTCGGCAGCTGCCGCTCGACGGTTCCACCGCTCGCGGCGGCGGCGGTGAGGATCGGCATCAGCCGGGAGGGCACGGTGCGGGCCAACGACTTCCAGCGCCGCGGTGCGGTATCGACGGCGAGCACCGACCAGGTGGGCGGAATGTCCAGTGTTTCGATCAGCAACCAATGTCCGAGAATCACGAATTTCGCCCCCTTCTGATCGATCCGCGGTGCCCGGTCGGCCACAGCCGTCCGAAATGGCGCTCGAAGATTTTTCGCCCGGGCCACAGGGTATCGGTGCGGCAGGCACGCTCGGCGAGCAGGCCGTCGGTGTGGCGAGAGGGCGCCGACTAGGCTGACGCCATGGACGATCCGCTGCGGTTGGAGGTCATCGTCGCCAGTGTGCGGCCCGAGCGGTTCGCGCCCGTGGTGGCGGACTGGTTCCTCCGCACGGCCCGCGCCGATGCCGGCCTCGACGTCGGCGTCATCGATCTGGCACACACTCCGCTGCCCACCGACCTGACGACGACGCCGCAGGTGGAGGCCTTCCGGGAGCGGATCGGCGCCGCGGACGGATTCATCGCGGTGACCTCCGAGTACAACCACGGCTATCCCGCCTCGCTGAAGACAGCGCTCGACAGCGCCAAGCGTGAGTGGCGGGCCAAGCCCATCGGATTCGTCGGTTACGGCGGCCTGTCGGGCGGCCTGCGAGCGATCGAGCAATTGCGCCAGGTCGTCGCGGAAATCCACATGGTGTCGCTGCGCGAGAGCGTGAGTTTTCACGAGGCCAAACGCAAATTCGACGCGGACGGCAATACCGCCGACGGCGCCGCGGTCGACGCCGCGCAGCGGCTCCTGCGGCAATGGGCGTGGTGGGCGCGCCATCTGCGCACGGCGCGCAGAACCGACCCGTATCCGGGCTGAGCCGGTTCCGGCGCGCCGTCGGTCTGTGTGCCGGTCGAGGAGTCCGGCGAAACTAGTTGTGCGACTGTGCCATTCGCTGCCGGGGATCCTGCTGCGGCATCAGGCGGCGGCCCCGCGGACTGCCGATGTAGGTCGTTTCCCGAGGAATCGAGACCAGCGTCAGATCGACCTGGGTGGTTCCGGTCCGCATCACCACATGGTTGCCTATCGCGCCCGGCTGGTGAATGGACAGATCCGGGTTGGTGGCCGGCCAGCCCATCGGATCGCCGGTGACGTAGATCGTGGTCACGCCGGCATGCGGGGCGGGCGCGAGCACACCGTCGACCACGGCCGCGGTGAATCCGGCGTCGCTCTGATGGGTTTCCACCGCGATGGTGAGCCGCTCGGGATTGCCGATCGTGGTGACCAGCTGCTCCCACGCGTGCGGGCGATCGGTACGGATGAGGATGCGCTCGCCGACGGCCAGCGCCCGGAACACCAGCTGCTGCGCCAGATACAACTCGCCCGCCACGTAGACGGTCGAAATACCCTGTCCGACAAGGCGAACCGCGACACCGTTACCGTCCTCGTCGGAGCCGATCAGCTGACCACAGCCCGACGAGGGCAGATGCAGGACGCCGACGACGTCGATCGGGTACTGGCTCATCGGGACGGTGTCGTCCACGCCCGGGATGGCGATCGGCAGGTGGGCGAGCAGACTCTGGCGATGCCGGCCGCTCAGCGACACCATGCCCTTGCGCTTGGTCTTCTCCGGCAGCTCCCGGGCGGTCAATCGCCAGGCCGCGCCGATGTTCACCGTCTCGGGTGAACTTCCCGGCCGCAGGCGGACCGCGACCGTGGTGCCCCGCGACGGCGCGACCCACAGCTGTGCCAGCAGATCCGAGCCCAGCTGCCTGGGATCGACCGCCGCGCCGATGTTCACGCTGTTGCCCAGTTCCGCGTAGCGCCAGCGGTGGGTCAGCGCCCGCGGGTCGACCCCGGCGCTGATCTGCCACACGGCCTTTCGAATCTCGGGCGCGGTGAGCACGCGGGACGCGCAGTCGGCGTCCTCGAGGGCGCGCACGATGCGCTGGGTCGCGATGGTGACCGCCCGGCCCGCGCCCTCCGTACCGCCGCCGCGCCGCGCCGCGGCCTCCGGACAGGCCAGTGCGTCGAAACTGATTGCGAGCCAGACGGTTCGGTGCGCCGTCGCGGGCAGCGGGCCGAGCAGCGATTCGTAGATCGGTCCCGCGGGCGTGCCGGAGCGGCTGCGGTGGCCGTGGCTGATGATGTCGATACCGGACAGCAGGATGTCGTGCTGGCTCAGGCACTGTGCCAGCTCGGGCAACGGCAGCAGATGCGAGGCGTGCACGGTGTTGCGGTCGATGCGGGTCAGACCGCCCTTGGGCGGCAGCACCTCGACGACGGCGACCACGCGGCTGCCCTCCCAGTACAGACCGAGCGAACGACCGTCCGGGCCACGGAAATCGACGGTATCGCCGAGGTCGTAGTCCTGGCGGGTGACGTAGCGCCACACCGTCGCGATCCACGAGGCGATGGTGCGCTTGCCGATCGGGACGAGCAGCACCAGACCGGCCACGACCGCCGCACCCAGTGCGTACCAGCCGGGTACGCCGACCGCGAGCACGACGAGCCCGACGACCAGCCCCAATAACTGTGCGGCCAGCAGATTCGGCAGCGAGATCCGTCCGAGGAGCGGGCGGCTGTTGGTGCCGCTGGATTCGGCCATCGTCGTCCCCCAAGTACCCGGTGTCGGCCGATTCCTCGATGGCCGAGCTGAACTTCAGTCCTGCTGAACTGTACTGTGTTGGGCGAACGCGAGCACTGTTCGGGGGAGGACTCATGCCTTCAAAGCCCACTACGCGCTGGCAGGTGAGCGGCTATCGCTTCCTGGTCAGGCGAATGGAGCATGCCCTGGTACGCCGGGACGTGCGGATGCTGCACGATCCGATGCGCTCGCAGTCGCGCGCCTATGCCGCGGGACTGGTATTGGGTGTCGTCGCGCTGGCCGGCTGCGGTGTGCTCGCGCTGCTGCGGCCGCAGGGCTCGATCGGCGACAACAAGATCCTGCTGGGCAAGGATTCCGGCGCGGTCTACGCCGTCATCGACGGTGTCGTGCACCCGTCGTTGAATCTGGCGTCGGCGCGGCTCGCGGTCGGTGAACCGGCAAAAGCGGTGTCCATCAAGGAATCCGAGCTGGCGAAGAAGCCGCGCGGGGCGCTGATCGGCATTCCGGGTGCGCCGTCCTCGCTGAACTTCGACAGCAGCGGCAAAGGCCGCGCCTGGTCGATCTGCGACGAGCTGAAGAACGACGGCAGCCGTGACCTGACCACGACGGTGCTTGCCGGGGATCCGTCGCTGGGTTCCAAGGCCGCCAAGCTGGATTCGGGTAAGGCACTGCTGGTGCAGGGGCGCGACGCCGCCTATCTGATCTACGACAATCAGCGCGCGCGGGTCGATATGAACGATCCGAAAGTTACCGAGGCCCTGGGCATTCGGGGAATGACGCCGCGGCCGATCAGCGCCGGCCTGCTCAACGCGGTGCCCGAGGTGCTGCCGATCGTCCCGCCGAAGATCACCGATCCGGGCGGTACGCCGGGCTATCCGCTGAACAACCACCGCATCGGCGATGTGGTGCATGTGGAGACCAAGGATCAGTCCTACGTGGTCCTGCGCGACGGTCTGCAGGCCATTTCGCCGCTGACCGCCGACATCATCCGCAACTCGAATCCGACCGCTTCGGATCATCCGGAGATCAGCCAGTTCGACAGCACTCAGGCGCCGGTGTCGAACGAGCTTCCGGTGCAGCAGTATCCGGCACGGCCGCCCACCGTCGTGGACCCCAAGGACCAGCCGATCGAATGCATGTCGTGGAAGCCGCTGTCCGGTGCCGCCGACAAGGCCGACGGCAGTAAGCGCGCGGAATTGGCTGTCCTGACCGGACATTCGCTGCCGATCCCCGACAGTGCGCAGACCACGCCGCTGGCCCAGGCCGACGGTTCGGGTCCGAACGTGGATGCCTTCTACTCCACGCCCGGCTCCGGATTCTTCGTCCAGACCACCGGTATCGAGGCCGACAGCCAGCGCCGCGACAGCATGTTCTACATCGCCGACACCGGGGTGCGCTACGGCATCAAGGACGCCGCCGCGCAGAAGGCCCTGGGGATGGACGCCGACAAGGCCAAGCCCGAACTCGCGCCGTATCAGATCGTCGGCCTGCTCGCCGCCGGTCCGACGCTCGGCCGTCAGGAGGCGATGGTGGCCCATGACGGCGTGGCGCCGGACCCGAATCCGGCCAAGCAGCTGGTGCGTTCCAAGCAGGACCAGTCGGCGCAGCAACCGCAGAACTAGCCGGACCCGGCTATTGCCGGGCGGGCGTCTCGGGTAGCGCGCTCTCGTTCGTGCCGAAGCGAATCCCCTTGGCCTCCTTGCCGATCAGCGTCAGGAAGGCCACCGCGATCAACACCGGGACGATGGTGACGGCCAGGGCGAACGGATATCCGTGGCTCTCGGCCACCCGCTCCTGGATCGGCAGATTGAGCGAGGCGAGCAGATTGCCCAGCTGGTAGGTCACGCCCGGGTAGAAGCCGCGGATAGCGTCGGGCGACAGTTCGGTCAGATGTGCCGGTATGACACCCCAGGCGCCCTGTACGACCAGTTGCATCAGGAACGATCCCAGGCACAGCATGGCCGCGGTCGTCGAATAGGCGAACAACGGCACGATCGGCAGTCCGAGCAGTGCGCAGAAAATGATGGTGTAGCGGCGGCCGTACTTCTGCGAGAGGCTGCCGAACACCAGACCACCGATGATGGCGCCGATGTTGTACACCACCGCAATCCATTTCGCGGTCGCCGAGGACAATCCCGCGCCGCCGTTGTCGATCGCGGACAGGAAGGTCGGGTAGATGTCCTGGGTGCCGTGGCTCATCCAGTTGAACGCGGTCATCAGGAGGACGAGATAGGCGAAGCGGCGGATCACGACCGGATTCATCACCACGTCACGCAACGAGGTCTGGGTGAGCCGCATACGTTCCCGGCTGCTCTCCCACGCCTCCGATTCACCCACCCGGGTCCGGATCACGAGGATGATCAGGGCCGGAATCACCGAGAGCGCGAACAGCCACCGCCAGGACAGGCCGAGCCAGTTCATCACCAGCAGCGAGGCCAGTGACGCGAGCAGATAGCCGAACGAGTAGCCCTCCTGCAGGAGTCCGGAGAAGAAGCCACGCCGCTCGGCGGGGATCTTCTCCATCGCCAGCGCCGCGCCGAGTCCCCATTCGCCACCCATGCCGATGCCGTAGAGCAGCCGAAGTATCAGCAGCACAGTGAAATTCGGTGCGAACGCGCACAGGAACCCGATCACCGAATAGAACGCGACGTCGACGATCAGCGGAATGCGCCGGCCCACCCGGTCGGCCCAGAGGCCGAACAACAGCGCGCCCACCGGCCGCATGATCAGTGTCGCCGTGGTGATGAACGCGACGTCGGATTTCGGCATATCGAAGGACGCGGCGATATCGGCATAGACGAAGACGACCAGGAAGAAATCGAAGGCGTCCATCGTCCAGCCCAATTGGGCCGCGATGAACGAATTGCGCTGATCGGGAGTGAGACGTTGCCTGCCGGCGACTGTCATGGCTGTTCCTGCCCCTCGTGCGACGACCCGCGACGGCCGTACCGCTGGACCGCCGCTGTCAGAAATACTGAGTCATCGCCGCGCTGCCCGTGTCGATCTTGGACGGATTCACCCCCGCCGACCAGGGCATATCGCCTATAACGGACGAATTGACGGCGCGCCCGGCGATGAATACGGCGGCCGCGCCTCGTCACAACACCATGCAGACGACCAACCTCGCCGAACTGTACGACCTCGATCCGCTGGACTGGTCCGCCGTCGTGGCCGGTCTGAACGCCGGATTCCCGCAGGCGCCCGGGACGGGTGGCCCCGATCGGCACACCTGCTGGCTCGCCACGATCGATCCGGACGGCAGCCCACATGTCACCGCGGTGGGCGCCCTCTGGGTGGACGGTGCCTTCTGGTTCGAAACCGGGCCGCGAACACGCAAGGCCCGCAATATCTCTCGCGATCAGCGCTGCACGCTCAGCGTCGCGCTGGACACGTTCGACCTCAGCGTGAACGGCACCGCCGAACGCGTCACCGACCCGGCGACGGTAGCGCAGCGGGCCGCCGACTGGGCCGGTGAGGGGTGGCCGTGCCGGGTCGACGATTCCGGCGCGGCCCTGACCGCCGACTTCAGCGCACCGTCGGCCGGCCCGCCGCCCTGGTACGTCTACCGCATCGTGCCGCACGCGGCGACGGCGCTGTCGACGGTCGAGCCGGGCGGGGCGACCCGCTGGCGGTTCGGCGAGCCGCGGTGATTGTCACCCGCCGCGCGTCGCCGAAATGGCGGCGCTCGCAACGCTCTTGCGGCCGTGGCGATCCAATCCCAAGCGCGTCACCTCTGCATTCAGCACCCTCGAATGCCGACTCACTGCACGGTGTCGTCGCCGGCATACATCCGCCTGCTTCGCTCAGGACGTGCTCTCAGGCAACGAGATTCGCAGCTTTTTCCATGAACGAGCTTATGGTGCAATAGTTTTCATGATCGCCCAAGGGGAGTTGGAGCGTCATCTGCGCGGGAGGGGAAGATCATGGCTGGGAGTATCTAGCTGTCTCTACTTTTGGCGAAATCGCTCGACAGCTTCCATGAATACGTCGCAGAGACAGCGCTCGTAATGTGATAAAGGTGGGTTGAAGTTGCGTCCATCAATGCATTGATTTGTCACTGATGCTTCGGCGTTTCGATACGTGACGAAAATTCCGACTTCCATCTTTGAGTGATTCGCTTCGCGTCAATCGCGGCTGGATCCGTTGAGGCGAGGCGTTGTGTTAATGCCAGAAGAACGACCGAAATAATGACTCGAAAAGCTTGCAGCTCGGACATTGAAGGTCCTCGACAAGGGTAACTACAACCTTCGAATCTGCGTTACCGAATCGGAGGCCGTTCTCCACATTGCCGATGTAGTCCCTGACTCCATCCAAGACACCCCCGATGAAGCAGTCGCTGGGCTGACGGACGCGGTGGCTGTATCGACTGCGGTCGTCGAGGCGGCGGTAGCGGCAGCTGAGGGGCACAGGTAGCGCCATTGGTTCAGGGCTTGCCGTACTGAAGGAGTGGTTAGTAAGGCGGTGTTCGCCCCACCGGGCCTGCCACTGCCGTGAGAACTGCTCTAGCACTTGCTATTTCAGTTGGTACAGTTAGAATCGGCGTGCATGGCTGTGTGGCGCGGCTTGTAGCTGCAAGTTGCGCCATCTGACTTTTCGGGGGATCTTGTTGTACATGGATGTGCCTGCAGTGCAGGCAATTTCGAGCGATCTGCAGAGGTCTGCCCAGCAGCTGAACGACAGTGCGCGCATGTTGTCCGGAGCAGTGCAAGAGTTCAATGCCACCGATGCGGGTAGTCACTACACCGCGCGCGGTGAACAGGTCTCTCGCGGACTGGAGGGCCTTTCCAGGCGGATGTTCATGTGGGCCAACTGTGTCAACGACACCGGTGCGGCGGTGGGACAGGCTGCGGTGACGAACGGCCAGGTCGACCAGGGCTCGGGCGCGGCGATCGCGCAGAACAGTGTGAACATATGAGGCACGGAGATTCGTCGAACACCGGAATCGACAAGCTGCTCGATTCCGGCAAAGAGGGTCTGAACTTCTTCAGCACATTCATCCCGCGGTACAAGGCATGGACCGGTGCCGATCCGTCCGGTGGCAACGAGGCGACGCTGACGGCTCGCTACGATCAGCAGCGGGGGATGGATGTCGAGCCGCTGCGGGCCATCGGCACGGCGATCGGTCAGGAGCTCAATGGCGCTATCGGTGCCGCAATCCAAGACCAGCGGGTCCGTCTGCGTGAGCTACCCTCCCGCTGGAGCGGTTCTACGGGAGCGGACAACGCCGCCCAGATGGTGCAGCGGGTGGCTGATCAGATCGGCAAGGAGCACGACAACCTCGACGGTATCGCGCGAGCGTTGTCGGCGGCCGCCGAGCAGTTGGAGAATGTGGTGCGCACCAAGGCGGATGCCGTCCGCACCGATTTCTCGACCAACACACTCGCGGGGAAGTCGGCTGACCAAATCGATAAGGTCATATCTTATGCGCGCGGTGATTTCGGCGGTGCGGCGGATGTCGACGAGCACCGCACAAAGGTGCGCGACATCCTTCCGGAAATCGGCGCGGCCGACGACCCGGCCACCTACTCGAAGCGCTGGCTCGACAACGTATTCGTCCCAGCGCTGGATGGAAAGATAGCCGCATTCACCGCGTTGACCGATGCCACCCATACCGCCGTAACCGGTGTGTACGACCAGTTGGCGGCAGCGTTGGAAAGTCTGGGGTCTTCGCCGTATACCGGACCGAACGGCCAGCCGTCCGCGGCCACCAGCCTGGAAGCCGGAAAGCCGGGGGATGTGTCGCAGGCGCTCTTCGGCGGTATGTCGGTGACGCCGGCGGCCGCGCTGACATCGACCGCACCGGCGGGTACCTCCACGGCGCCGATGTCGGATGTATCGGGTCAGTCGACCTCGAAGCCGGTGGTCACCTCGGTTTCCGCGCCGGCCGGCGATACGCCGCCGGGACAGGGGACTCTCATTACACCCGTCTCGTCGTCCGCCCCCGCAAAGGGCAACGACGGTGCATCGAAGACGACGCCGACTCAGCAGGGACAAGGTTCGCCGACTCAGCAGTCGCCGTCGACCGAGCCCGCAAAGACGCCGACATCCGTCACCGATATGGGCAAAGTTGGTGAGTGGCGTCCGGGAGACATCGCCAACGTGCTGACCGCAGCGAGTCAAATCACCGGCAAGATTCCCGATATCTTGACCCATATCGGCGACCCGTTGAAGGCTGTGGGAGAGACGGCAAAGGACTTCGGTGAGGTGTTAAAGTCCGTCGTCGGTTCCGACGGGATCACCGGACTGGTCAAGGAGGGAGTCGACGCCGCGGAGCGCATCGACAAGTTGATCGATCACCACAGCCATCCCGGCGAGGCCGCCGAGCAACACTCGAGCTCGGGGCAGCAGAGCAGCGGCGGCCACGGTGGTCCGCAGGATCACGGTCAGCCGAAACCGCCGTCGGCGCAGAGTAACGCAGGAAGCCAAGCCGCTACGACGGGCGAAGCCGGCCACCCAACCGGTCCAGCGCAGGATGGCGCGCCTCCGAAAAACGGAACTGCGGGTAACGAGGGAAGGCCGATTCCGGATCAGGCGTCAGCCAATCGAACTGTGGCGACCTCGTATTCGCCGGCCGCTTCTACGGCAGCGAACACCTCTCCGCTGATGTCGCCGAGTGGACTCTTCGGTGGGATGCACGGCGCTGCGGCACGTTCCGAGGGAGAGACGGAGCATCGGCCGAAGATCCAGTACGGTGCGTCGATTCGACAGGAGGAGCCAGATTTCATCGACGCCGCTGATGGGGGCACGCCCAATGCGCTATCCGAGGATTCTCGTTTCGGTGACCTGTGGACGACCCGATCGGACACAACGCCGTCTGATGCAGAAGCATCCGAAACTGGGAGCTCCGTTCCGGAGGTGAAGAGCGCATGAACTGGGCCGAGAAGATGGAGCGGATCGCCGGGACGTATGCAGACAGCGTCCGCCAAATCCGTTACCGGATAGAGGAAGTGGACGACGTGGCGCGGGAGAACAACGCGGCATTGGGCGTCATCGATTCCAGATGCCAAGGGGATGGCGACCTCTCGAAGGAGCCTCCGAAGCGGCGACGCTAGCCGCTCGGAATTGTTGCGGCCCCGGAAGACTCGGCTCGGTTTGACTTAAGGGGGGTGCTTTCGCTGTAGCAGCGGCATTTCAGCCGTGCTCACTGCAATTCCCGGTCAGCTGTATCCACTGCAACTCAGGAGATAAGAAATGATTAGAAACGCGATCGTAGGAATCGGTATCGCTGCCGGCGTAGTTGTTGGTTCGGCAGGAATTGCCGAAGCCCAGCCGGAGTGGTATCCGACTTACGATGATTGTGTGCGTGCTCACCCACAGGAACGATCTGGATGCACGTCTGTTGATTACAACAACCCGGAGGGGCCACAGAACTTCTATCCACCGACCCATACCGCCGGTTAAGGTCCGTGCATCCGCAACTACGGGCCGTCATCTCAACGGCACAACGGTTCGGCGGGCCGGTTTGCGGAAGGCATCGAGTTCAGCTTGAGACGTGTGGCCGCGAAGAGAACTCTCTTCGCGGCCACACGTCTACTTGTCCCGGGGCTGAAACTTCCGGCGGATCGGAAACGAGGCCAGGAGACCGAGGATGCACATGACGGCGATGACCGCGGAACCGATCAGCGCCACATTGCGGGCGGTGTGGTCCGGTGCCGGCGGGTTCGCCGGGACCGGAAGCTGGCGGGACGCGACCGGGTGCTGGGCCTTCGGCGGGAGCTGGGCGGGAACCTGATCGGTGAGGGCGGCTACCGGGTCGATCACTCCGTAGCCGATATAGGGATTCCAGCCTTCGGCCGGTGCGTGCGCGGTGGCCTCGATGCGCTTGATCACCTCGGGGGCGCTCAGCTCCGGGAATCGGCTTCGGACCAGCGCTGCCAAACCGGCGACATATGGTGAGGCGAAACTGGTTCCGGTGATTTGTTCACGATTCCCCTGCATATCGACTTTGCCTGTTGCTGTGCTCTTGCTCCCTGCGCTGCTGAAACGCGGATCGAGGGAGATGAGACTCTCACCTGGTGCGGCCACGCCCAACCACGGTCCGGGAACCGTGAACTTCGATGCTTGACCGTTCGAATCGACCGAGCCAACAGCAAGTACGTAGTCGTCGTAGCGTGCGGGAGAGACGTCGTAATCGATTTTGCTCCACGGATCTGCCGTCGGGTCCAGCGGGTCGAGCACCGGATTCTTCGCGTTCTTGCAGTCCTTGTCGGTGTTTCCGGCGGCAGCGACCACGACGACATCGTGCTGGGCGGCGTACTGGACTGCCGTACCGAGCGAACGATCCTCGAGATGTTCGGATACCGGCTTGCACGCCGTCAACGACATATTGATGACGGTGGCGTGCATATCCACCGCGTGTCTTACCGCCCACGCGAGGGTTTGCGTCGAGCCGTACCCCTCGGGCATGGCATCCGGGCCCTTGTCGCGGTTGGCGCCCTTCTCCTGAAAGTACGAAGAGGATTGGCGGATACTGAGAATTCGAGCGTCGGGAGCAACGCCCGCGAATCCTTGACCTGCGACCGGACTGGCCGCGATGATCCCTGCGACGAACGTCCCGTGCGCGTCGCAGTCCTCGGTGCCGTCTCCATGTGAGACGTAATCGCCGCCTCCGATCAAACCGGGTAGCCGTGGATTGGGGGCAACGCCGGTGTCGATGACTGCGACCAATTGCCCGGCGCCCCTGGAGAACTGCCAGGCCTTCTCGATCCCGAGGGCTCGCTGTGCATCGGGCACTGTCGGGCCGTCGCCTCCGGTCAGAGTATTCGCGCACGGAGAGTTGGAACCCTGCTCGGTAACGACGGGCGGTCCCATCGGGGGGCCTTGGGGCATCAGCCCTGGATCGATCGCAGGCGGACGATCCGCCACCGCCGACCCGGCACCCACCGACGCACTCAACCCCACGACAGCGGCCACCGCCGCGACGCGAATAACGCGCTGCCCGAACCTTTTCGGATTCATGCGCGACTCAGAGCGATCGAACGAGCGTGTAGAGGTCGGCCACCCAGAACACCAGCGGCAGCACGGCCGCCACGAACGCGTATTCCAGCAGTTCGACCGCGCGGCGCATCGGCGGGGTCGCCGACTGGTTCGGCACGATCGTGCCCAGGATCAGGGCGGCGATCAGCATCACCATGGCCGCGCCGAAGACCGCCAGCGGCTGTTCCACCACGAAGGCCGCGCCGACCATCATGATCAGCAGGATGGCGGCTCCACCGGAGATCAGTACCACGGCCAGCTCGGCGCTCACATAGGTGCGGCTGCGGAACATCAGCACCACCGCGCACACCAGGGCCAGCGCGATGCCCGGCCAGTACGGGCTGTCCGCAGTCGGATCGGTGGCCGCCAGCGCGCCGACGGCGGTGACCAGTATGGTCGCGCCGACCAGACCGGCCAGATACATCCGTGCCCGTTCGGCTTTCGTGCGCAGCACGTCCATCGTGGGCAGCGCGCGGTGATCATCGGGATCGTCCTCGGTCGGATCGATCGGGGTGCCGGGCGAAGGTACCGGCGGCAGTGGCAGTTTCGCGAGTAGCATCGAGACTCGCGGGGCCAGCGACAGAGCCCCGAGCGCGAGGGCCGCGGCCACACCGCCGATCGCCTTCACCGGCTGATCGGTGAGCAATCCGACCAGCGCGGCCGGGATCGCGAAGACGGAAAGTGTTGTGGCGCCGATGAACAGCGCCAAGCCGACGCCGCTCACTCGCCAGGCGAGCAGTGCGGTCGCGCCGACGAGTACCGAGCCGAGCAGCAGATTCGCCCAGCCGTAATGGTCCGGCACGATCAACATGCCCGCGGCGAACGCGGTCGGCAGCGCACACCCGCCGAGTACCAGCGCCGACCCGGTATCGCCGTACATGCGGCTCATCACGGTGCCCGCCACGACCAGCAGGATGGTGAGCACGGCGGCGATCGACCCGGTGATCCAGCCCGCCATGGCATCCGGCGCGGCCAGCAGGCCTGTGCAGCCGGCGAGCATGGTCAGTACCGCGATGATTGCGCCGGTGATCCGCGCGACCTGCGGTGACCAGCTGCGGAAGTGGTCGGTGTCGGCAATCGCGACGTTGTACATGATGTCGTCGAACAGCGGGCTCGGCGCCACATGATCGGCGCTTTCCAACATGAGCAGTTCGCCGTCGCGGACACCCTGTTCGCCGAGGCTCAGCGAATTGGAGAACGGCGGCTGCCCGATCCGCGCGAGTACCCACTCGGCCGGCTGGAATTGCTCGCCGCCGTTGTCGAAGTCGTTGGTGCGACTGTGTTGCGCCACCATGTCGACCACGCTCGGAATGACCAGGGCGACCGGAACGTCGACCGGAATCGCCATATCGACCTGCGTGTGCTTGGCCAGAATGGTCACCCGCGCCAGATCGGGCGCCCGGACGATTCCGCGGCTCGAATCCTCTTCGATATGGTCCAGTCGCGCGTGCGTCACGCTTCCCCCAACTCCGTCTCTACCTGGTGTTTCAGCATGCGCTCCGGTTTGCGGTCGCGCGGCCGATCCGTGCAGAATGCTGGTCGAACTGTACGACATGTCGGCCGCTGCCTCTACACTGAGTCCGCAGTACAGCCGCCGAAGGGGGATCTTCCGTCGATGAGCACTGTCAGGTTCCAGCGTCGTGCGCGCCGGGAGGTTCCGAGGTCACCGGGCGGCGAAGTGACACTGCAACCGCCGCCGGAGATTCCACGCGCGATACCTGGCAGTCTGATGGGCAAACTGATGCCCGTCGTCATGGTCGTCGGCATGGTCGGAATGATGGCCATCATGTTCACCCGCGGTGGAGGTATCGCCTCCAACCCGATGAGCATGATGTTCCCGATGATGATGGTCTTCTCCATGGTCGGCATGTTCGCCGGTCAGGGCGGTAAGGGGCAGAAGGCCGCCGAGGCCAACGAGGACCGCAAGGACTATCTGCGCTACCTGGACCAGGTCCGCAAGGATGTCGACGAGACCGCCTCCCAGCAGCGCGCGGCGGTCGAATGGAGCCATCCCGAACCGGGTTTGGTGTGGATGCTGGCCGGAACCAGCCGCATGTGGGAACGTCGTCCGGGGGACAAGGACTTCTGCCACGCACGCATCGGCCTGGGCGGTCAGCGCCTGGCCACCCGCCTGGTCTCGCCGGAAACCGGCCCCGTCGAGGAACTCGAGCCGATCGCGGCCGTATCGCTGCGTCGTTTCGTGCGTACACATTCCACGGTTCCCGATTTGCCCACCGCCATCGCGGTCAAGGGTTTCGCCACCATCCAGCTCAACGGCGACCGTGCTCAGGCGCGCGATATGACCCGCGCGATGTTGTTGCAGCTGTGCATGTTTCAGGCGCCGGACCAGGTTCTGGTCGCCGTGGTCTGTGGTCCCGACACCGCCGCCGAATGGGAGTGGACCAAATGGCTCCCGCACACCCAGCATCCGGATTCCCAGGACGGCGTGGGCACCGAGCGCATGGTCTACGGTTCCGTCCGCGAACTGGCGGACGGTCTGAACCCCTTGCTGCACAACCGGGTTCGCTATTCGCGCAACCAGCCGGCCAATCAGAATCTGGTCCACATCGTCATCATCGTCGACGGGGGCTTGCTCGAGGCCGAAGAGGATTCGCTGCGGGAATCCGGCTACGAGGGCGTCACCATCATCGATCTGTGCAGTTACGCTCCGCGCCTGGCGGTTTCGCGCGGCATCCAGATGGTCGTCGAGAACGGTGAATGCGTCGGCCGCGGCGCCACCGGCAATATGGAACGCTTCGCCCTCATCGACCGCATCAGCGCACGGCAGGCCGAACAGGTCGCGCGCCGCCTCGCCCCCTTCCGGGTGGCGGCCGTCCAGCGCGGTGGCGACACCGTGGTCGAGGAGAACGCCGAGGTCATCAGCTCGTGGGCACAACTCATGGGGCTCGGTGACATCGGCACCTTCAACCCGGAGAACGGGTGGAAACCGCGCTACGGCCGGGACCGGCTGCGGGTCCCGTTCGGTGTGGGGGCCGACGGCCTGCCGGTCTACCTCGACATCAAGGAGGCCGCCGAGAACGGCATGGGCCCGCACGGCCTGTGCATCGGCGCCACCGGTTCGGGTAAATCGGAATTCCTTCGCACGCTGGTGCTTTCGCTGCTCGCGACGCATTCGCCCGACCAGCTGAACCTGGTGCTGGTCGACTTCAAGGGTGGTGCGACCTTCCTCGGCCTGGAGGGCGTCCCGCACGTCGCCGCCGTCATCACCAACCTCGAGGAAGAGGCCGACCTCGTCGATCGTATGAAGGACGCGCTGGCCGGTGAGATGAACCGCCGCCAGGAGGTGCTGCGGCAGGCCGGTAACTTCGCCAACGTCTCCGAATACGAGAAGGCGCGTGCGGCCGGCGCCGATCTGGATCCGCTGCCTGCCCTTTTCGTCGTGCTCGACGAATTCTCCGAATTGCTCAGCCAGCACCCGGATTTCGCCGAACTGTTCGTCATGATCGGTCGCCTCGGCCGATCGCTGCACGTCCATCTGCTGCTGGCATCCCAGCGTTTGGAGGAGGGCAAGCTCAAGGGCCTGGAATCGCATCTGTCCTACCGCATCGGCCTGAAGACGTTCTCGGCCAACGAATCTCGTCAGGTGCTCGGTGTGCCGGATGCCTACAATCTGCCGAACAGCCCCGGCGGCGGATATCTGAAGTCGGACTCCGGCGAGATCCAGCGCTTCCAGGCCTCCTACGTTTCCGGCGCGTATGTGGGCGGGGGCGCCCAGCGCGAGGTCACCCAGGCCGGCATCGTCGGTGGCGAAATCGATATCCACGCCCGGCCTTTCGTCGCGGGCCATGTCGCGTTCCGCAAGAGCGACCGGATTCCGTTGCCGCCCGAGCCCAGTGCGGTCGAAGAGGCGCAGCAGGACGAGAGCGCGGAGAAGATCTCCAACCTCGGCATGCTGGTCGCGCGCATCCAGGGCCACGGTCGCACCGCCCACGAGATCTGGCTGCCGCCGCTGGACGCGGCGCCGACCCTCGATCAGCTCATTCCGCGCTCGATCCTCACCGGCGAATACAACCCGGTGGCCAGTCTGCGCACCGCGATCGGCATCGTCGACCGCCCGTACGACCAGCGTCGCGATCCCATGGTGGTCGACCTGTCCGGCGCCCGCGGCAACGTCGCCGTCGTGGGCGGTCCGCAGTCCGGCAAGTCCACGGCCCTGCGTTCGCTGGTCATGGGCATGTCGCTGACCCACACCGCCGAACAGGTCCAGTTCTACTGCCTGGACTTCGGTGGTGGCACGCTGTCCGGCCTGGAGGGCCTGCCGCATGTCGGTTCCGTTGCGGGCCGCCTGGATGTGGACAAGGTCCGTCGCACCATCTCCGAGATGACGACCATCGTCCGTCAGCGCGAAATGCGGTTCCGCCAACTGGGTATCGAGTCGATGGCCGACTTCCGCCGCCTGCGCGGCACCGACCCGGCGAGCAGCCCCGCCGCGGCCGGCGCTCACGAGGACCCGTTCGGTGACGTCTTCCTGGTCGTCGACGGTTTCGGTTCCATCCGCCAGGATTTCGATTCGCTCGAACAGCCGATCATGAACCTTGCCACCCAGGGTCTTTCGTACGGTGTGCACATCGTGATCGCGCTGAACCGCTGGGCCGAGGCGCGTCCCGCTCTCAAGGACCAGATCGGCACCCGCATCGAACTGCGGCTGGGCGATCCGATGGATTCCGATCTCGGCCGCAAGGTGGCCTCGCTGGTGCCGCAGGGCCGTCCGGGCCGCGGTATGACCCCCGACGCCCTGCACATGCTGACGGCTCTGCCTCGCGTGGACGGGGATTCGAATCCCGAGAGCCTCGGTAGCGGTGTCGCCGATGCCGTGCAGCGCTTGGTCGCCTCGACCCCGGGCCGCCCGGCGCCCCGCGTGCGCATGCTCCCCGAGGTGCTCAACCGCGACGAACTGCTGCACAACGTGCTCGGCGGCTGGCCGGGCGCGGTGGATCAGTACACGCGGTGCGTGCAGATCCCGATCGGCCTCAACGAATCCGAGCTCTCGCCGGTCTTCCTCAATATGGCCGAGCAACCGCACGTGCTGATCTTCGGCGACACCGAATGCGGTAAGACGAATGTGCTGCGCAACATCATCTTGAACATCGTCGCCTCGAATACGCCCGAGAACGCCAAGCTGATCATCGGCGACTATCGCCGGACGCTGCTCGGCGTGGTCGAAGGCCGCCACGTCGCGGGATACGCGCCGTCGGCGGAGATGCTGGAAACGATGATGCGCGATCTGGTCGGCGTGCTGAAGGCCCGCATGCCCGGCCCCGACATCACTCAGCAGCAGTTGCGTGAGCGGTCGTGGTGGTCGGGCCCCGAGGTCTACGTCATCGTCGACGACTACGACCTGGTGTCGACGCCGTCCGGCAATCCGTTGTCGATCCTCACCGAATATCTCGCGCAGGCCAAGGACATCGGCTTCCATCTGATCATCGCCCGGCGCTCGGGTGGTGCGTCACGGGCGCTGTACGAGCCGCTGATCGGGCGGATGAAGGATATCGGCACCATCGGCCTGCTGATGAGCGGCAACCGGGACGAGGGCGCGCTGCTCGGCAACGTCAGGCTCAGCGAAATGCCGCCCGGCCGCGGCACATTGGTGGCCCGTTCCGGAAACAGCCTGATCCAGACGGCCTGGTCCCCGGCCCCCTGATGACGGCCACCGGCGCCTGCTTCGAAACCGCTGTGGCCGAGGTCATCACCGTCGGCCACAGCGGAAAATCCGAAGGCGCTGGAAATTCCGCGCAGAAGATGGCAGGCTCAGAATCCGGACAGTGTGAACGTCTGATGCGCGATATCCAGCAGGACCGTCGCCCCAGGTACCACCGGCCGATCAGGGCGCGAACGCTCGGGGGCGCGATGCTCATCGCTGAGCGGGACCGACTGACGGCACACGGGCTGTTCAACACGAGAGGGGGAGGTGCAAGACATCCACACCGCAGGCATTCCAGCCATGCGATCGACTGTCGAACTGCGCCGATGCGCGGGACATGACGATGGAACCGAGGACGCACCTCGTGCGTCCAAACCACTAGCAGGAACAAGACCATTCCTCGCCGCGGCCCGCGGTGACCGATAGAAGGAGCCACGATGCCCTTTCACGCCGACGCGCAGCAACTCGCGAACTTTGTCCGCGAGATGCAGGACAAGCACGACGAGATCGGCCGCATGATTACCAGCGCGCACAATCATGCGTCCACCCTCCAGGGTCCTGCGTTCCAGGGTGGCGCCGGAACCGCGTTCCAGAACACCTTCGATCAGTTCTTGACCTCGGCCAACAAGATGAACGAGGCGCTGATGCAGAATTCGCAGAATCTCGAGAGCGCCGGCAAGAAATACGCGGAGATGGAAGAGGGCAACTTGAGCACTCTTCAGAAGACCTCCGACAGCCTCAACTGGGCCTGACCGACCCAGCTCGCTCGGTTCATCACATCATTCCTAGAAGACCCTAAGGAGAAGAACGATGGGTGACTTCGGCCAGATTTCCTACGACTTCGGGACCATCGACGATGCCGGTAGCGGTATCAAGAACGAGGCGATGAATATCACCGCCGCGCTCGAGGACATGGAAAAGAAGTTCCAGGACTTCATCACCTCGCACTGGACCGGTAGTGATGCCGCCCACGCGTTCCACAGCGTGCAGCAGAATTGGCGTCAGCAGTCCGATGAGCTCAGTGCTTCGCTGGCTCAACTCGGTGCCCACACTGTCGGCGCCGGTGAGCAGATGCAGGGCGCCGACGTCTTGGCGGCCAAGCTGATCGCTGGCTGACAACGTAGCTGTACTCGGGAACCGAGACAGCAACGGCCGCATATCCCGATAACGGGATGTGCGGCCGTTCGCGTTTCACGAAGTCTCCGCCGTAATCATTTCTCTACCAACTATTTGCGAGTACCGCGTACTGCGCTGCGGCGCGTTGTTGCGCATCTTTGATCTGGGAGCTGGACACTCGTCCGACGTATCGACCATACCGGACGACACAGCGATACCGCTTGTCGGTAAACACCTGTACTTCCGTATTCTCCTCGCAGAATGCGTCCGGAACGCCCTGCGGAGGTTCTACTGAGATCTTCACTCTGCGATGCAACTCTTCAGCGAGCGCCTGCGCGCCGGCTGCATCCGCCGAGCGAAAGAGCGTCGTATATCCTTCGGTTGTCGAGACCGCCTCGATCTTACCTTTGTCTGCCAATATCTTGCCGTCCGCATTGGATACATTGAGAAATCCACGCGTGGTAAAGGACCCCGCCGTAAGCAGGCTAGGACCGTAGAAGCCTTTCGCTGCGAGTGTCTTGCGGTGCATTCCGTTCGGGTCGTATGGGAGGTGCAGAATATCTCGCTTGGACAGTGGTGGCAGCTCGCGCAGCATCGGAATCTGAACGTCGTAGATATGCTCCAGGAGTGAGGTGAGCTGGGGGAGTTCCGGCTGCGGTGTGCGGGCGAAGATATCCAAGAGGTAGTTCCCTTCGGCCAACCTCGATCCGATCGTCCGAATCCCGGGCCGCCAATGTGACAACGCATTCGGGTACTTTTCCAACCAGACCGGCTGATTTTGATCACGCGCTATTGCGAAGTCGGCCTCTTCGAAGGCCTTGGCAGCCGCAGCGGCTGACTCTTTGTCCGGGAATTGGTAGACTGACATATCGACCAACTCGTCGCCGTCGGTCGGATCGGTCTCCTTGCGTTGACGCTTGTCGGTCCGGACTCCGTATAGCATGCCGTTCTGTTCGAGGGCCGTGACGAAACCTTGCGATATATCTTTGTTCAATCCTTGGTTCGCCTCCGCGATCGCGCCCGAACTGTTTCTTGTGAGACTGGGATCTATCTCGGTACCGATGGCAATTTTGTCGAGTAGCCGCATTGCGGCTATCTCTTTACCGAAATAGAGTTGCGGGATATATCGAAATTGAAGATCGATCGGGTCTGTTGAATAGCTCCCTACATCCAGCTTCCGGACATCGATCTCGGCCGGGGTCGGAGTTCCGCCGACACTCGATCCGCACGACGAGAGGGTCAGCGCTACCGCCACAATCACCGATAGGCAGCTGAATGCCCGCATAATTCGCATTGATCGATCCCCCTATTTGCTGTTCGCCAGAATGGAGTACTGGGCCGATATCCGCTGTTGCGCGTCTCGAAGTTGCTGCGACCAAACGACAGCGGAATACCGGTCGTATCGAACGTGACAGTAGTATCGGACGTTCGTATCCGGGCCTTTGTAATTGAGGCATTTTGCGTTCGGAAGGTTCTTTGGTGAATCCACTCGGCGCATGAATTTGCCCGGAGCGCTCCGAAGCTCGAATATTCGCTCAGATGCCGCTTTGTCCTTGGCACGTACCACCTCGCCGGCATCGTAGGCGACGCGGTCTACACCGTTGTCTCGATAAAGCTTCTCGATAGCCTGCGGATCGTCGATCAATTGCATAGCGCCATGCAGATCGAAAGTGCCGGGCACATTCTGAAACGAATCTCCCTCGGGCCGGCGCAATGCTCGGGAGCGGACGTCATCCGGATCGACTGGCACCTTCATGAGCTGATCAACCGGTGTGGGGGTAAACCCTCGTAACCTGTCGGTGGTGGCGGCGATGGACTTCTGCGCCAGATCTGTGAGAGACGGCAGATCCGAAACGCCGAGTTCCTTGTTTTCGAAGTTTTCGACGATCGTTACTATGACGTACTTGTCGTTGGCCGTCCACGTTGCCAGCGTTTGCTGCGTCGGCTTCCATCTCGCAACGGTATCCGGATATTTTGCCAATGCCGTCGGCTCAACCGCTCCGTCGTCGTAGAAGTCGGCTTTCGACAATTCAGCGGCCGCGTTTCGAGCGGATTCGGCGTCGGAGAACAGGAGCACCGAATCTGCGAGTTCGTAGGAGAGCGAGTAGGCTTCGTCGGAACTTCCCAAGGTGGTGAATCCGCCGACGAAATTCTTCGTCACGGCGTTGAAATTCTCTTCGTGAAGCCATCGAAACATCGAGCTGAGGTGGAACTCCGGCCCGACATCGAGGAATGCGTGCGTTCCGGAGCTTTGCCCCACGGTGAGCTTCGGATCCACCTCATACGGCAGTGGGAGAACGCTCCCCAGCCGGTTGGCTTCCATGAAGCGTGCGACATACATATTCTTGGGCAGACCGAGGTCGACCGGCTTGGTGCTGTATCCACCGACGTCAAGTTGTGCGAGATCGACGACCGGGTCGGTGACTTTCGTTGCGTCCGTGTCGGTTCCGCACGCCGACAGCATCGCGGTGGCGGCGGTCAGCCCGATCGCCGCGATGATCTTGGCGGCTACGGTCAGTGATTTCACTGCTCCCCCCTTGTTTTTCGGATCTTGCGCGGCCTGACGATCCAGCCGCAGGTCGTGGACGGCTGTTACCGGCACAGACCTTCGACGTCGGGCCTATTTCACCTGGTTGTGCAGAATCGGCACCAGTTTTTCCAACAGGGTCTGCTCCGACGTCGGAGTCCAGTTCCTCATGGCGGATACTGCAACGGGATCATCGAGAGGAATCACCGTCGCTCGCGCGCTCGCGATGCTGTACGGCAAGCCGAGCAGGCCTCCACCGCCCGCTTTCGGATCGCTGCGCACCGCGAGGATGTAGCTGTCGGCCGACGCCTGGAGTTCCGGGTACTGGTCCGTGATGGGGCGCGGAGACGGTTCGTCGCCGTTCTTCTGATACTGCAGGTTGTAGACGAAGCCGAGGTCTTCCATGAACTTCGATTGGGATGTGCCACCGAGATAGACGCTGAAGGTCTTCTCGCCGGTCACATCCAACATGGTGATGGTCTTTCCCGCGAACGCAGGATTCGCCGCCCGCGCTTGGGGCACTGACGTGTAGGCCGTGACGGTCGTCGTCGCTGCCGCCGATGCCGACGTCGTCGTCGGCCCCGTCCCGCCCGAATTGCCCTGTGTTGCCCAGACTCCGATGCCGGCGGCCAAGGCCACGGCGACCAGTGCGCCGACTCCGCCGAGGATCAGGGGTTTGCGGCTCTTGGGTTTCGGTTCGAGGAGGCGGGAGAGGTCGGGGTCGGGGCGGGGGCCGGCGTTGGGGTGAGGGGTGAACTTGCCGGGTGCGTGGGCGTCGCTGACGAAGTCGCGCGCGCAACGGGCCGGTTCGGGCAGCTCCGCGAGGCCGAGGCCGTCGGCGACCGCCGTGGCC
>NZ_PYHT01000035.1:0-54509 GCF_003023875.1 Nocardia sp. MDA0666
CCCCGACACCTCCCCCCGGCCCGCGCCCGAGCGGGGCCCGCCCGATCCCGGACCCGGCGCATATCGGGCCCACTCCGGCAGGCTGGGATCCGCTCGGCGTGGCGCCGATGGCCTGGGACCTGCCCACCCCCACGCAGGAACGCCCGGTCGCCTTCGTCCCGGTACAGCGGCCGCGGTCCCGGCTCACCCCGGTGGTGATCGGCCTGGCCGTCCTGGCGGCAGCGGCCGCGGGCGCAGTGGCCGCCGCCGGAGCGGACTGGATGACACCCGCGCGAATCGGCGCGGTCGCCCTGGCGGTGGTCGGCCTCGGCCTGATCGTCGGAGCCTTCCTGCGCCGCGGTTACGGCTTGATGGTCGTGCTCGCGCCGCTGGCCGGCTTCGTCATCCTCGCCTCGATGGTCGGCCCGGTCGAATTCGATCGCGGGGCCATGGGCGACCATGTCTGGACCCCGGCCACGGCCGCCGATCTGGCGCCGGAATACAAGATCACCATGGGCTCGGGCACGCTCGACCTTCGCCAACTGCCCCTGACCGAGAATCGCACGGTCCACGTGAATGTGCAGATGGGCGACTTCCGGGTGCTGGTGCCGGAATCGATGCGCCTGCACGCCACCTGTAACGCCAGCATGGGCGATGTGTCCTGTCCACAGGGGCCCACCGGACCGGCCGACGGGCCGATTCTCACTCTCGACATCGATGTCCACGCCGGAAACGCGGAGGTGAAACGTGGCTGACAACGAAACGGCCGACACTCGGACCGACACTCGGCGCGGACCGTCGTTCTCGCTGCTGCTGGCCGGAATACTCGCCCTGCTGGTCAGCGTCTGGGCCTTCATCGGCCCCACCTCCTGGCCCTTCCACAGTGCGGTCCCGGTGGGCTGGATCGTGGTGGGCGTCGCGGTGGTCGTGGGCATCGCCCTGGTGATTTCACCGCGAAGGAAGAAATAGCGTCCCGAACATAGATGGAAAGAAGAAGGGACCTTCCGGCCGATGCCGGAAGGCCCCTTCTCCGCTATCGGTCGAGACAGCCGCTCACTCCCATTCGATGGTGCCCGGCGGCTTGCTCGTCACATCGAGCACCACGCGATTGACCTCGGCCACCTCGTTGGTGATGCGGGTGGAGATGCGTTCGAGCACCTCGTAGGGCAGCCGGGTCCAGTCCGCGGTCATGGCGTCCTCACTCGACACCGGCCGCAGCACGATCGGATGGCCGTAGGTGCGCCCGTCGCCCTGCACGCCGACACTGCGCACATCGGCCAGCAGCACCACCGGGCACTGCCAGATCTGCGCGTCCAGACCGGCGGCGGTCAGCTCCTCACGCGCGATCGCGTCGGCCTGCCGCAGGGTTTCCAGCCGGTCCGGGGTGACCTCCCCGATGATCCGGATCGCCAGGCCCGGCCCCGGGAAGGGCTGGCGCGCAACGATCTCCTCGGGCAGCCCGACCTCGCGGCCGACCGCGCGAACCTCGTCCTTGAACAGCAGTCGCAGCGGTTCGACCAGCTCGAATTCCAGGTCCTCGGGCAGGCCGCCGACATTGTGGTGGCTCTTGATGTTGGCGGTGCCGGAACCGCCGCCGGACTCCACCACATCCGGATAGAGGGTGCCCTGCACCAGATATTCGACCGCGGGTCCGTGACCGTCCTCCTCGCCGGTGGACTTCACGACCTCGGCGACCGCATCCTCGAAGGAGCGGATGAACTCCCGGCCGATGATCTTGCGCTTCTCCTCCGGATCGGTGACGCCCTTCAGCTCACCGAGGAACTTCTCCACCGCGTCGACGGTCACCAGTTTGGCCCCGGTCGCGGCGACGAAGTCGCGCTGCACCTGCTCGCGCTCACCGGCCCGCAGCAGACCGTGGTCGACGAACACACAGGTCAGCCGGTCGCCGATGGCCCGCTGGACCAGCGCGGCCGCCACCGCGGAATCCACTCCGCCGGACAGCCCGCAGATCGCGTGCCCGTCGCCGATCTGCTCACGCACCTGCTCGACCAGCGCGTCGGCGATATTGGCCGGGGTCCAGGCCGCGGGGATGCCGGCGATTTCGTGCAGGAACCGGCTCAGCACCTGCTGGCCGTGCGGCGAATGCAGCACCTCCGGGTGGTACTGCACACCGGCCAGCCGCCGGGCGCGATCTTCGAAGGCGGCGACCGGCGCACCGGCCGTCGTCCCCGTGACCTCGAAACCGGCCGGGGCATCGGTGACCGCGTCGCCGTGACTCATCCACACCGGTTGCACCGTCGGCAGTCCGCCGTGCAGGACGCCGCCGTCGATGTTCAGTTCGGTGCGGCCGTACTCGCGGGTGCCGGTGTGCGCGACCGTGCCGCCGAGCGCCTGCGCCATCGCCTGGAATCCGTAGCAGATGCCGAAGACCGGGATGTCGAGGTCGAACAGCCGCGGATCGAGCTGCGGCGCGCCCTCGGCGTACACGCTGGACGGGCCGCCGGACAGGATCACCGCCAGCGGCTGCCGATCGGCGATCTCCTCCACGGTCGCGGTATGCGGTACCACTTCCGAGTAGACACTGGATTCGCGCACGCGCCGCGCGATCAACTGCGCGTACTGCGCCCCGAAGTCGACGACGAGAACTGGTCGCTGGGTTTCTGCCACCCGCACAGTTTAGTGAGCGCATCGGCGCACCTCGAGGGCGGGCGAGCCTGCCGGTCGCGGCCGTGACCGCGCCCACTCCGCCGATTCGACGCCGGTCGTATCGACCGGTGCCGACCGGTGTCCGAAACGGCCTATCCGCCAACGCATATCCATGCTCGCCGGCCTCCGCGACGATCGCGAAGGCGGAGCAGCAGTACTCGGCGACCGCTATCCTCGTGCTCGTGCCATTCGCCCGTGCGATCGATGCCGAAATCCATTACGAGGATTCCGGCGGTCGTGGTCCCGTGGTGCTACTGGGGCACGAATTCTTCATGGACCGAACGATGTTCGCCTCGCAGGCGGCCGCGCTGTCACCGGAGTTCCGCATCGTCACCTGGGATGCGCGCGGACACGGACGCACCCGCGACGAGGGGCTGCCCTTCACCTACTGGACGGCGGCCCGCGACGCCCTGACCGTGCTGGATCAGCTCGGCATCGAACGCGCGGTGGTCGGCGGCACCTCACAGGGCGGGTTCAGCGCCATGCGCACCGCGCTGCTCGCTCCCGAACGGGTGGCCGCGCTGATCCTGATCTCCACCGAGGCGCACAGCCCCACCCCGCAGGAACTCGCGACCTCGCGCCGCTTCCTGGACCGCTGGAAGGAGCCGAATATCCGGCATGTCCTCGCGGAGCACATGGCGCACTGGCTGATCGGAGACGACGCCTGGTACCGGTCGGTGTGGACCAAGCGATGGCTGGCGCGCGACCCGCACGAACTCGAGGCCGCGGCCGGATGCCTGCTGGCCCGCGACTCGATCCTGCATCGGCTGGCCGAAATCACCTGTCCCGCACTGGTCATCCATCCCACGCGAGCCGGCATCCCGCGCGCGCACGCGCTGGAAATGGCGCGCCGGCTGGCCGGATCGCGGTTCTGCGAAATCGAGGATGCCCGTCAGGCGGTCAACATGACTCACCCCGCGCAGGTCAACGCCGCGATTCGCGACTTCCTGCGCGGGGACGTGCTGACCCGGCTCAACTGATCCGGGTCACGGCGCGAGTTCTCAGGCCCGCACGCTGAGGCCGACCCGCTGGAATTCCTTCAGATCGCAGTATCCGGCCTTGGCCATCGAACGACGCAGGCCGCCAACGAGATTCACCGATCCCCACGGATCGCTGGACGGACCGTACAGCACCTTCTCCAGGGTGGGCTGCTCGTCCGGCTCGGCGAACTGCAGCAGCGCGCCGCGCGGCACCGACGGATGCGCGGCCGCCGAGGGCCAGTACCAACCGCGGCCGGGCGCGTCCTGCGCCAGCGCCAGCGGTACACCCAGCATCGCCGCATCCGCACCGCAGGCGATGGCCTTGGCCAGCTGGCCGGAGGAGACGATGTCACCGTCGGCGATCACGTGGACGTAGCGACCGCCGGTCTCGTCGAGGTAGTCGCGGCGAGCGGCGGCGGCATCGGCGATCGCGGTCGCCATCGGGACACCGATACCGAGCACCTCACCGGTGGTGGTGGCGCCGGGCATCGAGCCGTAACCGACGATCACGCCGGCGGCGCCGGTGCGCATCAGATGCAGGGCGGTGCGGTGATCGCTGACGCCACCGGCCACCACCGGCACGTCCAGTTCGGCGATGAAGGTCTTGAGATTCAGCGGTTCCACCGACGAGCCGGCGTCCTCCGCCGGCACCGCGCTCGCGCCGCCCACGTGCTCGGCGGAGATGATGGTGCCGTGGACGACCAGCAGGTCGATGCCGGCCTGCACCAGGCTCGGGGTCAGGGCGCGCGCGTTCTGCGGGCTCACCCGCACCGCGACCGTCACCCCGGCGGCGCGCACCTGCGCGACCGCGGCGGCCAGCAGATCGGGCTGCATCGGCGCGGCGTGCAGTTCCTGCAGCAGTTCGACCGCGGCCTCGGGACCCTTGTGCTCGGCCACCTCGACCAACTGCTCGATGCGCGCGCTCACATCGGCGTGCCGCGCCCAGAGTCCCTCGCCGTTGATGACGCCCAGTCCGCCGAGGCGGCCCAGTTCGATCGCGAATTCCGGCGACACCAGCGCATCGGTCGGATGCGCGACCACGGGGATGTCGAATCGGTAGGCATCCAGCTGCCATGCCAGCGACACCTGCTTCGACGACCGGGTGCGCCGCGAGGGGACGATGTCGACATCGTCCAGCTCATAGGTACGCCGGGCGGTCCGACCCATCCCGATCTCGACCATGTCCCGCACTGATGTCTCTCCTTAGTGTGTGCTGCCAGGCCCGTGTGTGCGACGAACTTGCGCGCGCCGGCGTCACCACGTCGCGGCGATCTCACGCCGACGCGCGTCCATCCTCCCAGTTCCCGGCGTACGCCATACGCCGGGGGCGGTCCGTGTCGGACGGCAGGCACGGGGACCCCGATCCGCGGGGCCTCCCGATGTTCGGAAAGCCGCCGCGGCGACGGTGGCACCGAGCTGATGTGGCAGGGACTTCGCCCCTCGCTCCGGCTCCTACTTGCCGCGGCCGGTGTAGTTCGGGGCCTCGACCGTCATGGTGATGTCGTGCGGGTGGCTCTCCTTGAGACCCGCCGCGGTGATCTGCACGAACTGCGCCTGCTGCAGGTCGGAGATCGACTGCGAACCGGTGTAGCCCATGGCCGCGCGCAGACCGCCCACCAGCTGATGGATGACCTGGTTCACCGGACCGCGGAAGGGCACCCGCCCCTCGATGCCCTCGGGCACCAGCTTGTCCTCGGCCAGCACGTCGTCCTGGAAGTAGCGGTCCTTGGAGTAGGACTTGCCCTGTCCGCGGCCCTGCATGGCGCCCAGCGAACCCATGCCGCGATAGCTCTTGAACTGCTTGCCGCCCACCAGGATCAGTTCGCCCGGGGATTCGGCGGTACCGGCGAGCAGCGAACCGAGCATGACCGTCGACGCACCGGCGGCGATGGCCTTGGCGACATCGCCGGAGAACTGGATGCCGCCGTCGGCGATCACCGGCACGTCCGCGGCGCGGCACGCGGCCACGGCCTCGAGAATCGCGGTGATCTGCGGGGCGCCGACGCCGGCGACCACGCGGGTGGTGCAGATCGAACCGGGTCCGACACCCACCTTGACCGCGTCGGCGCCGGCCTCGACCAGTGCTGCCGCACCCTCGCGGGTGGCGACATTGCCGCCGACGACCTGGATCCGGTCGCCGACCTCGTTCTTGACCTTGGCGACCATCTGCAGCACCTGGGCCTGATGGCCGTGCGCGGTATCGACGATCAGCACGTCGACCCCGGCGTCGGCCAGGCTCATCGCGCGCGACCAGGAGTCCTCACCGACACCCACCGCCGCGCCGACCAGCAGACGGCCGTCGCGGTCCTTGGTGGCGTTCGGGTACTGGTCGGTCTTGACGAAGTCCTTGACGGTGATCAGCCCGCGCAGCCGGCCGTTGCCGTCGACGATCGGGAGTTTCTCGATCTTGTGCCGGCGCAGCAGGCCGAGGGCGGCCTCGGCGGTGACACCCTCCTGGGCGGTGATCAGCGGCGCCTTGGTCATCACATCGGCGACCCGGCGGTTCTGATCGACCTCGAAACGCATGTCGCGGTTGGTGATGATGCCGACCAGCGCACCGGTCTCGTCCACCACGGGCAGACCCGAGATCCGGAACCGCGCGCACATCGCGTCGACCTCGGCGAGGGTGTCGGACGGCCGGCAGGTGACCGGATCGGTAACCATTCCGGCCTCGGACCGCTTCACCGTCTCCACCTGGGCGGCCTGATCGGCGGCCGACAGATTACGGTGCAACACGCCCATACCGCCGGCGCGGGCCATGGCGATCGCCATCCGCGCCTCGGTGACGGTGTCCATCGCCGAACTCACCAGCGGGGTGCGCAGCGTGATCTCGCGGGTCAGCCGGCTGGAGGTCTCGACCGAGCTGGGGATCAGATCGGAAGCGGCCGGCAGCAACAGCACGTCGTCGAACGTGAGGCCGAGCATGGCGATCTTGTTCGGATCGTCACCACCCGTATGCGGGCGGACGGCTCGTTCGCCCATCACGGGACTACTCATCTGATCGACCCCTCCTGGACCTCGAAAGCACCGATACGGCACTGCGGCCCCGCCTTCCGGGGACCTCGGTACCGATCGAGAACAGCTGATGGATGGTGGAGCCGAAGCGTGCTACCCGGCGCCTGTGTATCCATGGTATCGGCCGCCTGCGGGGGCGACCTCGTCGCCTCCGACACAGTGGTGGACGAGGGTGACAGCCGCGCAACAAGCGCGTCAAAATGCCTTCAGCGCTGGCGCGGAGGGGGTGGTTCTGCGTACCGTGGGATTGTGCGTGACCATCTACCACCTGGCCTGCCGCCGGACCCCTTCGCCGGAGATCCCTCCGACCCGTCGGCCGCGCTCGATGCCATTGAGCCTGGGGAGCCGTTGGACCCCCACGAGCGCCTAGCGGTCGAAGAGGATCTCGCCGATCTCGCGGTGTACGAGGCGCTGCTGTCCCATCGGGGCATCCGCGGTCTCGTGGTGAGCTGTGAGGATTGCCGGCAGGACCACTACCACGATTGGGACATGCTGCGCGCCAACCTGCTGCAACTGCTGGTCGACGGCACGGTCCGCCCGCACGAGCCTGCCTACGATCCGACGCCGGAGGCCTACGTGACGTGGGACTACTGCCGCGGATACGCGGATGCCTCGATGAACGAAGCCCTGCACGGCGACGGATTCGACGGCTTCGACGCCTGACCCGTTCTGCAACAGCCGCGTAGCGCTCGCGTCGGCGTAGCCGCGCGCACGTCCGGCGTGTGACTTTCCACACTTCTGCCGAGTATCTCGGCGCGCACATCTACCCCCGAAAACACGAATCCGACCGCCGGAATCGGCGATCGGTTCTCGTATCGGATATGTCGTTCCGGCCGGATATGTCGCTCTAGCCGATGCCGGTGTGCAATCCCCCACCGGCCGGCGGCACCACCACGGTCGGCGCCGAGGGCACCGACGGGCGGACCGGGGCGACGGTCTGCTGCGGCTGCGGCGGCGGGACCACCGCCCCTCCGCCGATGGTGGTCGGCGAATTGGCGGTGGGCTGATTCGTCGGCGGCTGCTGCTGTGTCGGCGGCTGCTCGTTGGTCGGCGGCTGCTGCTGTGTCGGCGGCTGTTCGTGCGTCGGCGGCTCGGCAGTCGTCGGCGGTTGCTGCTGCTGTTGCGTCGGCGGCTTGGAACCACTTCCCGGCTCGGTGCCCGGCGTGCCCGGTACCGAACCGTTCGCCCCGGTTTCGGGCGCGGTCTGGCTGCGCATGATCTCCGGACCCGGAGTGCTCTGCTTGGAACCGCTGCTCTCGTGCTGGCTCGGGTTGGTGGCCTGTCCCGGCGTCGTCGGCGCGACCACGGTCGGAGTGGTCGGCGTCGTATTGGCCTTCGGCTCCAGCGACTCCAGCGCGGCGGCCACCCCGGGTGCGGTGGTCTTCAGCTGATCCAGCAGATGCTGCCAGCGCAGCTGCAGATCCTGCTTGCGCGAATTGTCGTCGACCTGGGTCGTGTTGGTGGAAGCGCTCTCCAGCAGTGCCTTGGCCTGTTCCGGGTGTCCCTGGTCGATCAGCGTCTGCGCCTTGGTCATATCGTCGTCGGCGCGCTGGGCGATCGTGGTCTGCGCCTGCTGGCTGAACACGACCTCCTTCACCCGCCACAACGGATCACCCGGCTGCGCGCCGTAGGAGAACGCCGTCGTCCCGCCCGCGATCACCGCGACCGCGGCCGCGGCGCCCATCAACGGACGTACCAGTCGCAATCTGCCGCGGCGATGGGCGTTGACCCTCGCCTCCCGCGCTCCGATCTCCTGGTTGACGGCCGCTACCACGGCGTCCAGATCGGGACCGGCCGGCATCGGAGTCTCGACGATATCGGCCCGCCAATTCGCGAGCAGGCTCGCGAGTTGATACTCCTCGGCACTGTCGGTCGCGACGGGACCGTCGCCGGCGATGGCGTCTATCAGCGCATCGTCGCGGCGTACCGCCGCGATATCCACCGGCCCGGAATCACCGGACTCCCCGGATGCCTCGGCATAGGGACCGCTGTTCGGCGATCCAAGCCGCGCCTTCCAGTCGCCCCGACCGCGCTCGCCATCCCTAGCCATACATTTCACCTGCCCTCGCCACTTGTGACTTCAGTTTCGCGAGCGCCCGATGCTGAGCCACTCGTATAGCTCCCGCCGTACTGCCCACGGCGACAGCAGTTTCTTCTGCTGACAAACCCATGACCAAACGCAGGATCAGGATCTCTCGATGCTTCTCCGGTAGCGTGGCCAGCAGACTGTTCATCTGCCGGCTCGTTTCGGATTCGAGAGCGCGCTGCTCCGGCCCCTGGTCGGTGGATATGACATCTGGTACTTCGGCCATCGCGTCCGCCTTGTTACGGGCGGCGTTGCGATGAGCGTCGGCGACCTTGTGCGAGGCGATTCCGTACACGAAAGCCATGAACGGCCGCCCCTGGTCCTGGTAACGCGGCAGGGCGGTCATCACAGCCAAGCAGACCTCCTGCGCCACGTCGTCCGCGGAGAGCTGCCCACGCTCCGCGGAACCGATCCGCGCACGGCAATAGCGAACTACCAGCGGGCGGATGATTTCCAGTACCTGGGCTAAAGCGGAACGGTCGCCCTGAGCTGCAGCAGCTACGGCGGCGTCCAACTCCTCGCCCGAGTGCGTCATCGTCAGAGATATTCCTGGCGTTACAAGTGGCACGGCCGGATTTCGACCGGTGCTTCCACCGGTCGGTGGAACGGAACCAACAATAGCGGCTCAGCTATGTGAGTCGGACAACATGGGGGATCACTGCTCACCCGGTTTCCGGGCCGAGCCGCAGCCGACCGCCCCGACCAGCCAGGATCTGCGCGTACGCACCCGATTCCGCGGCCGCGCGGCGGGCCGCGGCGGGTTCGCACACCCCCGCTCGCAACATCGCGGCGGCCCAGCGCAGCGGCAGCAATCCGTGTGCGGCGCAGTCGGAATCGACCAGCTCGGCCACGGCGCGGCTGCGATCGATGTCACCGTCGCCCGCCGCCGCGGCGGCCACCAGCAGCCGCGACTTCACTTGATGCCGAACCGATCCCATCCGCTCGGCCGCGGCCACCGCCGCCTCGGCATGAGCCAGGGCAGGCTCGGCGACCAGTTCCATACCGGGTGCGGCAAGGGCGGTTTCGGCGCTGACCCAATGCCAGCGCACCAGGGTTCGCAGATCCGCGGGTGCGCGATCGACTTCGTCGCGACAGCGCCGCAGCAATCGTGCGGACACCTGCGGCTGCCCGGTCCCGAGCGCGTCCGCGGCCAATCCGGTGAGCGCGTCGCAGACCGCCGCGGCGCGCATCGGATCGGCCGCCCTCCCCACCGGCAGGTTCACGGCCAGCGCGGCCGCACGCCCGTCCAGAATCGCCGCGCGCGCATGCCAGCCGAGCTGGCGCAGCAGCGACGCCTCGGTGGAGGCCACGAGCGAGCCGAGTACCGGATCCCGGGTCAGCCGGGCGGCCCGGAGCAATTCGGTGCGTGCCGCCGCATATCGCCCTTGACCACCGAGGACGACCGCCCGCAGCCAGGTTCCGGCGGGGTCGGCGGCGGCGGGAAGATCCGCGGGCGCGATCCCGGGGCGGCCGCCGAACGCCGCGTCGGCCAGTACGGGCGCGCTCCCGGAGTCCAGCAACCCGCCGACTCGCGGGGACAAATCCAACACCAGCGCACCTTATCCGGAGGAGTGCGGTACCCAGAACCGCGCACGGGCTATTTCTCAGCGAAAAATCGGCGGCGCCATGTTTCGATCAGGTAAATCTGCAACGAGCTAACCGCCGGCGCACCGAAGCGATATTCGCATGCTTTTCGGATTATTAACCTGCCCGCCCCGACTCGGCCATCCGGACTTCTTCCGCGCCACCGGGACCAGTGTGCCACATCACATATCACACTCCCCAGCGTTGGCAAGTACAACAGGTCATTTCTTCCGCTAAGCACAGTGTGAGCTGGGAAAATGTGAGAATCTACAGACACGCCGCAATACTCGCGAAACAAGTCAACCGGTCAGTATCGCTTTTCCGGTCCGGAAAGTAAACAGCGTGCAGGTTAAATCTGAGATCTGCCGGAATTGCGATCACTATCGACGTATCTATTGACGTGATTTCACTGTGCGACCTAACGTACTTCATCGCCGTCGTCGGCGCCGCGCGAAATTGCGGCGACCGCGTACTGCGATCGCCGGAGATCGGCGATACGGTCCGAGCCCGATCTCGGCGAGGTCACTGTCGCCCCCGCCCCAGGGTCCGGACAGACCGCTGCTGCCAAGCACCGCTCGACAACGCCGACGAGCTCGCACCATGAGGAGTTCACCATGCCCATGCCCACCCACCTCCCCGGTCCCAACGCCGACATCTGGGATTGGCAGATGCGCGGCTCCTGCCGCGGTGTGGACTCCTCCGTCTTCTTCCATCCCGACGGCGAGCGCGGACGCGCGCGCACCCAGCGGGAGTTGCGCGCCAAGGAGATCTGCCGGACCTGCCCGGTGCTCATGCAGTGCCGCAGCCACGCCCTGAAGGTCAGCGAGCCGTACGGCATCTGGGGCGGCATGTCGGAGACCGAACGTGAGCTCCACGCCCGGCGCAATCGCCGCCGGATGGCCGTCTGACCGGCGCACGCGAAATTCGGTCGCACCGGACCGATCCGAACCAGCTGGGGCGCCGAATACCTAGCAAACACCCGGCCACTGAACGTGGCCGGCGACAACGGTACAGGCGCAGGTTCTCGGCCACCGCCGATTCGCCTGCCGCATGTAGACCAACAGCCGCACCCAAGCCTCAGCGTTTCGTGAAAGTCATCGGCGTGTCACGGCGTGTCTCCATACACTCCTCGGCGTGTCGTTTTATGCGCGAAATCCGCTGGGCCACAGGTGTGTTGCCCGACGCACCCCACCCGGAAGGAGGTCATAGCGGCGCGCTACGGTAGTGGCCGATGACACAGAATGGAGCGTTGTGACAACGCGGCCGCCGGCCGCAGAGGGCGACTCGTTCCAAGGATCCATCGGGGACGGTCGGGTGGCCACACCGAGTGTGGACTCTGCGATCACGGCACGCGCAAGCGAAAGTATCGAGCTGGCGGCACTTCTGGTGCGCTGCGGCCGCGCCGATCGGCAAGCATTCGCCGAGCTGTACGACCGCACGAGCGCCCGGGTATTCGGATTGGTGCTGCGTGTCCTCCACGATTCCGGTTACGCGGAGGAGACGACCCAGGAGGTCTACCTCCAGATCTGGCGCACCGCAGCCAATTTCGACCCGGCCAAGGGTTCGGCGGTGACCTGGCTGATGACGCTCGCGCATCGGCGCGCCGTCGACCGTGTCCGTGCCGAACAGGCGCATGCCCAGCGCGAGGTCACCTACGGCGCCGCGACTCTCGGCAACGAATTCGACGAGGTCACCGAGGAAGTCGGCCGCCGACTCGAACAACAGGCCGTACGCGAGAGCCTCGCCACCCTCACCGAAACCCAGCGCGAGGCCATTTCGCTGGCGTATTTCGGCGGCCGGACATATGCCGAGGTGGCTACTTACCTCGGAGTAGGGTTACCGACCGTCAAGTCCCGGATTCGGGACGGATTGACACGACTGAAAAAGAGTTTGGGAGTGACGTGAGATGAACGAGAGCCAGATCGATCTCGCGCATACGGTCGCGCTCGGATCGATCGGCGACGAGGACCAGCGCGCGGTGCAGGAGCTGTTCGACTCCGGCGATCCGGTACTGCGCGCGGACTTCGACACGGAAGTGCAACTGACCAGAGAAGCTCTTACCCTGTTCGCCTCGGCGTCGGCCGTCCAGCCACCCGCCACCCTCCGCACCCGGCTCCTGGCCGCGATCGCCGACGATCACGCCCCCGCCGCACGACACATTCGCCCACCGGCTCAACGCAACGGTGAGGAACCCGGCCCCACCTCCCTCAACTGAGCCCCCGGCGCAGCCGCCACGGCTCCGGCGAGTATCCACTCGCGGTCTCATCCCGAAAACGCCAACGGCCCGTTCACGTTTCGAACGTGAACGGGCCGTTGCGTTACACAACCTGCCGTCACCGAGAATTCTCGGCCCAACCCAACCGCCACGGGTTGCGGCCCGGCTCGTCGATCGGTGCCTGCTGCGTACGCGACGAAGGAGCAAGCAGCAGGTGCCGATCGACGAGCCCTAGGGGGCCGCAACCCCGCCGGAGCGAAGCGGAGGCCAAGAATTCAGTGCGCGTGACCGTGGTGGTCGCCCGCCTCTTCCTCGGCCGGCTTTTCGACCACGGCGCTCTCGGTGGTGAGCACCATCCGCGCCACGGAGGTGGCGTTGAGGACCGCGGAGCGGGTGACCTTGACCGGGTCGACGACACCGTCGGTGATCAGGTCGCCGTAGGTCAGAGTGGCGGCGTTGAAGCCGTCCTTGCCCTCGCTGACCTTGCTGACCACGACCGCACCGTCGATACCGGCGTTGGTGGCGATCCAGTACAGCGGCGCCCGCAGCGCCTGCCGTACGACCTCGACGCCGATGGCCTGGTCACCGGTCAGCGAGTCGCGCAGTTCGACCAGCTTGGTGGCCGCCTGCACCAGTGCGGTTCCACCACCGGCGACGATGCCCTCCTCGACCGCGGCCTTGGCCGCGCTGACCGCGTCCTCGACTCGGTACTTGCGCTCCTTGAGCGCGGTTTCGGTGGCCGCGCCGACCTTGATGACCGCGACGCCGCCGGACAGCTTGGCCAGCCGCTCCTCCAGCTTCTCGCGGTCCCAGTCGGAGTCGGTGGCCTCGATCTCGCCGCGCAGCTGCGCGACGCGGGCGTCGATGGCCTCCTGGGTGCCGGCACCGTCGACGATGGTGGTCTCGTCCTTGGTGACGACCACGCGGCGGGCGTGGCCGAGCAGGTCCAGACCGGCCTCGCGCAGGCTGATGCCCAGGTCGGGGTTGATCACGGTGCCACCGGTGACAACGGCCAGATCGTCGAGGAACGCCTTGCGGCGATCACCGAAGAACGGCGCCTTGACCGCGACGACCTTGAGGGTCTTGCGGATGGCGTTGACGACCAGGGTGGACAGCGCCTCGCCCTCGACGTCTTCGGCGATGATCAGCACCGGCTTGCCGGATTCGGCGATCTTCTCGAGCAGCGGCAGGAAGTCGGGCAGCGAGCTGATCTTCTCCCGGTGCAGCAGCACCTGGACGTCCTCGAGGACGGCTTCCTGCTTGTCGGGGTCGGTGACGAAGTAGCCCGACAGGTAGCCCTTGTCGAACTGCACGCCCTCGGTGATCTCCAGGTCGGTGCTGACCGTGGAGGACTCCTCGACGGTGACCACGCCGTCCTTGCCGACGGTGGTCAGCGCCTTGCCGACCATCTCGCCGATTTCCTCGTCGCGCGAGGAGACGGTGGCGACCTGGGCGATGGCCTTCTCACCGGAGACCGGCTTGGCGGCGGCCAGCAGGGCCTCGGACACGACGTCGGCGGCCTTGCTCATACCGACGCCGAGGCCGATCGGGTTGGCGCCGGCGGCGAGGTTCTTGAGACCGCCCTTGATGAGGGCCTGGGCCAGCACGGTGGCGGTGGTGGTGCCGTCGCCGGCGACGTCGTTGGTCTTGGTGGCGACGCTCTTGACCAGCTGCGCACCGAGGTTCTCGAAGGGATCCTCGAGGTCGATGTCGCGCGCGATGGTGACGCCGTCGTTGGTGACGGTGGGGCCGCCGAACGCCTTGGCCAGCACCACGTGCCGGCCACGCGGGCCGAGGGTGACCTTGACGGCGTCGGCCAGCTTGTCGACGCCGCGTTCCATTGCCCGACGAGCCTTCTCGTCGAACTCGATCTGCTTTGCCATGGTTGAGATGTCCTTGGGGTGGGAGTGGTGGACGGGCCTGCGACGACCCGCGGCCGGGAAGCCGGAGTCACAACGACCACTGCCCCGGGCCCACGCGTGGGGCACCGGGGCAGTGATCGTTACGGTGCGATCCGAATCGCGACGGCCGCGAGGGTCATCGGTCGGTCATCACTTGTCGACGACGGCCAGCAGGTCGCGCGCCGACAGGATCAGGTACTCCTCGCCGTTGTACTTGATCTCGGTGCCGCCGTACTTGCTGTAGATGACGACGTCGCCTTCCTTGACGTCCAGCGGAATGCGCTTCTCGCCGTCCTCGTCCCACCGGCCGGGTCCTACGGCGACGACGGTGCCCTCCTGGGGCTTCTCCTTCGCCGTGTCGGGGATGACCAGGCCGGAGGCGGTCGTCGTCTCGGCCTCGTTGGCCTGGACGAGGATCTTGTCCTCGAGCGGCTTGATGTTCACGCTCGCCACGTTGAGCCCTCCACTTTCAGGGGATTCGGTCGTCCGGGGCTGTTCCCCGGACTCACGGTTTGGTCACGGTGTTGATGCGGCGTTCGTGGAGCGTTACCACTACCGCCGTGCCGACCCTGCGCACAGCCCCGTCGTCGCGGGTGCCGGGACCCTTGCCCAAAGTCGAGCTGGCACCTGAGCACAACCAGTGCCGACTAGCACTCTATACATGAGAGTGCCAGCGCTCAAGGGTGGGCAGTGCTGACTTCACGACACACCCGAGGGCGTGGCAATTGATCCGAAAAATCTGTAACGTTCGGATAACGGATTGTGACAGTATGTAAGACGGTTCCGTGATCGGTCATGTCGTACGACAGCTGTGTCGTTACGGCGTGCCCATCGGGCGTAGCCGTCACGCGATCCCGAGTACAACAGCTTCACCCATCGCGCGACGACCTCGCGCACACCTGAGACGAGAACAAGACCGCACGTGATCGACGGCCGGTCCCGACCCTGAAAACGGATCGCACCTGATGGGACCGACAGCCTGACGGTATGGCGCCTCACCGGACCGCCCCCCGACGGACGAAGCCCCGTCCCGATCCGCGCGCGGAGTATTCGCCGCACAGCGGATGCCCCTGATGTCCGTTCGAGATGGTCGGTACCACCATGGCCGTCCGCTCGACCAGCTCGAGAAGGGAGGTGAACATGCGAACATCCCTCGGTATCTCCGCCGGGAACGAGGTCGTCTGCTCGGCCGTCGTCGCCACCGCGCCCAACGGTGCCCAGAGTTTCGATTACCGCGTCGTGTCGGCGGATGTGGCACATTCCGATCCGGGTGATCTGGTCGCCTCGTCGATCGAACTCATGACCACGCAGATGCCCCGCGACTATCTGCACCGCGTCGGCACGCACTCGCCCGGCGCCTCGGCGCCGCAGACCCAGCCCGTCCCGGCCGGTGCCATCGCGGTCGCCTACCGCGATCGCGAGCAGGCGATGGCGATTCGTGCCGCGATCGGCCGGCAGCGCCGGGATGTGCAGCTCATCCCCGAAAGTACTGCGGCACTGACCTATTTGCGCGACACCGGCCTGCTCGACCGCTACGAGACGGTCGCGGTGATCGACCTCGGCGCCTCCGGTACGACGGTCACCGTGGCCGATCTGGCCGACGACACCGTGCTGCGTTCCGAGCGCACCGAGGCGATCAGTGGCTCCGCGGTGGACGAGCTGATCTACCACCACCTGCTGGACTGCCATTTCGCCCGCCGCGGCACCCGGCCGAACCGGAACATGCTGATCAATCGCAGCCGGGCGGCCAAGGAACATCTGTCCATCGCCCCGGCGGTGACCATCGACCACGTCGCCGGGCAGCCGCTGAAGCTGACCCGCGCCGATTTCGCCGAACTGATAGCCGATCTGCTGCACGAGGCGGCCGACTACGCCCGCGCGGTCTTCGCACGCGCGCCGAAAGTTCCGGAGGCGGTGGCGATCATCGGCGGCGGCGCCAATATCGCCTCGTTGGTCGAGGGACTCGACGCACTGCTCGACATCCCCGTGGTCTCGGTTCCGGAGCCGGAGGCGGTGACCGCGAAAGGTGCGGCGCTGGTTGCCGATTCGGCCCAGCCCTCCACCTTCTCCCCGATCGCGCTGGGGAGCGACGGATCGGCCGGAACCTTCACCAAGGTGATCGGCACCCTCGTCGGCGCGGTCGTGGTGGTCGGTCTCGTGGTCGGCTACGGCGTCAAGGAACTCGTGCCGACCGCCCATCAGGATGTGACCCCAGCGGGGACGACCGATACCCAGCTGACCACCACACCCGCGCCGACCCCGACGCCCGCGGGCACACCGACGGACGGCACCGGGCAGAGCCGGACCGAACATCCGCCGGCGAGCAGCACCCAGCCGGGCAGTTCGGCACCCGGGACCTCGCCGGGCAGTTCACTGCCGACGACCAATGCCGATCAGGTCCCGCCGGTCACGCCGACCACCAGCGCGCCGGTACTGCGGCCGGATCCGAATCTGCCGCAGATTCCGCTGCCGCCCAATCTGCCGCATCTGCTTGGTCCGCTGCTGGGAACCACCACACCGCAACCGGTTACGCCCGACACGAGCACACCGAATACCCCGACGCCGGGAGCCGCGCCGACCAAGCCGGGCAACACCCGGGTTCCGGTGCTGCCGCGGTCGAGTTCCGGATCCGCGGATTCGGACCCGGCCCAGCCCACCGAGCCGGGTGATCCCGTTCCGTCCGGACGGTCGGCAGCGCCCGGCACGACGACCGTGCAGCCCCAGGACTGAGTCGAAGGAATCGTCTTCGAGACGGCGTCAGCGAATCTGGCTGGTGGACACCGAAAGTCCCGGGTCGGTCGCGACCGTCAACGGGGACGGTTCGGCGCCGCCCGCGATCACGTGGGCACCCAGGGTGGCGATCATGACGCCGTTGTCGGTACACAGGCGCGGCTTGGGCACCCGCAGGGTCAGACCGGCGGCCGCGCATCGCTGTTCGGCCATCGACCGGATGCGGGAGTTGGCGGTCGCGCCGCCACCGAGCACGAGCGTGTCCACACCGACATCCTGCGCCGCGCGCACGGCCTTCATGGTCAGCACATCGGCTACGGCCTCCTGGAACGAGGCCGCGATATCGGGGATCGGCAGTTCGGTCCCGTTGCGCTGGGCCGCTTCGACATACCGGGCGACGGCGGTCTTGAGACCGGAGAAGGAGAAGTCGTACCGCGGATCACGCGGCCCGGTCATCCCGCGCGGGAAGGCGATCGCGGCCGGATCACCGTGAGCCGCAGCGGCATCCAGCGCCGGGCCGCCCGGGAAGCCGAGGTCCAGCAGTCTCGCCACCTTGTCGAACGCCTCGCCGGCGGCATCGTCGACGGTGCTGCCCATTTCGACGATCGGCTCGGCCAGGTCGGTCACGTGCAGCAGATGGGTGTGCCCGCCGGAAACCAGCAGGGCCACACACGGCGGCATCGGACCGTGTTCGAGGGTGTCGACGGCGACGTGCCCGCCGAGATGGTTCAAGGCGAACAGCGGGATATCCCAGGCCGCCGCATAGGCTTTCGCGGCCGCCACGCCCACCAGCAGCGCACCGGCCAGGCCCGGTCCGATGGTGACGGCCAGCGCATCCGGCTTGGCGATCCCCGCCGTCGACAGGGCGCGCCGCATGGCGGGCACGATGGCCTCGAGATGGGCGCGCGAGGCGATCTCGGGAACCACTCCACCGAACCGCGCGTGCTGGTCGACGCTGGACGCCACCTCGTCGGCGAGGAGTTCGCAGGTGCCGTCCGGATGGCGGCGCACGATGCCGACACCGGTTTCGTCACAGGAACTTTCGACACCCAGGACGATCATGACAGGACCTCGGAGTCGTGGGCGCGCTCGGCGCCCGGGTGCGGGAATCCGGTCATCGCCGGGCGGCGCATGGTGAACGCGTCGGCGCCGCTGGGCTGGTAGTAGCTCTTGCGCAGGCCGATGATGTGGAAGCCGTGCTTCTCGTAGAGCGCGATGGCCGGCGCATTGTCGGTCCGCACCTCGAGGAAGACCGGTCCACCGCGCCGTCCGGCCTCGGCCAGCAACGCGCGCAACAGCACGGTCCCGATTCCCCCACGGTGCACGTCCGGATCGACACCGATGGTGTGGATCTCGGCCTCGGGATGGTCGGCTGTGCCCAGCAGCGCGATGCCCGCGTACCCGAGCATGCGCCCGGCATCGTCGCGCGCCACCAGATAGCGATTGTGCGAACCGGCCAGCTCCGAGCGGAAGGCCACGTCCGGCCAGGGGTCGTCCTCCGGGAACAGCAGCAGTTCCAGTTCGACGCAGCGCGCGATATCGGCCGGGCCCATCGGTTCGATATGGACCACCGGCGAGGATTCGGTACTCATCGCACCGCCTGATAGCTGCGTTCGACCGCATCGGGCCGGCGCAGATACAGCGGGACCAGCGGCTCCGGCGTCACGCGCGCGAGGATGTCGCGGGCGGCGCACCGCACCAGACCCGCGGGCGACGGGGTCTCCACCGGCAGCACCGGAAGATCGAAAAAGTCGACGTGCGAGGGCGATCCGGCGATCGCGGTCGCGTCCCCGGAATCCAGATCGACGGGTTTGCACACGCCCGGGCCGTCGACGCGTCCGCTGCGGCGATACCGCGCCCAGTACACCTCGCGACGGCGGGCGTCGGTCACCACGAGCAGTTCGGCGCCGGAACTCTCGTCCTGCCCGCCCGGCACGTCGGCCCACGCCTCCGCGGCGATGGCGTCGAGACTGCAGACGCCGTGCACCGGCAGGCCCAAGGCGTCGCCGAAGGCGGCGGCGGTCGCCATACCGACGCGCAGGCCGGTGAACGGGCCGGGGCCGATACCCACCACGACCGCTCCGATATCGGTGCGCGTGCGGCCGGCCTCCTCGAGGCAGGCCAGGATCTGCGGGGTGAGCACCTCGTTGTGGGCGCGCGCGTCCACGGTCACCCGGGAGGCGAGAGTGCGGACCTGCGGCTGTGTGGCGGCCTGCTCCAGTTCCACCAGTCCTGCTGTAACGGCAGGCGTCGCGGTGTCGACAGCAAGTACAAGCATGATTGCCTCAACGATACCGGTTGGTCACCTCCCGTATGCCATCAGCGCCGTCGGCGTATCCGCATGTCGCAACCGCAGGGCAAACCGCTGCGCGCCGGAGGTGCGCACGTCGTCACGAGGCGCCCGCCCAGCGCTCGTCAACGATTAAGTGCCGCAACAACTGCCGGAGCGCCGGTGCAGCCGGGCGCGGTTGGCCGGACCGGATTCCACGCTGCCGCGGATTCGCCCGAGCGGCATCGGTGGCGAGCATCACAACCGATCAGTACTGTCCGACCCACTCCCAGGTGGCGGTGCGTGTCTCCGATTCCGCTTCCCGATGCAGCCGCACCCGCAGATGACGGTCCGCGAGATGTTCGACCACCCCGAGACCCCATTCCACCACCACGACCGATTCGTGCAGATCGGCATCGAGATCCAGGGCGTCCAGTTCGTCGAGATCACCGCCAAGCCGATAGGCGTCGACGTGCACCAGCGGTATCGATCCCGGCGCCGCGCCGGCGCGATGCTGCCGCGCGATGATGAAGGTCGGTGAGCTGACCCGCCCCTCGACCCCGAGCCCGGCCGCGATCCCCCGGGTCAGCGCGGTCTTCCCCGCACCGAGCGGACCGTCGAGCACCACCAGATCCCCGGGCCGCAGCTCGGCCGCCAGCTCCCGGCCCAGCGCCTCGGTATCGGCGACCGTGGGCAGTTCCCGGCGCTCGGCCTCGCCCTGATCGTCCGGCGCCCCGTCGCGACGCTCAGCCATTGCTCGCCTCCCGGCCCGCGCCGAATTCGACGGATGAGCCGCCGAAGACGCCCGCGCGCAACAGCAATCGCTCCAGCGCGGCATTCATCAACTCGGGATACTGCAGATGCACCATATGCGCGGCGTCGGTGACCCGGACCAGATCGGCGTCCGGGAGCCGGGCGGCGAGTTCACGCGAGTTGCGGAACGGGATGATCAGATCGTGGTCGCCGCCGACGACCAGCGCCGGCCGCGGCGCGAGCACCGGCAGCGCCGCCGATTCGTCGTGGACCTGCAATGCTTCGAGGAATTTCACGATGGTCTCGACCGGTGTCCGATCGATCATCGAGGTGGTGAATCGCGACAGTGTGGGACTGACGTCGCCGTGGAACGAACTGACATGCAGCACCGGGGTGATCAGCCGGCGTGCCGTGACCCGTCCCGCCTGCACCAGCGCCGGGGAGGTGTGGACGAGTACCCGGAACCCGTCGATCGCCGGACTGCGCAACAGCTGTGCCGCACCGGCACGGGTCACTCCGGCCGCGGTGGTGGACAGCAGTGCGGAGGCCAGCACGCGGCGCTCGAACAATTCGGGATCCTGGGCGGCCGCCGCGAGAATCGCCATCCCGCCCATGGAATGCCCCACGAGCACCAGCGGCCCGTCGGGTGCGCACTCCTCGATCACCCGCAGCAGGTCGCGTCCCAGCTGCGCGACCGTGCAGCTCGCACTGCTCGGCGTGCCGGAGCTGCCGTGCCCGCGCAGATCGAAGAACACCATGCGGACCTGCTCGCCCCACTGCCGCGCCAGATCGCGGCGCTGAAAGTGGAACGAGTGCATGCTGTTACAGAATCCGTGCATGAAAACGACCGTGGCGGAGGGGTTCTCGGCGCCGACGACGCGGGCGGCCAGTGGTACGCCGTCGTCGGCCACCACGCGGCGCGCGGGGTCGCGGTCCAGCAGCGTGAAATCCTCGTCGCGCAGGTCGTCACCGCGGGCCGGCCAGGCGACGGCGGCGCCCATTCGCCGCAGGGCCTGCGCACCGGCGAGGGCGCCCAGCACACTCGCGGATGCCACCCCGCCCCGCAGCAGGGTGGACCGTACCCGCCGCGCGTTCCGAAACCGATGTGCCCGTTCGGGTTCCATCACACCACCCCTGCCTGTCCGGTATAGCCTCGCACGACACGGCCACGGGGGGAACACACGATCTCGTAGTGGATGGTGTTCATCAGTTCCGCCCACCGCTGTGCGTGCGGATCGCCGGGAGCCCCGCCGAACAGCACCGCGCGATCGCCCTCCTGCACTCCCTGCCGGTTCTCGCCGAGGTCCACTACCAGCTGGTCCATGCACACCCGGCCGATGTTCGGATACTCCGCGTCCCCGATCCGCACTGCGATCCGCCCGCCCAGACCGCGCGGCACACCGTCGGCATAGCCCGCCGGAATCAGCGCCACGGTGGTGTCGTGCGGCGCGATCCACTCGTGGCCGTACGACACGCCCTCGCCCTGCGCCACCCGCTTGACCAGGGCGACCCGGGCCCGGAAGGTCATGGCCGGACGCAGGCCGAAGTCGGAGATCTCCGGAATCGGACTGAGGCCGTAGACGGCGATACCGGGCCGCACCATGTCGAACGCCAGATCGGGCCGGGTGAGGGTGGCCGCGGAGTTGGCCAGGTGGACCACCTCGGGTTGCAATCCGTAATCCTTGGCGACGGCGATGGCCTCGACGAATCTGTCCCGCTGCACATCGATGACCGGATGCTGCGGCTGATCGGCATGGGCGAGATGAGAGAACATCGCCCGCAGATGCACCACCCGCTCGGCGACCAGCTCCTGCAGCAGGGCCAGCACGTGCGGATAGTCCGCGGAGGAGACACCGTTGCGGTTCAGGCCGGTATCGAGCTTCAGCGTGACGGTCGCGGTGGTCCCGCTCGCCCGCGCCGCGCGCTCCACCGCCCGCAGATGGGCGGTCGAGGACACGCCGATCTCGATATCGGCGGCGATCGCGGCGGTGTAATCCGCGTCGGAGGTGTTGAGCCAGCTGAGGATGGGCGCGGTGATACCGGCCGCGCGCAGCTCGAGCGCCTCGGAAATGGTGGTCACACCGAGTTCGGCCGCGCCCGCGGCCAGTGCCGCCCGGCCGACCTGCACCGCGCCGTGATTGTAGGCGTCGGCCTTCACCACCACCATCACCGCGGCATCGCCCGCGTGTTCGCGCAGTATCCGCACGTTGTGTGCGATGGCATCCAGATCGACGACGGTCTCCACCTGCGGATCAGCGCTACTCACGGCTACCGATCCTGCCACGCGGCGCGCCACGGCCACCCGGCGCGCCCGAGTGACTTCGGATCGGGTCGAAATCAACTCTTGCTTGGAGTGCACTCCAGCTCGTTAGCGTGGTTCACGCGGGCATACGCCGCCCGCCACCACCCATCCACCAGAGGGGTTTCATGAGCAAGGTTTGGTTCATCACCGGCGTCTCACGCGGATTCGGTCGCGAATGGGCCCTCGCGGCCCTCGAGCGCGGCGACCGGGTCGCCGGAACCGCGCGCAAGCTGGAGACGCTCGACGATATCGTCGCCGCCTACCCCGACACCTTCCTGCCGCTGCGGTTGGACGTCACCGACCGCGCGGGCGATTTCGCGGCGGTCGCCGAGGCTGCTGCGCGGTTCGGCCGCCTGGACGTCGTGGTCAACAACGCCGGTTACGGCCATTTCGGCATGATCGAAGAGCTCACCGAGGACGAGATCCGCGCGCAGCTCGAGACCAATGTCTTCGGGGCGCTGTGGGTCACCCAGGCGGCGCTGCCGATTCTGCGCGAGCAGGGCAGCGGGCACATCATCCAGGTGTCGAGCATCGGCGGGATCAGCGCCTTCCCGAATCTCGGCGCGTATCACGCGTCGAAGTGGGCGCTCGAGGGGTTCTCGCAGTCGCTGGCGCAGGAGGTCGCCGGTTTCGGCATCCACGTCACCCTGATCGAGCCGGGCGGGTTCAGCACCGATTGGGCCGGTCCGTCGTCGGTCCACAGCGCGGAGAACCCGGCATACGACGAGGTGCGGGCGGCGCGCAATCGCACCCGTTCGTCCCAGCAGCCGGGCGAACCGACGGCCACGCGGTCGGCGATCCTGGCGGTGGTCGACGCCGACAAACCGCCCCTGCGGCTGTTCCTGGGCACCGCGCCGCTGCAGATCGCGACCGCCGACTACGAGTCGCGGCTTTCGACCTGGCGCGAATGGGAGTCGGTAACGCTGGCGGCACAAGGGGATTGATTCGGAAACGACCCGTGGGGGATGCCGTCGGTGCGGTTTCGGCACCGGCCACCGAACCCCTCAGGCCGGAAAGTGCACCCGGATCAGCCGGTCGACGGTCAGCTTTCGGCAAGACTGCGCAAGGTCCGCACCGCGGCGCGTAGGTGGTGCAGCAGCGGAGTAGCCGAAATGGGCGCTCCCGCATCGCTGTTCGCGTGGGCGGCGAGGTTGGCGGCGAGCGCGTGGACGCGCGCGGCGGCCGCCGCCGCCCACGCGGGTTCCCGCCCCGCCGCCAGCAGGGCGCCGATGACGCCGGACAAGACGTCGCCCGCGCCCGCGGTGGCCGCCCAGGAACCGCCCGCCTCGTTGACCAGCGTCGGCTCGCCGGGGGTGGCGACCAGCGTGGATCGCCCCTTCAACAGGACCGTCACCTGCCATTTCTCGGCGAGTTCCCGGACCGCCGCCACCCGATCGGGGCCGAGTTCACGGCCGGTGAGACGCGCGAATTCGCCTGCGTGCGGGGTCAATACGGTCGGCGCGCCGCGACCGGTGACCAGCTCCGGCGTGGCGGCAAGCAGGGTCAATCCGTCGGCGTCGACCACCACGGGCAGGTCGGTGGCCAGGATCTCCGCCAGGCGCTCACGCGCCGCGTCGTCGGTGCCCGCCCCCGGCCCGAACACCCAGGACTGCACCCGGCCGGTATCGGAAATACTCTCGGCCGCGATGACTTCCGGGAACTGCGCGAGCACTTGCGCGGCCGCGGTTCCGGCGTAACGCACCATGCCGGAGGTGGCGGTCACCGCGGCGCCGGTGCACAACACCGCGGCGCCGGGATAGGTGTCACTGCCGGCATGGATCCCGGTCACGCCCTGCGTGTATTTGTCGTCGTGCGGTCCGGGCACCGGCCAGTCACGACCGATCGACACCGGCTCCAAGGCGGCCAGGGCCGGCGGGGGCAACCGTAAACCGATGTCGATCAACTCGATTCGCCCACACCACGGTGCGGCCAGCGCATGCACCGGCTTGTACGCACCGAAGGTCACCGTCACCGCGGCCCGCACCGCCGGGCCGTCCACCGCACCGGTATTCGGATCGACACCGCTCGGCAGATCGGCGGCGACGATCGGTGCCTCGACCACCGCCACCAGTTCGGCGGCCCGCGGTCGCAGCGCACCCCGGCCGGAGATGCCGACGATGCCGTCGACCACCAGGTCCGGGGTGCCGAGCAGTTCCGCGGCAGATCCCGCGCCGGCCTCGCAAATCCGGCCGCCCGCCCGGCGCAGCGCCGCGAGCCCTTCCGCATGCGCTCGCTCGGGTGACAACAGCACCGCCGTCACCGCCACCCCGCGCCGGCGCAGCGTGGCGCCCGCCCAGAGCGCGTCGCCGCCGTTGTCCCCGGATCCGACGAGCAGGGTCACGGCTCGCCCGGCGACGGCTCCGGTTCGTTCCCGTAGTTCGGCCGCAACCACATTCGCCAATCCGTACGCTGCGCGGCGCATCGGCACCCCCGCGGCGACCCGCTCGAACAGTTCGGCTTCGGCCGCTCGCACCTCGTCGACGGTGAAGTATCCCCGCAGGACCGGTGCCATCATTCGCCTCCTCGTAGGGATCGCGGTAGGAATCGCGCTCGAATCGGAACCTCCAGCAGAGTACGCCCGGAGATCTCCGGCCTCGGTATGCCCGCGGCTCTCTCGCCGTCGCGACGACGCCGACACCGCGCGCGGGTGCGGCGAGCCGGACGCAGCCGCCGGACTAGGCTCGTAGCCATGGCCCACAGCACCGTACGCCACCGCGCAGCGCGTCTCCTCCCGACCGCCGGAGCGCTGGTGGCTGTCGTGCTGATCGCCGGATGTGGTTCGAACACAACGACATCCACACCGTCGACCACGACCGCGGGCACACCGCCGGGCACCGCGGCAGCCTCGCCGACCTCGGCCCAACCGGCCGCGGTCACCGTGCGCGTCGAGGATATGAAGTTCTCCCCCGACGCCGTGACCGTGCAGGCGGGCGACACGGTGACCTGGAAGTTCTCCGACAAGGTGCCGCATGCCGTACAGGGCATCGGCGATGCGGCGATGGGCATCAACAGCCCCATCTTCACCGGCGGCGAGTGGAGCCACACCTTCGCGATCCCCGGCGTCTACCGCTACCTGTGCCCGCTGCATCCCGAGATGCGCGGCACCGTCACCGTGCGGTAGTCACTGCCCGTCTCCTGCCCGCGCCTCGCGACGATTCAACGCCTCCACGGCAGTGACCAGCGGGGCGAGTTCGGGATCGGCCGCGGCCTCGCCGAGCGCCTGCGACAGCGCGGCATCGTTGGTGGGCCGCGCCTGTTCGAGCAGTTCGAGACCCGCGGGCGTGACGTCGGTGTAGATGCCCCGGCGGTCGTCCGGGCACAGATAGCGCTGCAGGAGACCGCGGTCCTCGAGCCGGGTCACCAGCCGCGTGGTCGCGCTCTGACTCAATGCCACCGAATCGGCGACCTGATTCATCCGCAGATGGCCACCGGGCCCGTCGTGCTGCCGGCTCAGCACGGTGAGCAGTGAATATTCGCGCACACTGAGCTCGTGACCGGCCTGCAGGGCGCGTTCGATCCTCGCCTCGATCCGGTCGTGCAGCACCGAGAGCGCATACCAGCCATCCGCCAATCCGGTCAGCGCGGCTTCCGCGGTCATCGGCCCTCCTCATGTCGTCGCCGTCCCCAGGATAACGCGCTCCCGCAATAGCACGCGCTTGCAATTAACACGCGTCTGCAATTATTGTCGAAGCTCGTAACGCCCGTCTACAACTCTGTGTGGAGGCTTGTACCGATGCCACTCGCACTTCTCGCACTCACCCTCGGCGCATTCGCCATCGGGACGACCGAATTCATCGTGGTCGGATTGCTGCCCGGGGTCGCGGACAGTTATGCGGTCTCGATCCCGACCGCCGGCTGGCTCGTCACCGGATATGCCCTCGGCGTCCTCGTCGGCGCGCCGGTGATGACCGGCCTGGGCACGCGCGTGTCCCGCAAACGCATGCTGTTGATCAGCCTGCTGCTCCTGATCGCCGGCAACGCGTTGTCCGCAGCCGCACCGACTTTCGGTCTGATGCTGACCGGCCGCATCATCGCCTCACTGGCGCACGGCGCCTTCTTCGGCATCGGCGCGGTGGTCGCCGGATCGCTCGTCGCCCCGGACCGCCGCGCCGGTGCGATCGCCATGATGTTCACCGGACTCACCGTGGCGACCGTGATCGGCGTTCCGCTGAGCACCCTGCTGGGTCAGCATTTCGGCTGGCGGCTCGCTTTCGCGCTGGTCGCCGTCGTCGGCGCGCTCGCCTTCGGCGGAGTGCTGGCGCTGGTACCCGATCGGCCGGCCCCGCGAGATGCCCGGTTCACCCGGGAACTGGCGGTCCTGCGCAATCCGCAGGTCCTGCTGGCTATGGCGATGACCGTGCTCGGCTTCGGCGGTGTGTTCGCCGCCATCACCTACCTCGCACCGATGATGACCGAGGTCACCGGCTTCGCGGAAACCTCCGTCACCTGGATCATGGTGCTGTTCGGACTCGGATTCCTGATCGGCAACCTGGTCGGCGGCCGCTACGCCGACCGTCACCTGCTGCCGATGCTCTACATCACGCTGGCGGCGCTGGCCGTCGTCCTGGCCCTGTTCACACTTACCGCGCACAACAAGATCGCGGCGGCGATCACTGTCGTCCTGATCGGAGCGCTGGGTTTCGCGACCGTGCCGCCGCTGCAGAAGCGGGTTCTCGATCAGGCCGCGGCGGCGCCGACGCTGGCCTCCGCGCTCAATATCGGGGCCTTCAACCTCGGCAACGCGCTGGCCGCATGGCTCGGCGGGTCGGTCATCGCAGCGGGTTTCGGCTACACCGCTCCGAGTTGGGTCGGCGTGGTCCTGGCCACGAGCGCGCTCGGCCTGGCCCTCTGGTCGGGCGCACTGGAACGTCGCACGACACGCTCCGTCGCTGCGCCCGAAGAGCTTGTGGCCGTGGGGAATTGACCGGAGCGCCCGCCGCTATTCGACGGTGACCGACTTCGCGAGGTTGCGCGGTTTGTCGATGTCGTAGCCGCGGGTCTGCGCCACCTCGGCGGCGAAGATCTGCAGCGGCACGGTCGACAGCAGCGGCTGGAAGAGGGTCGGGGCGGCCGGGATCTCGATCAGATGGTCGGCGAACGGGCGGACCGTATCGTCGCCCTCCTCCGCGATCACGATGGTGCGGGCGCCGCGAGCCTGGATCTCCCGGATATTGCTGAGCAGCTTCGAATGCAGCACCGCGCGTCCCTTCGGGGAGGGCATCACCACGATCACCGGCAGGCCCTCCTCGATCAGCGCGATCGGGCCGTGCTTGAGTTCACCGGCGGCGAAACCCTCGGCGTGCATATAGGCCAGCTCTTTGAGTTTCAGCGCACCCTCGAGCGCGACCGGGTAGCCGACGTGGCGGCCGAGGAACAGCACCGTCGACTGATGCGCGAACCGGCGGGCGATCTCGCGGACCTGCGGCGCGGTCTCGAGCACCCGCTCCACCAGCTTCGGCATGGCCTCCAGCTCACCGAATTCGCGGGCCACCTCGTCCGGGTACTTGGTGCCGCGCGCCTGCGCGAGGGCAAGGCCCACAAGGTAATTCGCGGTGATCTGGGCGAGGAAGGCCTTGGTCGAGGCGACGCCGATCTCCGGGCCGGTGCGGGTGTAGACCACGGCATCGGATTCGCGCGGAATCTGCGCGCCGTTGGTGTTGCAGATCGCGAGCACGCGCGCCTTCTGCTCCTTGGCGTGGCGCACCGCCTCCAGCGTGTCGGCGGTCTCACCGGACTGCGAGATCGCGACCACCAGCGTGGACCGGTCCAGGACCGGATCGCGGTAACGGAACTCACTGGCCAGCTCCACCTCGACCGGAACCCGCGTCCAGTGTTCGATCGCGTACTTGGCCAGCAGGCCGGCGTGATACGAACTGCCGCAGGCCACCACGAACACCTTGTCGAATTCGCGGAGTTCCTGGTCGGCGAGGCGCTGCTCGTCCAGCACGATGCGGCCGTTGTCGAAATGGCCCATCAGCGTCTCGGCCACTCCGGCGGGCTGCTCCTCGATCTCCTTGAGCATGAAGTAGTCGTGGCCGCCCTTCTCGGCGGCGGCCAGATCCCAGTCGATGGTGAACGGCCGGGTCCGCGCCCCCTCGGTGTCGCCGGCGAAATCGGTGACCACGTAGCTGTCCGCGGTGATCACCACGGCCTGGTCCTGACCGAGCTCGACCGCTTCGCGCGTGTGCTCGATGAACGCCGTCACATCCGAGGCGATGAACATCTCACCCTTGCCCACACCGACCACCAGCGGTGTCGAGCGACGCGCGGCCACGATCGTGCCCGGATGGTCGGCATGGGTGAACACCAGCGTGAACGCGCCCTCGAGCCGGCGCAGGACGGCCAGCGCGCTGCCGACGAAATCACCGGCCGTGGGTCCGGCCGCATAGGCCCGCGCGACCAGGTGCACCGCGACCTCGGTGTCGGTATCGCTGCGCAGTTCGACCCCGGCCTCCTCGAGTTCGCGCCGCAGCGGAGCGAAGTTCTCGATGATGCCGTTGTGCACGACCGCGACCCGGCCCGCGAGATCGCGGTGCGGGTGCGCGTTGCGATCGGTGGGCGCGCCGTGCGTGGCCCACCGGGTATGTCCCATACCGGTCGTCCCGGCGAACGCGGCGGGGCCGGCCTCGGCCAGCTCGGCCTCCAGATTGGCCAGCCGACCGGCCTTGCGCTCCACCGCGATAGTGCCCGCGCCGTCCAGGATCGCCACGCCCGCGGAGTCGTAGCCCCGGTACTCCATGCGGCGCAGTGCGTCCACGACGACGCCGAGCGCGTCCCGGTACCCGACGTAGCCAACGATTCCGCACATGGTGTCCCAGCCTACTTGGGCCGCGTGGACACGCGAATCGGCCTGCTATCGCAGCAGGTGGCGGCGTGTCCGGGCCGCTCCGCTCGCGACAGTGCCGCATTCCGGGCGACTCTCGGTAGAGTTCACCCCCGTGTCGGTGTCTGTGAAATCGCTTCTGAGCATTCTGACCAGCCCGGGTCCGCACCGGGTGATGCGCGGCAACCTCGGCATCGCCGGGCAGCCCGGCGTGGTGTACACCCCCGAAGAGGGCCACAACCTGCCCGCGGTCGCCTTCGGACACGGCTGGCTCGCCGGCGCCGGCAACTACCGCCGACTGCTCGAACATCTCGCGTCCTGGGGTTTCGTCGCCGCCGCACCCGACACCGAACGCGGCCCGCTGCCCTCGCACCTGAATCTGGCCACCGACCTGCTGACCACCCTCGACATCTGCGCGGGCGTGCGGCTGGGCGGCGGCTCCATCAGCGTGCATCCGGACAAACTCGCCCTGGCGGGGCACGGGATGGGCGCGGGGGCCGCCGTCATCGCCGCCTCGCAGCGCAAGGTCGGCGCCGTGGCGGCCCTCTATCCGGCACCCACCGCCCCGAGCGCGGAAGCCCTCGCACCCCAGATCGACACCCCAGCGCTCATCGTCGCCGGCGGTGCCGACATCTCCACCGGCAACTGCACCGCGCAGGCCCTCGCCACCGCCTGGGGCGGGCCGATGTCGCTGCGCACCGTCGACAAGGCCACCCACAACGGCATCGTCGAGGGCCGTCGCGCCCTGGCCGCCCTCGGCGCCGCCAAATACGAACCGAAGACCGAACGCATCACCCGCGCCCTCCTGGTCGGCTACCTCAGCTACCAACTCCTGGGCGACAAGAAGTATCAGCCCTTCGCCGACCCCGAGGCCGACATCCCGCACACCGCGGCGGTAGACCCGGAAGCCACCGAAGAGCCCGAGCCCGAACACGTTTCGCCGCTGCAGCTCGTCCAGATGGCCCGCGCCCTGCGCAAGTAGGAGGCCGTCGACCTGCTCGCACGAGAACGGTGGGAACCGATCGTCGCCGGGCCGCGTCGGATATGTTGACGGCTGGTTCTCGACGGAGGGGTGGACAGATGGCGGACGCCGAGCGGGAGGCCGCGCGGGCGCGGAACGAGGCGTTGCGACTGGAGGTCGATTCCCTCCTGGCGACCTTCGAACAGCAGAAGCGCGAACTCGCCGACGTACAGGAACGGCTGGCCGCCACGACGGCCGAGGCCTGGTCCGCGGACAATCTGGTCCGGGTCGTCGCCAACGTCGCGGGCGTGGTGGTGGAAGTTCATCTGGAACCCGAGGCGTTCAAGCGGTCGACTCCGGAGAAACTCGGCAGGTCGATGGCCGAGGCCGCGCAGGCCGCCGCCCGTCGCGCCGCCGAATTGTCGCAGCAGGCGCTGGCGCCCATCCAGGACGTCGCCGGTGACGTACCCGACCTCTCCGACATTCTTCCGGGCGCACCCAGCATCAAGGATCTGATGAACTCGCTACTGCCCGATCCGGCGGCGAGCGCACCGGCGCAACCGGACTCGCCGGAGCCCGGGGCATTCGACGACGAGGACGAGGACGACTACTACCGCAACCGCGGCTACCTGCGGGGGGAACGATGAGCACGTTCAAGGCAGATCCGGCCGCCCTGCGAGCGACCGAGCCCCGGTACAACGACGTCTCGGACCGGGTGATCACCGCGGTGCAGAACCTGAAGCGGATCGTCGAGGCCGAGGGCCGATGCTGGGGTGACGACGAAATCGGCGAGAAGTTCGCGAAGGGATACGTCGATCCGGCCGGTAAGGCCGTCACGACCGGCGACAATCTCGGCGCCATCCTCAGCAGTATGGCGGGCAATATGCGCTCCGCGGCCGAAACGCTGCAGGCGCAGGATCAATCCAACGCCGGTGCGATCGCCCAGACCCAGTTCTGATCTGCGCCGGATATGGGTATCGAAATCCCCACCGAGCTGCAGTGGGTCGCGAAATATGTTGTCGGCGCCGGTGATTGGCCGAAGGGTGACGAGACCGCGATGCGGCGGCTCGCCGACGGGTGGGATCAACTCGCCGACGCCCTGACCGAAATCCAGACCGATGCCGGATCGGTCACCACGTCCGCCTTGGCCGCCGTCGACGGCAAGACGCACGAGGCGATCAAGGAGTTCTGGGATCAGGTCGCGGGTGACAAAGGGCTGTGGCCGGGCCTGATCGAGGAAATCAAGGGACTGAGCAAGGACCTCGACGACACCGCCACCGATATCGAACATACGAAATACGTCATCATCGCGACCCTGGTGATCTTCGCGATCCAGATGATCCAGGCGATCGCCACGGCATGTACGGGTATCGGGGCACCCGCCGCCGCGGCCGAGGAGGCCGCGGCGCAGGTCGCCGCGCGCTTGACCATCCGCCAGATCATCAAGTGGCTGATCCAGAAGATCTCCACCCGGGCGCTGGCCAAGGCCGCGCTCATCGGTGTGGCGCAGGGCGCCGGTGTCGACGCGGGCGCGAGTCTGCTGCAGATGGCGCAGGGTAAGCGCGGTGGTTTCACCGGCGAGGAAGTGAAAGGGCTGTTCGCCGAGAGCGTTTCGGGCGCTGTCGGCGGTGCGGTGGGCGCGAAGCTGGGCTCCGACGGCCTGGCCAAGGGGCTCGTCGACAAGGCCGGGTCGACTGCCGGCAAATTCGCCGCGCGCACGGCCGCCGATGCCGTCGGCGGCGCGGTCGGATCGGTCGCCGGAACCGCCGCGAGCGTCCCGTTCGGCGGGAAATTCGAGATCGACCCCACCACACTCGCGACATCGTCGGTCGCCGGGGCGGCCCAGGGTGCGGTCGGGCAGGTGCACGAGGGGCGGACCGCTCCCGCGAGCCACGAATCCGGAACGACGGACGCCGGGGAGGCGGGCAGTTCCGATTCCACTGCGGGACAGAATCATTCGAGTGGTACGCACGACAACTCGACCGGCACGCATTCGAATGACGGAACGAACTCGGCGCGGCCGGGACCGTCGTCCCCAGCGCACGACAATGCACCCGCCCCATCCCCGGCTCACGACAGCGCACAGCCGTCGCCCCACACCTCGGAGCCCGCGCCCACCGGCACCGAGACGGGCACGACCGCGCACAACACCGATTCGGCGCCCGCACCGGACCGAACCGCCCAGCCGGATCACGGGAACGGACTTCCGCAACATACGGAAAACGCCGCGCCGCAACACAACACCGGTCCGGCGGATACACCGCAAGCCCCGCACACCTCGGGTACGGAGTCCGCGCCATCCGAACATCCTGTCCCGGTGGATCATTCGGTACCCGAGCAGCCGCCCCGCCCCGGGTCGAGCCTGAACTGGGACACCGACTCGCCGTCCCCGTCCGAGACCACACATCCGGGCGCTTCCGAGACCTCGCCGTCCTCCCACGACACACCGCCGGGCATCACCCAACCGGCGCCGGACCATGCCGCACCTCAGCATCCGGATGCGAGTTCGCCCCCACACGATGCGCCGGCGACGACTCGGCCGGGATCCGACCAGCCTGGCTCACCGCATTCGGATCCGGTGACGCCGCCTTCCGCTGCGCACCCCGATTCCCCTGCGGCAGTAGCGGACCCGTCGCGACACCCGGATGCGGTAACGCCCGTCGGCCGACACGAGTCACCATCACCGCAACCCGATCCGGCGCAACCCACGGCAACGCCACACGGCAGTTCGGTCGACCCGGCCGCGGCGCCGCACCCCGGCGGGGACCGAACGCCGACTCCGGCCGAGGCCACCCCGGCAACCACCCACGCCGCGACCGCCGACACCCCCGCGGCCACGACACCGTCGGCGGCCCCCTCGATGGGGTCGCTGGGATCTCTCGGTTCCGCCGGTGGTGAAGGTACGCATCGGCCGAACACCCCGGCCCACGCGGATACACCGCACTCCGACCCTCGATCGGCAGCGCCGCACATCGGACCCGAAACCGCTTCGCGCCCGGACAATTCCCGTGCCCCGCGCGACAACGCGCGAACCGACACTCCCCCGGCGAGCAGGACCGAGTCCCCGCGTCCGGCTGTATCCACGCCGCGAACGACGGCCCGCCCGGAGCCGGGACGTCACACACCCGGCTCGACCGCCGACGACCACCCTCCGGCGCGACCTCGACCGGAGTCGGCCCCACCAGCGCGCACTCCGGAGCCGAGCCGAACACGAGTTCCCCATGACCGAAACGGGCACGCGCAGAACGGGAATACCGCCGAGCCGGCTGTCGAGCGACCGTCCGGCGCTGCCGCGAATGGTTCGGACTCTCAGGCTCCCAACGGGACTCGGACCGAGTCACCCGCGCCGGGCGATGCGCCGGGGCGTGGTTCCGCACACATGGGTGACGCAGAAACCCTGGCCCACCGCACCGGCGAGCGACACCCGGCCGACGATGCAATCGCCGCACCCCACGACCGTTCCGATGCGGAACCGGCCGAACCAGCGCGGACCGACACCGACCGCAGCGCGGAGGCGGAACCGCCCGCAGCGACGCCGCAGCCGCCCCCGCACCGCCCGGGCTTCGACCCCGCGGTGCACGCATACGTCGCCCGCCACAACGACGGCCGGATGATCCACATGGATCCCTTCTACTCCGGCCGATACAACCCCCACATCGACCGCTACCAGCCCACGCCGGAGGAGATCTCGGCGGCCCGCGCCCACCCGCCCGGGGAAAGCCCGCACGATCTGGAAGTCCGCCGCTGGGAGGAGCACCGCGCCCGGACAACGGAAGAGCCTGCCGCACAGGAGCTTTCACCTGCCCACGCGCGCGAGTCCGCAACCGCCCTCGACTCGTCCCCGGAGAGCACAGCTCATCCGGAGCGCCCCGCCGAGCGCACTCCCACACCGAGCGATCGCGCCGGAACACCGCACGAGCGGAACACGCCCCCACCCGAACGCACCGCCGCCGCCGCCCACGATCGTCCCGCCAACACCTCCGAACACCCGGCCCGTCCAGCCGAACGCCCGGAAACCTCACCGCTGCGCCGCGAACCCGAACCGGCAACCCCACCCCGCTGGGCCCACCACGACCCGAACTTCCTCGACAACGCCATGCGCCCCCCGGAATGGATGCGGCGCAGCGCAACCCCGTCGCACAGCACCCACCCGGCACCGCATCGCGAATCACCCCGCCCGAACCACCCGCACCCGGAAGCCCCCCGGCCGAACGGATCACACCCGGAGACGCCGCGCCCGAACCACCACTCCGGCGAGCCGGCACCTCGCCCGGAGTCAGGTCCCCGACCGCGTCCAGAGGGCACACCACATCCGGAAACACCGCGCCCCTCGCATCGGCCGGCCGAGCCGTCACCAGCCCGCCCCGAACCAGCCGCGCGGACACAACCGGAGCGGGCGGGCCGACCACATCCCGACCCCTCGGCCGGTCCCGGACGCCGTCCGGTTCCGGGGCCCGAAGCCCGCAACACGGCCCGACCGACAGGCGCCACAACACATCCCGGCGCCCACGGACCCGCCGCCGACAACCATGCCGTGCACCCCTCGCCCACCCATCCGGCGAACCCGCGTCCGCACAATGGTGTGCCCCACGAGGGTGGCCATCCCGCTGCGCCAGCCGATTCACCGCAGCATCGGCCGAACCACCCCGCGAACGAACACGGGAGCTTCGTCGGGCAGGACGGATATCGTCACTTCTCGACCGACGCGGCCGGTGAACAATACGGCGAGCGAGTGCTGGGACACGTCCTCGAAAGCCTGCCGCCGGAACTCCGCAACGCCGTCCACGCCTATACCGTGCAGTCGCTGCCCAACGGGTTCCTCCGCGCCGGTGATACCCTCGGAAGCGTCGGGCATTACTTCCAACATCTCGAGAACGAAAGTCACGGCGTCCACGCGTTGGCGCCGCTCAACGGCGGCAGGATGCCCGGGAGTCGCGCCGAGCTCGAGAACATGTTGCGCAACCCGCATGCGACGGACGTACAGCGGGCGTGGATCCAGCACACGCTGGCGGCGCCGGATGTCTTCACGCGCGTGAACGAGATGTGGGGCAACTACCAACGCCACAACCAGCTTCACGGATACTTCGGTGAGCCACCGACTGTCGATGCCTTCCGCCGCAGGATCGCCGCGATCGACGCGGCCTTGAACCGTCCGCTGCCTGAACCGGTCAGCGCGATCCGCGGGATGCACGACATCTCTTTCCTCACCGCCGGAGACGGCCGACCGCTCGGCTCACGCGATCCACGCGAGCTCATCGGTGTGTCACAAACCGAACGCGGCTATATGTCGACCTCTCTCGGCGCCAATCCAACTGTGGTCGACGGAAGACCGTTCGAATACCGCATGCGGCTCGACCTGCCGGAAGGCACACACGGTCTGTGGATGGGACAGCGCAGTGCCTACCCCGATCAGCGCGAACTGATCCTTCCCCGGGAGACCGAGTACCGCATCGTCAACGTGACGCAGATTGGAACGGCCAACGGGCGCCCCGTTTTCGAGATCCATGCCGAGGTGGTTCCGCACTCTTCCCCATCTCGACCGGACGGACACCCGGCGGAACCTGCTCATCCTGAGACCCCGCGATCTCAATCACGCCCGAGCGACGTCACTCCTGCCGGGCGTCACGAAATGCCGACGTCTCGGGACACCAACCCGTCACCCGAAAACGCGCGCGTCGCAAGACAGTCGGAGTCCCCCGCACCGAACCGCGCCGTTGCGGAATCGCCCACGCCGTCACCAACCAGCCATCCTCACCATGAAGCCTCGGCACCTTCACGTTCCGAACAACCTCGCCGTTCGAACCCATCCACCGCCCACACGGCGACGGCACGCGCTGCCGAAGATGTCGCGCCCGAAAGAACCACCGGCATGCATGCCGATGCGGGAGCACCCGCTACTCGGGCCGGAGAACGATCTGCGCCGTCGCATTCGGCCGAAGGCTCGCCACCGTCCGCGCGGCCGGCTCCGCACTCTTCCGATCGTGGGAGCACTGAGCCGACGGCACCTTCGGCACACTCCGACCGCCCATTACCGGACAGCCGTAACCATTCGCCGGAGCGGCATTCAAGGGAAGACGGGACGTCCACCGCAGGCGCGGCACAGCCGCGTGGAGAGATGCCACCACGACACGGTGGTGAGACGGCTGCGCGCGGCGACCACGACACGAGACATCCAGAAGACATCCGGCGTTCCGAAATGCGGTCCGACCCCGCCCGCCGAGACGAGCAGCGGGATCAATCGAGGTCCGACCGCTCCGAAACGCGTTTGCACGATGACAACGCGCCCCAGCGGCACAACGAACCCACCGCCGACCAACGGCGCGCATTGCACGCGTATACCGATCCGGACGCCGGTCTCTACACCGACCTGAACAATCGACTGCGCGATAATTCGGAGCTCGACCCGACACAGCATCAACTCGCTCAGGACATCTCTGCAGGACTCGGCAACCTGCCCGCCCACGCCGGCACAGTGTGGCGTGGTACGTCGTTGTCCCCCGAAGAGCTGGCGCGCTATATACCCGGCGAAACCGTCACAGAGGCCGCCTTCACCAGCACGTCCCGCGACCCCAGACGCATCTTCACCGGCAATGTCGAGTTCGTCATCCACTCGAGCACCGGGCGCGATATCTCCGGCCTTTCTGCACGCCCCGGCGAACGCGAAGTGCTGTTCGATCGAAACACGACGTTCGAGGTCCGAGGCGTTGTCCACGACCCCAGTGCCGGCCTTTTCGGCCGCACACGCATCTATCTCTACGAATCGCCGCCGCAGCACTCGGAGCACCCCAGCGAGCACTACGAGACCCATGAAAACCCCGGGGCTGAACACACTGCCGGGTCTTCGGAGCATTCGGCCGAACCGGCCCCCCCGGTCCTGCACGGCACCGACCGGACCGCCATCGGGGACGACCCTCAGACCCGCCGGGTCTACGAAAACCTCCGGAACGAAGGCGAACACGACGTCATCGTTCACGGCAACCGCTTCGGTCGCCCTACACCGGGAAACGAAGGAGAGACCGACCCGCACCACGTCGCCGAAGCTATCCGCAACAATCCTGACTACCGACCGGGCACCCCCGTCCGACTCGTCGCTTGTCACGCAGGCAACGACATCGGCTGGGCACAACGGCTGGCCGACGAACTGGGTGTCCCGGTTCGCGCCCCGTCCGACACCGTCGGCGTCCGCCGAGCCCCGGACTCGCCGGCTGTGGTTCACGACGGCGGACACTGGGTGACCTTCCACCCGAGCGAAACTCATTCGTCTGCCAACGAGCCGACACATCACGCCCCGGACCCGAACGCACCACACACGACCGACGGCCATCGCGACGGCTGGGACATCATGGCCGACTCGGAGCCGGATCCGCCGAACCATCCACGCCTTCCGCACGATCACAGCACGGCTCCTCTGTCGAACGAACCAAAGGAGATAGCCCACCTGGGCGATCACCCGGGAGGCGTGGAACGCGATGAGCACGGTCTGATCAGCGCGGTCGATGGCCGACCGGTGGAGCAGTATACCGACGCGACCGCGCGTGACCGGGCGAACCAATTTCGAGCTGCTGCCCAAGACAACAGGCCGCGGCCAGGTGAGTCACAGCAGCAGGCAACCAAACGAGTCCTTCGGAGCCAGCGCGAGGGCACCTACGTGAGTCCAAGCACCCACGGAAGCGTGAACGCTGTCGTGGTGGACCGCAGGACGGGAAGCGTGTATGAGGGCACAAACGGCGACGGCAGCAGCCTGATTCCTCAGAATCGCTTACATCCGGCCTTGGCGGAAAATCTCCGCAAGATGCAGGAACTCGGCCGGCAACAGCCCGGTGGTGGATATCCAGAGCTCGATCGGAACGGATATCCAGAAACTCTGAGACGCGACTATCCCGGCTATCCACAGGGCACCAGACCACATCCGCATTTCGATAACCCACTTGGGCATGCCGAGGTCAAGGCAGCCAATGAGGCATTGTGGGCTCGCGAGCGAGAAAACGAGATACGCCGAGCCACCGGCCGGATCGAGCTCCCCACCGGCGCCGATGCTTTGGCCGAGCTGTATTCCCAGACGTATCGCCCGTTCCGCCCGGATGCTCCTCAGCCGGTGCCCTATTGCGCGAACTGCCACCATATGATGGGGGCAGCACAAAATTACGCTGGCCGACATGAGGGGTTCCCGCCGAGCGCAGACAACCTCGTTGATGCATATCGAGAACAGGACGACACGAAATGAGCCGAATCGATATCAACACCGACCCCGTCGACTGGGGCGACGACCTGCGCCTCGAGTATCAAGGGGAGCCCTATACCGGCGAAGTCGTGGAAACACTCGGCGACCAGCTGCTGTCGCAGGAGTTCTATGTGAACGGAGTCCGCCACGGGCCGAGCCGAAAGTGGTGGGCCGATGGACATATGATGTCGGAGGGCGAAATGGTGGCCGGCAGCCCGTCCGGCATCTTTCGGAAATGGCATCACAATGGTCGTGTGTCCGAGGAGGATCACTTCGATGAAAACGGGATGCTGACTGTCCGGCATCGATGGGACGAGGAAGGCAACAGCTTGGACGATAATGGATTTTCAGCAAATTCCTCCGCGTGACAACTGACGGAATGAAGGTGTTCGTGACCGAGCTGAAGAGTGTAGGAATATTCTCGGAGATGTACCGGAGCGCTGGACGTGAGCTCCCCCGACTCTCCGACTCCTACACCACCCGCATCATCGGCGATCGCGAGCAGATCGCGGACTATATGGCGGCCTGCACACCGATTTTCGATGTACTCGAAGATGTTGTCGACCTCGTCGAAGGGCGTGAATGGATCCGAAGCGGACCGACGCTCATATCGGATGGCGCTTGGATCTGGCGTCTCGACTCGATCCACTACCTACGCCACTACTCGCTCGATATTCCGCAAGAATTTCTCGAGCACGTCCGCAATCGAGAATACCGGCCCGCCACCGATGTCGACGCGTCAGCGCCCGCATTCGACGATGCGATATCCGCCTACTTCTGAATCGAGCGATCATGACCGATCAACCGTGGCAACAGTCGGCAAGCCCCGAGGAACAACGCACGATCGATGAAAAAATCGCGGCACGTATGGGCATCACCGTCGAGCAGCTTCATGAACTCGACCGCCAGGTCGCGGCCGATGTCCGCGCCCGCGATGCGGTGCCTGCGGACGAACGGGTTACAGACAGCAATCCCAAATTTACGAAGGGTTTCGGCCCCGATACTTCCGAGAACACTATACGCCCCGGGGAGATTCGCGAGTACTACCGAAAATCGGACGCCGACGACGGCGGCGGCGCGGGCACGGACCGCACCTGAGACCTAAAGCACTGCGAGAGGAATGACAGAACGATGAACGACCCGTCCTGGCCGGCGGAGCCGTGGAATGTGTATCCGGCGGCTGCGGCATCCCACCAGCAGCAGGGTCCTTACGAGCCTCCGCTGCCGCCGGCGAATCTCAGCCCGCCCGCTGGGCCCCCAGGACAATACGGTCCCCCGGGCGGCCCTGGCGTGCCGACGGCACCTCGAGCGACATACGAGGGCTGGACCCGCCAGCCCGTCCTGTATCTGCCTGTCATGCGACGAGGCGAATTCATGGGTTGCCTCTGGGCATCGGTGACACACAACTCCGCTGGCTTTATTCGCAAGATGTCGGGGGGCGATCCATTGTCCGATCCATCGTGGACCGCAATCGACACGTGGGCAGACCGCTTGGCCGCCGCATACGCAGACCGGCTCCCAGCCCAGCAGGCCGTGCAGCAGTGGATCGGCGCACCGGAACATCCCGAGGGCGGCGGAATCCCCGCCGACACCCACGCCCAACAAGCCGAAAGCCTCTCCGCCCTATACGAATTGGTGAATCCGGGCGGCCCACCCCCGCCGAATCCGCTGGTGCAGGACGGTATGTACCCCGACGGCACCCCGGTCGACCGCTCGCAAGGCTGGGGACCACTCGTCAGCGCACCGTTACGCCGCTACGCGACCAGCACATCCAGCGCTGTCCGCTATCTTCCGATAGTCAAAGAAGGTCGGCACATCGGCTATCTCTGGGCCGCGGTCGACAATGACGCTGCCGACTACCTTCCCCTTCACTCCGCAGGCAAGACAGCGCAAGTCGCAGCCGGTCTCTGGCAGTTGCGACTGAGCCAGGGGTACAAGCAACAGCTCCCGCCACTGCAAGTCTTGCAGGACAGCCGGCACCATCCTGAGGACCGCCTCTCGGGAATGATCCAGCCGGATGCTGTAGAAGGCGAACTGCCATCGCTGGAACAACTGCGGGCACTCGCCCAGCAATAAACAGCTGCCAGTTGATCGGTGTCCGAACCCAATGAACTCGCAGACCATTCAGCGACAGCCGCTCCGCGTGCGTCGAACGTGGAGCAGTTCGGTAACCCCCATGCAAATAAACGCGGATGACGACAGACTCACCGAAGGACCGTTCGGGGAAGTTTTTTATGACGGCGTACCCTTCACCGGCGAAATTGTCACAACCGGTGCCGACGGCCGAATTCTGGCATCGACTCTCTATCGAGACGGTAAGGAAGACGGTCCCGAAAGCGAATGGTATCCGAGTGGTACGCCGAAAGTTCAGGGCTCGTTTCAGCACGGCGAACCGATCGGGCATTGGAAAGAGTGGTATCCGAACGGCGAGCTGGCGCAACACACATACTTCGAATCGCCAGGGACAGTTACATGGCGAAAACGCCGGCCGACAATCTGGCAGAACGAGGTCCTACGAGAAATACGTGCGCATCACCGAGATTCTCCCGACGCTTCTGCCACTGACGAATCACCCTCCTAGACGGGACCCATCGCAGTGAACTCCTGGGACGACACCAGCTACAACTGGGGCCCCCTCCCGCCGCCGGGGACGCCCGAATATCCGGAACCGAAACCGCAGCGCGATCCGCTCGAAGGGCGATACGAGCCCTGGACTCGTAAGCCCTTGTTCTACTGGCCGATCCTGAGCCGCGGTGAGTTCGTCGGTCACATCTGGGCGTCGCAGCACCACAACTCCGCCGGACAGGTTCGCATCTTGAGTCGTAACGACTTCTCTTGGATGGACGTCTGGCGGGAGCGGCTCGACACCGCCTGCAAGCAGGGTTTACGTCCCGTCGATGCTGTACAGCGCTGGGTCGGTGCGCCCGAAGATCCCATCGGCGGCTACATCCCCGCCGACGCACCTGTCCTCGACGCGCCGAATCTCGACACTCTGTACCAACGCACCAACCCTGGCGGCCCTGCGGCGCCTGGCCCTCTCATTCAAGACGGCGAATTCCCTGACGGCACACCAGTGAATCGCGCGCAGGGCTGGGGACCACTCGTCTCCACACCCATTACCACCTACCCCTCCACCACCGACTCACCGATTCGGTATTTGCCGATTGTCAAGAGCGGCAACCTCATTGCCTACCTGTGGGCGTCGACCGCCAACGACGCGGCCGGCTACCTGCCCCGCGCGGCAGCGGGCAGAACCGCACAAATCGCCGCCGGCCTCTGGAAACTTCGCATCACCGAGGGCTACGAACAGAACGTTCCACCGCTCGAAATCCTCAACAGATGTCGCAGCTTCCCCGAAGACCACATGTCGGGCATGATCCAACCCCACATGCCGGACGCGGAGCTTGCCACGCTGCAACAGCTCGTAAATCTCGCACAGCAGTAGCGGATTCATCGACGATAGGACGAACGATCATTTCCGAACGCTGTAGAAGACGAACTTCCGTCGCTCGGACCCCTGAAGGTGCTTGCCCAGCGATACCACAGCGATCGGCGAGGCGTAGCGGAACGGTGAGGATTGCCACGTTGTTCGGGGCGTTCGATTCCGAAGACATGCCCGCGCCGGCCCACGAGCGTCATTCGTTGGATGACGCCGAACGTGAGGCTGTCCTGCGATTCCTCTCAGGTGGGACGATCGCGGCGCGAACGAGCGGACGCACGATCGACAGGATCGACGCGTCGAGAGGAAAGGTGGTCCCTGTCTCCTTCGCAACCGACGGCACATGGATGTGGTCGCGCGCAGTCGCGTACTACCTGCGAGAGCACAATGTCGTTCCGGAACCTGCATTCCTGGCACACATCCGAGAATGTGGTTATACAGCCTCACAGCCGGGGCAGGCCGAGCTGTCGGTCGCTGTGCGAATGCTCCGATCCGCGGAGAGGGACAACGATCTGTGACCGACTCGTTCCGGTAATGGCGGACGGAAGTCTGCCGGTTCAGACCAGCCAGCTCTTGCGGCGGTAGTAGGCGTCGTCCTCGTCTTCGTCGTCGATCGGGGCGACGGCCTGGTTGGCTTTGCGGGCGGCCGCGGCGCGGGCTATCGCTTCGCGTTGCTCACGGGCCTCTTCCTCTTGGCGCTCGCGTTCCTCGGCTTCGGCGGCGGCCAGACGTTCGGCTTCGACGATGCCTCGGTCGATCTCCGCAGCTAGATGCGCGCCATTGGCGGCGAGGCGGCGTTGGGCTTCCTCGAAATCCTCGTTGTGGTTGCGCAGCCAACGGTTGTGTTCGTACATCACCTCTTCGAGGTGGCGGGCGAGGTCCATCTCAATTCTCCCGGGTGGTCAGCGGCGGACGACTCAGAGTGGGCCTGCCTCGGCCAGTTCCGCGCCCGAGCCGTTGGGATCGGGCGGCGGGCCCTGCGGCGGGACGGCCGGTGGCTTGTGATCGGTCTCGGAATCACGACGAGGCGGCGGAGGGGTGGTCGGCGGGGTCATCGGATTGGCTTGGCTACCACCGTTTTCACTCGACTGACCACCTCCGGCGGGTGGCTGTTGATCGGTCGGCTTCGGTGGCGGAGGTGCCTGATCATCGCCGCCCGGCTTGCCGACTCCGCTGTCCTGCTTCTGCTGGGTGTCGTCAGGCTTGCGGCCGTCACCGGTTTGTTGCCCCTCGCCGGGCGGCTGACCATCACCTCCGGGCTTCCCCGCGTCCCCCTCCGCACCCGGCTTCGTGTCCTCGGTGTTGATCACCGGGTTGCCGTGCTCGTCCAACTTCATGCTGTAGGTCTTCTCGTCGCCCGAACTGTCGGACATCATGACCTTCAGCTCACCGTTCGGACCCATCTCGAACTTCAGATGCCTTCCGGCGATATCGAATTCGGCATTCGGTGTACCGTCTGCGGCACCCTTCGCGTCGTGCGGCTGCAGCAGCGACTGCACTTGCTGCAGGGCACCGTCGAACCCCTGCTGGATCGCGGTGGACAACGCCGTCGCTCCCTGGGTCAGCGACTGCCCGAGCGTGCTGACCACCGGAGAGAGCTGGGACGCGATCTGACTGATCTGCGCGAGTCCATCGAGGCCGGAGGTGACCGTCGGAGAAACCGACGACGGGACGGTATTCCCTGGCGTCGATTGATTACTGGGAACCGAATTAGCGGGAGCTGGGCCCGGATTGGCGGGTGCCGGACCAGGGTTGCTCGGAGTAGGCCCTGGGTTGCTCGGCTGCGGAGTCCCAGCCGGCATCGGATACGCCGACACATCCAGCCTGTCGAGCGCATCCGATATGCCGCCGTAGAGCTGCTCGATCGTCGTTTTCGTTCGGGCACAGAGGTCGTTGAAGGACCGGACGATGTCCTCCACCCCTGGCACGAAAACCGTGCGAAGCCAGTCCGTGGCCGTGGGCCCGTACTGCTTGGCAGTCTGCATCGACACCATGGGGCCATAAGCACCAGGGTTCTTGTACTCGGCCGCCACCATGATCATCCAGTCGATTTTCTGGCGTCCGGCGGAACCATCGAAATCCGGACCGTCGTCTTTCCAATACTTTTTGACGGCCTCCGCCTTGCCCAGGACCGCATTCCGCAGCGACGCGGGCGCTAACGCCAAACCCAACGACACCTGCTTGACCTGGTCGTAATCCGTCTGCGCACGCCGCACCTGCTGATCGAGCAGAGTACGGGCTTCATCGCCCGCGGTACCTTGCCAGACGGATGGCAAGGCACCGAGCTGCGTCTTCTGGAGTTCCAGTTCGGTATTGGCCTCGCCGACCACCCGGCTGAGATCCTGCGCGACACCGTCCAGGGCGGCTAGATCCATGCCCCGCTCGGTATCGTATTTGGCACACAAGGATTCGTAGGACGGCATCTCCGCTCGGCCGAATCCGAGAAGCTTATTGACCTGCGCGTACCGGGGCAGATATTCCTGGAAGAACATCAGCCCGGTGCAACCTTCGTCCAGGATCTTGTCCGCGGAGGCGTCGGTGGAAACGTTGAGAGTCACCAGGATTCACCACCGCGGGTGCACTGTGCTCGACATCGGGGCCACATCAGACGCGCGCCGCGGCGGGCGTTGTCGGGTTCAGATTCACGCCCGTCGCGTTGAACTTCTCGACGTTGGAGTCGTCGACCGTCGAGTAGGTGTTCGCGCTGGTACTCATCGTCTCCCCCATCTTCGCGATCGCCGTTTGCCAATTCTTCAACCACGTGGTCAGGTGTCCCAGCGAGTGGTTGATCTTGACGCCGTCGGCAGTGTAGTCACGGCCGGCCTGCGGACCTCCGAAGGTGTGCGAGGTCAACTCCGTGGTCTTGTTGTCGAGAACACCCGCGGAGCCCTTGAGATTCGTCGCCATCCGCTGAAGCGACACGACGTCCACCTTGACGTGGCCACCCGAAGCCATCGCTCAGTTCCCCTCCCTCGCTGATCTGCGGCCGACGCCACAGCCTTCCCGTACTCTCTTCGACGCGCACGGACCGCGACCGGTTCCCTTTTCGTACCGACCATCGCGTCCGGATGCGCACCCAGCGAATCTACTTGCCGGGCCGTCGGTCGAAAACCGAAGGCACGCCGCTCACTTGCCCATCTTGCCCTTGTCCACCTGGACCCACTCGGTGCGGCCGTCGGGGTAATGGTGGAATTCCCAGGCGGAGTAGTCGCCGCCGTCATCGACGATGCTGACGTGGTCGGCGTAGCCGTCGTGGTCCATATCGGACCAGACTTCCATCGAGTGGTCGCTGTGGAAGGTTTCGGTGTCCAGGATGCCGTCGGCGTCGATGTCCTGGGACGGGTGGTTCAGCTCCACGGCGCCGATGCCGCCGAGGTCGGAGTGTGCGTCGACTTCCGGCAGGTCCAGGCCCGGCAGATCGCCCGAATGGATCATGTATGTGCTCCTCGAGGGACGTGCGGGAATTTCCTCCATCCTGGCATCCGGAAGTGGTGTGGCGCATCCCCGGTCCGGCATGTTGTGGATAACTTACCGGCGCCGAGGTGGGCCAAAGGTTTGCCTGTGGATAACTATCGGTCTGCCGCGCCGGGCTACTGCTTCGGGATGATGAGCCACAGCACCAGGTAGACGATGAACTGCGGGCCCGGCAGCAGGCAGGAGAGGACGAACAGCAGGCGGATGACATTGGCGTTCCAGCCGAAGTATTCGGCGAGGCCACCGCAGACGCCGCCGATCCACTTGTCGGAGGTCGATCGGGTGAGGCGGCGGGTGGGGGCGGTCATGACGCTCTCCTTCTGTCACGGTCGTGCGTGGTGATTCCACTGTGCTGTGCGGGCACCCCGGCGCGCATCGGGCGCGAGACCCATCCCGACCCTGATTTCCACGGCCCGGGCTCAGGGTGATACCCCGAACCCGGCAGACTCGTGGGCGTGAGTACGACTCTGCATGCGCACGGCCTCTCGGCGGGGCACGGAGACCGGGTGCTGTTCGAGGACCTGGATCTGGTGCTGGCGCCCGGCGATGTGATCGGTCTGGTGGGGGTGAACGGCGCGGGTAAGTCGACGCTGTTGCGGATGCTGGCCGACCGTACGCCGCAGACGGGGTGGATCACGCTGAGCCCGCCCGATGCGACGATCGGCTACCTCGCGCAGGAACCGGAACGCCTGGCCGACGAGACGGTGGCCGGATTCCTGGCCCGCCGGACCGGAGTCGCGGCGGCGCAGCGCACGATGGACGCCGCGGCCGAACGGCTGGCGACCGACGATACCGCCGCCGAGGAGTATTCGGCCGCCCTGGAACGCTGGCTCGCCCTGGGCGGCGCCGACCTGGAACCGCGCGCCGACCAGGTGGCCGCCGAACTGGGCCTCACCGAAAGTTTGCCGCAAGGCCTCGACACACCCATGACCGCGCTGTCGGGTGGGCAGGCGGCGCGGGCCGGGCTGGCTTCGGTCCTGTTGTCGCGCTTCGACATTCTGCTGCTGGACGAGCCGACGAACGATCTCGACCTGGACGGTCTGGCCCGGCTGGAGAATTTCGTGACCGGGGTGCGGACGCCGTTGATGGTGATCAGTCACGATCGCGAATTCCTGGCACGCACCGTCAACCGGATCGTCGAACTCGATCTCGCCCAGCAGCAGGTCGGCAGTTACGACGGCGGCTACGACTCGTATCTGGCCGAACGCGAGATCGCTCGCCGGCACGCGCGGGAGGCCTTCGAGGACTACGCCGATACCAAGGCCGGGCTGGAAGCGCGGCAGGTGATGCAACGGAACTGGCTCGAGCACGGCGTGCGCAATGCGCGCCGTAAGGCTCGCGATCCGCGAAAGGTGGATTCCGACAAGGCCGGTCGCAAGATGCGGGCCGAATCCACCGAGAAGCAGGCGTCGAAGGTGCGCCAGACCCAGCGCCGCATCGAACGGCTGGAGGTGGTGGAGGAGCCGCGCAAGGAGTGGGAGTTGCGGATGTCGATCGCCTCCGCCCCGCGCAGTGGGTCGGTGGTGGCGACGCTGTCCGATGCCGTCGTGTCGCGCGGCGAGTTCGTCCTCGGTCCGGTTACCACCCAGGTCGATTGGGGTGACCGGATCGTCCTCACCGGTCCCAACGGGTCGGGTAAATCCACGCTGCTGGCGCTGCTGCTGGGCAAGGTGGCGCCGGACGCCGGAACCGCCTCGCTGGGTTCGGGGGTGGCGATCGGCGAGGTCGATCAGGTACGCGGACTGTTTCGTGGCACGGCCTCGCTGGCCGACACGTTCGGCGCCGAGGTACCCGACTGGCCGGAGGCGGAGATCCGCACGCTGCTGGCCAAATTCGGGCTGCGCGGGGCTCATGTGCTGCGCGCCAACGACACCCTGTCGCCGGGTGAGCGCACGCGCGCCGCGCTGGCGCTGTTGCAGGCACGCGGGGTCAACCTGCTGGTACTCGACGAACCGACCAACCATCTCGATCTGCCCGCGATCGAGCAGTTGGAGCAAGCCGTCGAATCCTTCGACGGCACACTGCTGTTGGTCACCCACGATCGGCGCATGCTCGATACCGTGCGGGCGACCCGGCGCTGGCACATGTCCGCCGGACAACTGACCGAAAACCGTTGAATCAGAACGTGCTCGGCGTAGTGATCGCGATGCCTCACGCGACCGCCCAGGAGACCCGGATGGAACAGATACAACTCGGTGTGGACACCCGGATCACGCTCCTGATCGCCGGCCTTCTCTTCGTCTGGGCACTGCTGCTGGGCGTGTGGAAGTACCACGGGATGCGCACCTCAGCGGAGGGACATGCGCATCCCTACGTCGATATCGCACACCGCGCGGCCCTGATGTACAGCTTCGCGGCGCTGCTGCTCGCGGTCTTCGTGGAACTGTCGGACTGGGCGACGGCGGTGAATCTCGTTGCGGCTCTGATCGTCCTCGGCTTCTTCGCCGGTGCCATCGCCTCCTACTGCCTGCACGGTCTGCGGCGGGATACGACCAATCAATTCCGCGGCGACATCGGACTGCCGCTGCGGGCGGCCATGTACGCGCTGATCGTCTGTGAGATCGGCGGCTTCCTCGTGCCGTTCACCGGGTTCGTGCACGCCCGGTTCTGAATCCGGATGTGGTTCAGCCCGCTGCGATGCCGGTGATCAGCGTGCGTCCCGACTCCGCTCGGGTGCTGATGATCTGGGTGAACGCATGCGGCTGTTCGTCCGGCTTCTGCTGGGTTAGGCGGACCTCCCACTGCCCCTCGTCGCCGGTGCGGGTGATCTGCACGCAGTAGCGGGTGCCAACCGGCACCTGATTGATGCCGCGCTGGATCTGGTCGGCCGGCGGCACCGACGAGTCGTCGGCGACGACCGCGCGGGCGGCGTACCCCGAACGCTGCACGTAGTACGCCCGCTCGAAGGCCAGGATGGCGTCCGGACCACTCGCGGTGCCTCCGGGGTCGGTCCCGGAGACCACTTCCGCGGTGCGCTGCTGCTCGCAGCCATCGGTGGCGATCGTCGAGGTCGCCGCGGCCGTGGTCGTCGGCTGCGGTGGGGTCGCACTCACCGAGGTGGGCACCGGTACCGCCGCGATCATCGGCGGTTTGGTCGCGACCGGCTGGGACCGCTTCCCGGTATGGATGACGGTCAACACCACCGAGACGACGACGATGCCGACACCAATCAACGTGATTGCGGCCAGCAGCTTTTCACCGCGACGGTGGTCTCGGCGCGGGCCGGCCTGGCGTGGGCGCGGACGCCGCAGTGCGGGACCTGGGTTACCGCCCGAGCGGTCGACGATATGCGGAACCAACGTCGACTTGTCGACCAGATCCGGATCGGTCAGCGGTCCCCCGACCGGGATGCGGCGCGGCTCCGGTTCCACCTCCGGCTCGGGCTCGGGCGTGCGCTGCGCGGGTTCCAGCCACCGCTCCCACTCCCCCGACGGATAGGCCGCCGACTCCGGGACGGGCGGGGCCGGCGGCACGGCGACGGCGCCGTGATAGGCCGCCGCGGCCGGGCGATTCGGATTTCGCCGGCCCGACCGCCGCTTGCGGCCCTGCTTACCGACGGGAGTCCGGACCATCGGCAAGCCGAGGTCGAACGGGTTGTCCTGCTGCGGGTCCGGCTCAGACCGTGTCATCGCCGAAGTCGCCGATCACGGCGGCGGGAACCGTTGTCTCGGCCGCCGGCACGGTGACACCGAGCTGGCCGTCGCGAGGTTTGTGTTCCTGTCCACTGCCGGCCGGCGGCGGCAAGGCCATACCTCCGGCCACCCCGCCCGGATGTGCCGGCTCCGGCGCGGGTGCGGGTGCGGGGACGGGTGCCGGTGGCTTCGGCATCGGCGGCGGGTCGGCAGGTGGCGGCAGGATGGACGACGGTGACGGGGGCGGCGGATCGGATTTGTCGGCCGGGGTCTTGTCGGCCGGAGCCTTGTCGGGTGCGGGTGCGCCCGGAATGATCGAGCCCGGTCCCGCCGTTCCAGGAGCCGTCTTGCCGGGGCCGAAGTCGAACAGCTTCGCCGAATCTCCGGAATTCCCCGCCGGATTGGTCTTGTCACCGGTGGTGTGGTCCGGATTGATCAGCTGCGGTATCGCCTGGTCGACCGAGGAGGCCACCGTGTCGATGGTGTGCGTACCGACCTCGGCGATCTTGTCGATCAGGTGGGTACCGATATCCACACCGGCATTGATGGCCGAGGTGCCGACCTGCACACCGGCCTGCACGAGCAGCTGCTGTAGTTGCAGCTGCGCCAGCTGCGCCGGATCGATCGGCTGACCGGGCGCCGTCCCGTATTGTGCTGGGACCGTGCCGTATTGGCCGGGAACCGCACCGTAGGCGCTGGGCAGGACCGTAGCGGGCGTATCTCCCCACGACTGCGAGGAGTTGAGCCCGGCCGGCGTGGTGACCGTGAGCGGCCCCATCTCGTCCAATCGGCGCGAGTGATCGTCCATTTCGGTGCGTGCGGAGGTGACGGTGGTGATCGCGTCGCGCAGCGCCTGGGTGGCCCGATTAATCACCGCATCGGTATCCGGCGCGGCGGTGGCGTTACCGAGGATGGTTCGAGCGTCGCGCCGGAAATCGGCGATGATCCGGTCCATCCGGCCGGCCGCCCGCGCACTGGTCGCGTGGGCGTCGGCCAGGACACCCAGGTAGGCCGGGCCCCGGTCGGAGATGTCACCGATCTGAGTTTGGGTGGTGCGCAATGCCGGAACGGCCGCGTCGGAGCCCGGACCCGTCCAGGTGGATTCCAGCGCGTGGACGCCCTCGCGGTGTGGTCCCTCGGTGTCGGCGGCCTGGGTGGACGCACTGGACAGAGCGCCGGTGATGGTCGCGGCGGGCGTCGCGACGCCGGTACCCAGTGAGGCACGCAGGTCCAGCAGCGGCCGGACCAGGGTCGCGACGATCGGCGGATCCACGGACGGATCGGATGTCGTTGCGGGCGTGCTGGTGTCGTTACGCGCGGCGGTGGGCCGGCGACGCAATGCGGTCGGCCGCCTCATGACCGCGACTCCGTCCGGGTGATCGCGACGGCCGAATCCTCGTCGGTGCCCTGCACACCCGCGGTATAGGTGTTCAGCCCACGCCCGTAGGCCGAGACCAGTTTGCCCGCGGTGGACAGCGCCTGCGCGTGTTCGGAGACCGCGGCCGCGAATTTGGCGGCGAAGTCCGCTCCCACCAGCCCCAGGTCGGTGGCCAGCTGCTGTGGGTCGACAGCGCCGGCCGTCACGGACGCCGCCGAAGCCAGCTGTTGGGAAACGGTATTCGCGATGGCCGTATAGGCCGCCATCGCCGCGGGATCGACCCGCAGCACCGTATCCGGAGCGGATGCGGTGGCGGTCGGCGGCGGGGCCGAATTCGCGGCGTCGTCGAGCGTCGGAGACTTGTCAAGCTTCAGCGGGTCCACTGTTCCCCCTCACGGAAATCAAGCTTCGCTGTCGCGTCATGATCTGCGTCCAACCATACTTCCCGGAGCCGACAGTCGCGCCCCGATCTCGGGGACTGTCGGCGCGCCGACGACCTTCACACGCCCCCTCCAGGATCCGCCGCCGCCCGCCGACATTCGCGATGACCAGCCGATATTCGGACGATGATGCGCGGACGCCGCCGTCGTGGCCGCGCGCCCGCCGCTCGGTCAACGGCCTATACAGCCGCACCCCTACGCGGCGTACGCACCCCGTTCATCGCGCCGCTCGCCGTGCCCGCGGGCTCAGACCGCGGCCACACACTTGGCGAGATCGTCGGCGAGTTGTTTGGCGCGATGCGAATCGGTCGCCTCGACCATGACCCGGATCAGCTGTTCGGTCCCGCTCGGGCGCAACAGGATTCGGCCGTTGTCGCCGAGGGTGCGCTCGGCCTCGGCCACCGCCTCGCGAACCTCCGGCGCGGCGGCGACCGCGGCTTTGTCGGCGACCGGGACATTGACCAGAACCTGCGGCACGGTCGTCATGACGCTCGCCAGATCGCCCAGGCCGCGACCGGTTTCGACCATCCGGGCCATCAGTTTCAGACCCGTCAGCAGCCCGTCGCCCGTGGTGCCGTATCGCGGGAAGACCAGATGTCCGGACTGCTCACCGCCCAGGCTGTAGCCACCGCGGCGCAACTCCTCCAGTACGTAACGATCGCCGACCGCCGTGGTGCGCACGGTGATTCCCGCATCGCGGAGCGCGATGTGCAGACCCAGATTGCTCATCACGGTCGCTACCAGGGTGTCCTGCACCAGCTCGCCCGATTCGTGCATCGCCAGGGCGAGGATCGCCATGATCGCGTCGCCGTCGACCACGGAACCGGAACCGTCCACCGCCAGGCAGCGATCGGCGTCGCCGTCGTGGGCCAGGCCAAGATCGGCGCCGTGTTCGAGCACCGCGCGCTGAATATGCTCGAGATGCGTGGACCCGCACCGTTCGTTGATGTTGAGCCCGTTCGGCTCGGCGTTGATCGCGACCACGCGCGCGCCCGCCTCGCGGTACGCGGCCGGGCCGACGTCGGAGGCCGCGCCGTGCGCACAGTCGACGACCACGGTGACGCCGGACAGATCGCGACCGGTGGCCTCCACCAGATGTTCGACGTAGCGCTCGTGGGTGCCGGCCAGGCTGTAATGGTCCTCGACATGACCGTCGACGCCGGAGAGGCTGAGCACCCGCCCGATACCGGCACCGGTCGGACGCACGAAACTCTTCGCGCGGACCAGTTCCTCGATCTTGTCCTCGACGGTGTCGTCGAGTTTGTGACCGCCCGCGGCGAAGATCTTGATGCCGTTGTCGGGCATGGCGTTGTGCGAGGCGGAGATCATCACGCCCAGGCAGGCGTCATAGGCGGCGGTCAGATACGCCACCGCCGGAGTCGGCAGGACCCCGACCGAGAGCACACTCATCCCGGCGGCGGTCAGACCGGCGGTCACCGCGGCCTCCAGCATCTCGCCGCTGGCGCGCGGATCGCGGCCGACCACCGCCACCGCGCGCGATCTGCCCCGGCCCAGCACCTGGGCCGCGGCCGCCGAAATCTGCAGTGCCAATTCCGGACTCAGCGAGTCGTTGGCAAGGCCGCGGACTCCGTCGGTACCGAACAAACGCCCCATCTATCTCGCCCCTCGAGTTGAATTGCGGTGGGCGCGGAGACCCTGCGTCGCGGACGCAGGCTGCCCGCCCCGGCCTACCGTCGATCGATACAGCACGAGAGCAGGCGCCCGGGAGTGGGCGCCTGCTCTCGTACGGGGTCGCGTCGGCCGTGCTCCCACCGGCACACCGTGCGGGTGCGGGTGGGAGCGGCCGCGCGCTGCAAGATCAGCGCTTCGAGTACTGCGGAGCCTTGCGGGCCTTCTTGAGGCCGTACTTCTTACGCTCGGTGGCACGCGGGTCACGCGTCAGGAAGCCGGCCCGCTTCAGGGCGGGACGGTCGTCCGGGGTGACCTCGATCAGCGCGCGGGCGATGGCGAGGCGCAGCGCGCCGGCCTGACCCGACGGGCCGCCGCCGACCAGGCGGGCGTGCACATCGAAGGCTTCGGTGCGCTCGACGGTGACCAGCGGGGACTTCACCAGCTGCTGGTGCACCTTGTTCGGGAAGTAGTCCTCGATGGTGCGGCCGTTGAGCACGAACTGGCCGGAACCCGGGACCAGGCGAACCCGGACCACGGCCTCCTTGCGGCGGCCGACGGTCTGCACCGGGCGGTCGATCACGACCGGCGCGGCGAAGCCCTCGGACTCGGTGTACTCGGCGTCGTAGCCGGCACCCTCGTCGACGACCTCCGCGGCGGCGTCTTCGACGTATTCCTCGTTGAATTCCTCAGGAGCGGTCACTGGGCCACCTGCTTGATCTCGAACGGAACGGGCTGCTGGGCCGCGTGCGGATGCGACGCGCCACCGTAGACCTTCAACTTGCGCGCGATCTGGTTGCCCAGCTTGTTCTTCGGGATCATGCCCTTGACGGCACGCTCCACCACGCGCTCCGGTCGGGTGTCGAGCAGCTGCCCGACAGACCGGGACTTCAGGCCACCGGGGTGCCCGGAGTGGGTGTAGAGGAGCTTGTCCTCACGCTTGTTGCCGGAGACGGCAACCTTGTCGGCGTTGATGATGATGACGAAGTCGCCACCATCGACGTTGGGGGCGTAGGTCGGCTTGTTCTTGCCACGCAGCAGATTCGCTGCCTGCACGGCAAGGCGGCCGAGCACTACGTCAGTGGCGTCGATGACGTACCACTGCCGGGTCACGTCACCCGCCTTCGGGCTGTACGTAGGCACAGTGCTTCCCTGTCTGTCGTTGATGTTCTGCCAGCCAGGCGAACGGTCGAGTGATCCCGGCGGCCGGTGGAGACCCGGGGCTCGTGTGACGGTACGGACGAATCCGCGACGTACCGCACGCCGAACGACGACGATACCAGGACCGGTTCGGGGTCCCGAAATCGCCTCCGCACTCGTCAGATGTGAATCGGCGGGCCCGAGTCGAACGTACCGGGGACCGTCGGGACGACGTAGTGCAGATTGTCGACCGCCAGATGCGCACAGGGATGGTCGGCGACCGTCCGCATACCCGGCCCCGGGCGCTCGACGGCGTTCGGGGTGACCGAGCAGGCCGGGCTGGGCTCGGGTGCGCGTGACACCTTGTCCACGGCCGGCCACGAGCCGAAATCGGATCCCGCGCCGACGCCACCCAGCGAGCGTGCGTCGAAGGCCGCGGCGCCGTCGGTCCGCGCGTCGGCGGCTCCGGCTGCCGCCGCGGCGGCCGAGCTGTGTTCGGGAAGCTGTCGGGCCATGTGATCCGCCTCACCGTCGGCGTGGATCGCGAGCGCCGCCAGCGCTACCGCCCCCACGATCGTCGGGGCGCCGAACAGATTGTCCTTGACCTTGCTCCACAACTTGCCCTTGTGGGCGTGTTCCTCATCATCCGGTTGTTCCCCGGCCGATGACCGACCACCGGAATCGGTGGTCCGCTGATCATCGACCGGGCCGGCCGGGGGGCGGGTGAACCTGCTTTCCAACTGGCCGGCCCCCCGGGTCATCCGGGTGGTCGGCTCGCCGGTGGGCAGCGGCTGCGGGCTCGATGCGGGCCCGGCGTCGCGCGCCGCGTGCCGGCCCTCGGCGACCCCGTGCGGATTCGGCGGCTCCGGGCGGTGCGGTTCGGCGGGCGGG
>NZ_PYHT01000036.1:0-54029 GCF_003023875.1 Nocardia sp. MDA0666
ACGGGCGGGGGAACCGGTGGGGGAGGAACTGCTCGGCGATATCGCCGAATTCGCCGACCGGCTCTCGGGCCCGATCGGTGCGGCGCTGGCCGAGCACATCACCGACGACGAGATCGAGGCCCTCGAGGCGCGGGCGCGTGAGCTGCTGAACGATCCGGTGCTGCCGCAACCGATCAGCTCTCGCCCCATTCCCTGGCCGGCGTTCTGATCCGCGGCGGCTCCGGTCGCGTCGATCCGCCGACGTGCGGGCCGCATTCGGTGCGCGCGGCGCGCAACGGTTGACTTCGCCGGATCGGCGGCCTCGGCCGAGGTCGGATGTGGTGGCGAACACCCCGCGACGGGCCCGGTAGCCGGGGTCGGCGGGCGAGGTGCCCGCCCGGACCCTTACCCTCGAATCATGCAGTCCTGGTCCGAAATCTCCGTTCCCGCCGTCCCCGGATCCGGACCGCCGTTGCGGTTGTTCGATACCGCCGACCGGCAGGTGCGCCCGGTGTCGCCCGGAGCGACCGCCACCATGTACGTCTGCGGCATCACACCCTACGACGCCACGCATCTGGGGCATGCGGCGACCTATCTGGCCTTCGATCTGGTCAACCGGATCCTGCGCGACGCTGGCCACGAGGTGCACTACGTGCAGAACATCACCGACGTCGACGATCCGCTGTTCGAGCGGGCCGAACGCGACGGGGTGGACTGGCGCGAACTCGGCACCGGCGAGATCGAGTTGTTCCGCGAGGATATGGCCCAGCTGCGGGTGTTGCCGCCGCGCGATTACATCGGCGCGATCGAATCGGTCGGCGAGGTGGTGGAGCTGGTGGACAAGTTGCTGGCCGCCGGGGCGGCGTATGTGGTCGACGACGCCGAACACCGCGACGTCTACTTCCGCCACGACGCCACCGAACAGTTCGGCTACGAGTCCGGCTACGACCGGTCCACGATGGAGCGGCTGTTCGCCGAACGCGGCGGCGATCCGGAGCGCCCGGGTAAGCGCGACCCGATCGACGCGCTGCTGTGGCGGGCGGCGCGGCCGGGCGAGCCGTCGTGGCCGGCGCCGTTCGGCGAGGGCCGTCCGGGCTGGCATATCGAGTGTGCGGCGATCGCATTGAACCGGCTCGGTCCCGAATTCGACATTCAGGGCGGCGGCAGCGACCTGATCTATCCGCATCACGAGTATTCGGCCGCGCACGCCGAGGCGCTGGTGTCGCATCGCCGCTTCGCCCGCCACTACGTGCATGCCGGCCTGATCGGCCTGGACGGCGAGAAGATGTCCAAGTCGCGGGGCAATCTGGTGTTCGTGTCGAAGTTGCGGCGCGCCGGCGTGGATCCGTCCGCGATCCGGCTGGGCCTGTTCGCCGACCACTACCGCACCGATCGGCAGTGGTCGGATGCCGTGCTCGAGCAGGCGCAGCAGCGGCTCGCGCGCTGGCGGCAGGCGGCGGCGCTGGAGTCGGGTCCGGCGGCCGAGGAAACGGTCGCGCGGTTGCGTCAGCATCTGGCCGACGATCTGGACACCCCGAAAGCTCTTGCCGCCGTGGACAGCTGGGTGCAGCAGGCGCTGGAGTACGGCGGTCCGGACACCGCGGCGCCGGGACTGGTCCGCACGGCGGTCGACGCGCTGCTGGGCATCACCCTCTGAGCATCGGGTGACCGCCTGAGCACAGAGTGCGCGGTGCACCGGCTGCATGTTCGCAGTGAATGCAGGTGCAAGCCAACGCAACTGCGGGCCGGATAGCCGATCCGCGGGTGTCGCACCTGCGGATCGGCCGAATGCACCCGCTGCCGTCCGAAGAGAACGACCCTGTGCCCGTCACCGGGCACAGGGTGCGAGTCGGCTCGGCCGTTTTAGGCGCGGCGGTCGGCGAGTACCCACGAGGTGATCGCCACCGCGCCGGAGACCACCGCCACCGACGGCCACGCGCCGATCTTCTTGGCCAGCGGATGCGAGGCGCCCATAGCGCCCACCGAGAGCCCGGTCAGCGCGGCCGCCCCAGGAGTGCCCACCGCCGCACGCCAGCGCGGGACCGCGGCCGCGGTAGCCGCGGCGAAGACCACGCCACCGAGTTGCCGCTGTTTGGTCGCCTGGGCGAGCGCGAAACCGCCGAGCAGCCCACCGGCGGCCAGCGCCGACGTCGGCACCGAAGAAATTCCGGCCATACTCACAAACCTCCACACACTTAAACCCGAATCGGGACCGCGGCCGGATAGGATGCGCCACGACGCAGCGCCGACCGGCCGCGCCCCATTGTTCACCGTGTACACCGAGCGCCAGATGGCAGCCGGTGCAACGCACGGCGGGTCAGCCGAACAGCGGCAGCGACCCGACGACTTTGTCGACGTATTTGCGCGGCCGTGCAGCCCCGCGAGGTGGTAGTATTCGCCGAAAAAACAACGGATATGTGTAATCGGTTGGTAGATAACTATTTTCGTGCCCCGGATGCGGGTTTCGGCTGGTAGTGCTTGGCTTGGCGCTGATGGTGCTGGTCGGCGTGGTGGAGGTCGGCCTCCGTGACTGCTGAATATTCGCTCAATGTGGGGGCTTTCGCTCTTGATCGAGTGGAACGCCGTGCGCTCCGCAGCCGGACAACGCGTTGCGTCCACGGGTTCTCAGCAAGATCAACCGGCCGGCGACGATTCGAGCATTTACTAGAATAGTATTGACTAGCAAGATTGATCCCACGCATGCTCGCCTTATGCGAACGGCAGATAGCAACCTCACCGTCGAAGAGCTGGCCGCGCGAGTTGGTCTGCCCATCAGCACCGTGCGGATGTATCAGTCGAAGGGGTTGCTGCGTGCGCCGCGCCGAGTCGGACGCACCGCACGCTACGACAGCTCCCACCTGCAACGTCTCGAACTGGTGCAGCGTCTGCAGGACCGAGGCTTCTCACTCGCCTCGATTGCCGAGTTGTTGACCGCGCGCGAGCAGGGGGCGACAGTCGCTGACTTGCTCGCATTGCCGGGCGGGCCTGAGGATTGGGTACCACTCGGCGTGGGCGATATCCGATTGATGATCAAGCCGAAGGGACTGCGACCTGCCTTGCTGCGCAAGGCAACTCGGCTCGGATTGATCCGGTGGCGGCGCGGCCGTCCGCAGACGCGACGCTGGACGCTCAGCAGTGGCCTGCGGGTCGCCGAACTGGACTTGCCGCCGAGCGAGGTGCTCGATCAGATTGTCCGGCTGCGTGCACATACCGATCAAATCGCAGCCGATTTCGGCGACATCTTCGAGCGAACGCTGTGGCCCCGAATCCAAGTCGGCAGCACCGAGACCGACCAACTCGACCGGACTCGCGCCCTGCTGCAGGAGCTGACCAGCTTGGCCGAGGGAGTAGTCGTCAGCGCCTTGCGTGAATCGGTCCGGCACCTGGCCGAAGAATTCGTCGAACGACACGAGCTACTGCCCGTCGGCGGCGAACGGCCCGATTGGCTGGACCACTCGATTCCCGTACTCAGCGAGCGTCTGCTCGAAGCCCGCGAGGACGACAGCGAAGACGTGGACCAATTCCTCGCCGCCGATCATGCCCAGGAGCAGTGATGAATCCGCACCCCGCCCCCCAAATGACAAGAACTGACCAAGAACTCGGCGAACGAGTGCCACTCGGTAAGGCTGGCATGCACGGCGGGGGTATCGGGAGAATGGCCTGGACCTGGTTCGGGTACTGCTGGCACGTGATCGGGGGCGCCTTGGCCGGGTTCGCCATGTTCGTCCTCTGTGTGCTTGCGCTGGTGGGAGTGCTTTACTTCTGGGCCCTCCCGATGGGAGCAATCCTCGCGCTAGCAATCTGGGCAGCGACCGCGACCATCAGCACCATACGCATGCGCCGCCGAGGGCGGAACGCCACAACGATTCGATTCCTGGCCGGGTTCGGAATCATCCCCTGCTCCGCCGGCATAGCGGCGATCATCAGCGTATGCCTCGACGGGTGGGGCAATCCCTTCATCGGCTGATCCTCACGGCACCGCAGCAGGATCTCTCATCGAGACGGCGAAGTGGCGTCGAGAATGACGATCGGGTTCCTGCGATGGCCGGCATTGGAAGACCACCGGAGAGATGCGGCGGATCAGCGGCGCGAGATCGTGCACGTGCGAACCTCGATGATCTTCAGTCACGTCCGGCGCACGGTGGTCCTGCCGCTGGAGGGCGTCTCGCCCTGACTCGCTCCTGACCAGCCCCGGACGCGGAAGTCAGGCGGCCGCGGCGGCGCGGGCGTAGGTGTCGGCCAGTCCGGGCCAGCCGCCGGGTGAGCCGACCGCATCGCGCATGGATTCCCAGCCCTCGCCGTGGTTGCCGAAGTCGCCGTGGACGAGGGTGACGGCCGTGTGGGTGGCGTCGACGGCAGTGAAGGTGACATCGACGCGGCTGGTCAGCGCCGGGTCGGGCTGGTATTTCCAGTCCAGGGAGATGTCCCAGGAGAAGGCGAAGTGGCCGGGACGGTCCCAGACGAGAACACGGCCCCACGGGCATTCGGTGCCGTCGGCCTCGCGGCCGAACAGCCGTCCGCCGACGCGGGGTTCCACCACCACTTCCGCCAGCGGCCCCGCGCCGATGTGATGTTCCCGAGGCCACCAGCTGTCCATGCCGGTGGTGAAGACGTCGAAGGCGGTGTCGATCGGCGCCTCGACGGTGAGTTCGACGCGGACCTGGGTGTCGCTGGTTTGCTGTGTCATGACTTCTCCTCGGATGTGGTTGTGCCGCTGAGTATTTCGGCCGACAGCGGCTGCCCGGCGCGTGCCGCCGCCTCGGCCCGGTCGCGGAACGACGACATCGCCGTGGTCCAGAACCGGGTGAAGTAGCCGCGCAGTGCGTCGATGCCGTTCGGGTCGAGCCGGTAGATCCGGCGGGTGCCGATCGCCTCGTCGAGTACCAGCCCCGCCTGTTTGAGCACCTTCAGGTGCTGGGAGACCGCCGGACGGCTGACCGGGAGTTCGGCGGCCAGCTCGCCGACCGCGCAGGGTCCGCGCCCGAGTCGTTCGAAAATCGCTCGCCGGGTCGGGTCCCCGAGAGCGTCGAGCGCACCATCTTGGTAAGTCCCCACGAACCGTAAGTGTAGACTTACGTAATGCAGATCACAAGTCTTTGACGCCTCGAAAGAGCGGGTGATTAATTGTCTCGAGACGCAACAAGGAGGTTGTCGGTGTCGCCATTGCCGGGATCGGATCGAATCCGCGCCGCACGCACCAAGCTCGAGGCGGGAAGTGCCCTGTTCGCGGCCGTGCGCAAAGATCCGCGCATCGCCCGTGACCTGATCACCGGCCTGGTCGGCGCCGCCCGATCACAGCCCGCCCCCGAGGCCGTGCACGCCGAAGAGGCGGACGGTTACCTCACGCCCGCCGGGGTGAGCGACTACGCCAAATCCGCGCACGCCCGCCGCAGCATGGCCGTGGCACCCGACACGGTGGCCGCTTATCTGTCGGATCTGAGCCGGCTGGCCGACTGGTTCACCCTGCACGCCGGCTGGCGCGGCCAAGCCCCCGGCGCCGTCCGGGAGGGCCTGACCTTCACACAGCAGGCGCTGGTGATGGGCATCCCTGCCGAGTTGCGCTGGACGGTCGTCGAGGCCGGTGAGCGCGGTTTCGCCCTGGCCGGGGAGGGCCCGCAGGGCGTGCGGCTGGGATATTGGCTGACCGTCGCCGGTTCCGGCAATCAGACAACGGTGTATTTCGATGCCGGGCTGGGCGGCCCGCCGGTCGAGGGCCCGCTGGGCGCGTCGGTGGCCCGCAGCCTCGGCGAGGCGATGGAGCAGTCCCTGGCCCGGCTGCCGGAAGCGATCGCCGCGGCCGGGCCGGTGAAAAAGCGTGCGGCGCAGCCCATCCGGCACCGTGCCTCAGGCACTGATATCGATCCGCGAACCCCCGTATTGGTGGGCGTCGGGCAGATCACCCAGCGCACACCGGATTCCGGTTACGGTGATCCGGCCGCGCTCGCGGTCACCGCGTTGCGCCGCGCCGCGGCCGACAGCGGAGCAGGGGAGGACCTGCTGCGCCGCGCGGACGCGGTGTTCGCGGTGGCGTGCACGTCGTGGCAGTACCGCGATATGGGCGCGGTGGTCGCGCAGCGATTGGGCGTGGCCGGTATCGACACCGCGCAGTCGAGTCCCTTCGGCGGCGACGGCGGTCAGCTGGTGATCAACGAGGCCGCGGCGGCGATCGCAGCCGGTGACTACGACATGGTCCTGGTCACCGGCGCGGAGGCCGGAGCGACACAGGCCGCCGCGCAGCGCGCCGGTGTCGAGCTGTCCTGGCCGCAGCAGGATTCCGAGGTCGCGCCGACCCGATCGATCGGTATCGACAAGCCGGCCAACAATCCGGCCGAGACGGCGGCGGGCCTGATCGCGCCGATCAATATGTACGCCCTGCTGGAGTCGGCGAACCGGCATCGGCTCGGCCGCAGTCCCGGCGATCACGCCAAGGCCGTGGCCGAACTCTGGTCGCGGCTGTCGGCGGTGGCCGCGCGCAACGAATATGCCTGGCAGCCAGAGGAATTCGATGCCGATCGGATCGCCACCCCCGGTCCGGACAATCGCATGGTCTCCACGCCCTACACCAAGCTGGAATGCGCGAATCTGACCGTCGATATGGCCAGCGGCATCGTGATGTGCAGTGCCGCGGCCGCGCAGGAGGCCGGAATCGCGCAGGACAAGTGGATATTCATCCACGCCGGTGCCTCCGGCCACGACGAGTGGTTCACCAGTGAACGCGCCGAGCTGGCCGCCTCACCGGCGATCGCGACGCTGGGCCGGGCGGTGCTCGAACACAGCGGTATCGGTGTCGACGCGCTGACCCATGTGGATCTCTACGCGTGTTTCCCGGTGGCGGTGCAGATCGCGGCGCGCGAATTGGGGCTGGCGATCGACGATCCGGCACGTCCGCTGTCGGTGACCGGCGGGCTGACCTTCGGCGGCGGTCCGGGCAACAATTACGGCGGCCACGCGGTGGCGACGATGGTGGCGCGGTTGCGGGCGGAACCGGGCACCTTCGGCCTGGCGAGTTCGCTGGGCTGGTATGTCACCAAACACGCCCTGGGCGTGTATTCGTCGCTGCCGCCCGCCCAGCCCTACCGGCATCTGCGCCCGGTCATCGAGAATCCGCCGGCGCGTCCGGCCCGCGGCACCCACGACGGTCCGGCGGTGGTGGAGGCCTACACCGTCGCCTATGCCCGCGACGGGCAGCCGGAAGCGGCGATCCTGAGCCTGATCGAACCCGCGGGCGGCCGAATCCTGCTGCGCAACAACGATGCCGAGCTGATCGCGGAACTGGTCGACGGCGATCTGCTGGGCCTGCCGGTGACGGTATCCGGCCACGACATCAGCGTCGAGGGCCGCGAACGGGTGGAATTGCCTGCCCCGCCCGCACCACCGGTACTCGTGGAGCGGCGCGGCCCGATCACGATCATCACGCTGAACCGCCCGCAGGTGCGCAATGCGGTGAATCTGGCCACCGCCCTCGGACTGGAACGGGCCCTGGACGCCTACGAGGCCGATCCGTCGGCGCAGGTCGCGATCATCACCGGCGCGGGCGGATATTTCTGCGCCGGAATGGATCTCAAGGCCGCCGCGCGCGGTGAGACACCGATGACCGAGAAGCGCGGCCCGCTCGGTATCACCGCGCAGCCGCCGGTGAAGCCGTTGATCGCGGCGGTCGAGGGGCCTGCTCTGGCCGGCGGCTGCGAGCTGGCGCTGGCCGCGGATCTGGTGGTGGCGGCCCAGGATTCGACGTTCGGGATCCCGGAAGTCAAACGCGGACTGGTGGCCGTCGGCGGTGGCGTGTTGCGGCTGGCGCAGCGGTTGCCGCGTGCGGTGGCGATGGAGCTGGCGCTGACCGGTGATTCGATCTCCGCCGACCGCGCGGCGGCGCTGGGACTGGTCAATCAGGTGACCGAATCGGGGAAGGCGCTCGACGCCGCGCTGGAGCTGGCGCAGCGGATCGCGGTGAACGCGCCGTTGAGTCTGGCGGCGAGCAAACGCATCATCGACGAATCACCGGACTGGTCCACCGATGTCGCGTTCACCCGCCAGCTCGAGGTGTCGGGCAGTGCGCTGGCGTCGGAGGATGCGGCCGAGGGTGTGCTGGCGTTCGCGCAGAAGCGCACGCCGGAGTGGAAGGGCCGCTGAGCAGCGCCACGCGCACGGCCGCAACCGGTGCCGGTTGCGGCCGTGGCATTCACGCGGTCAGAGCGGTGTAGGCGTCCGCGTAGAACACCGACTTGATCGAGCCCAGGGTGCCCTGATCCTTGGCACCCAGCGGGGCCAGCAGCGCGGCGGCGGTGTCGACCTCCGTGCCCGCGGCGGCGGTGGCGTCGACCAGGCCGTATTCGTGTGCCTCGACCCCGCCGAATCGGCGGCCGGTGAGTACGGCGGCGGTGACGGCTTCCGCCGACAGCTTCGCCCGAACGAGCGCGGCCAGCGCCGGGGTGAACGGGACGTGGATGTCGACCTCGGGGAAGCAGAAGTAGCCGCGATCGGCGCGCATGACGCGCTGGTCGTGCGCGAGGGCGAGCATGGCGCCGGCGCCGAAGGCGTGGCCGGGCAGTGCCGCCACACTCGGTACCGGCAGCGTCAGCACGCGCGCCAGCAGACTCTGCACCTGTTCGACGTACCACGGCGTGCGGTCGCCGTTGGCGCTCAACCAGTCCAGGTCGAGTCCGTTGGAGTAGAACTTGCCGCCGGCGGTGGTGATCAATCCGGTGGCGCCGTCGGCGAGCACGGTGTCGAGATGAGTGTCCACGGCGGCGAGGAACTCGGGTGAGAAACGGTTCTCGTCCGTGCCGAGATCGAGGACGGCGACGCTGTCACGGTAGGTGAGGGTGGGGGACATCGGGTCTCCTTCGGTTTTTCGGTGATGGCGGTTTTTGTGCGGGTCACCGTTTCGGTGGTGGCCCGGCGGTGACGGCGGCACGGACGGCCGCCCGCAACCGCATGCGGGTGTCGGGGTCGGCGAGGCGGTCGCGCGACAGCAGCAGCGCGGTGGGCAGATCGACGATGCAGGCGGTGATCACCTCGACCGCGCGCCGATCCTCGCGTTGCCACAGGTGCGCCGACAGCCTCCGCATCACCGCGACGAGCCCGCGGTGTTGTGCGCGGACCTCGGCGGCCACACTCTCGGGCAGCTCCGCGGCCAGGACCTCGTCGTGGCGCAGCATCGACACCAGGCGCGAGGAGGCCGGATACCGTTCGGCGAACTCCGCGGGCGCCTCGGCCGCGCGCACGACCGCCTGCACGGCGGCATCGCTGCCGGAACCGTCGGCCAGCGCCGCGTCGACGAGTTCGTTCTGTACGTCGAGGAACCGGCGCGCGGCGCGAATCCACATGCGCGCCACCAGTTCCGCGCGCGAGCCGAAACTGTGGTAGATCGCCCCGTTCGACATCCCGCTGGCAGCCGCGACCGCGCGGATGGTCACCGCCGGCACACCGGCGGCCACGGCGAGCGCTTCGGCATGGTCGACAACGACATCGAGATCGTGAATGCGAGGGCGGGGCACATCCTCACCGTAACAGAGCAACTGCTCTATTACTCGGTGTTGTGCGCCACTCCGGCGAGGCCGCCGACATCGCGGTCCGTGATGATCCGAGGCGCTGCGCGGCGGCGAGCGCGCCGGTAGTGTCGCGCTCATGTGTGCTGCACCTTCGCCCGACCGATTCCGCACCGCATTGGTACTGGGCGGTGGCGGCCCCGTCGGGATCGCGTGGATGGCGGGGGTGATGGTCGGATTGCGTGCCGCCGGGCTCGATCCCGCGCGCGTCGACCGGATCGTGGGCACGTCGGCGGGTTCGGTGGTCGGCGCGGTGCTCGCGGCCGGAGGAGATCTGGAACACCTGGGCGCCACCCGGGCGCCCGGCGGTGAATCGTTCGCGCCGGATCCGCGGCGGCTCGCCGAGATCTTCTCGCTGCGGACCTCGGGCGGCGACGCCCGCGAAATCCGCCGCCGCATGGGCGAATTGGCGCTGGCCGCCGATGCCGGACATCCCGGCGACCACGTCGAGCGGATCGCCCGGCTGGCCGGTGTCACCGAATGGCCGGATGCCGACCTGCGTGTCACCACCATCGATATCGGCACCGGCGAACTACAGGTGTGGACCCGCGACACGGCGGCGACGTTGCCGCAGGCGCTGGCCGCGAGTACTTCGGTGCCGGGAGTCTTCCCGCCGATACCGATCGGCGAATCCCGCTACTTCGACGGCGGCGTGCGCTCGGCCCTCAATGCCGACCTGGCCGCCGGCGCGGAGATCGTGGTGATCATGGAACCGCTCGCGCACATGTTCCCCCGCACCCGCGCCGACAGCGCACACGGCGCGGCGACCGAGATCTCGCTCGCCCCCGACGCCGACGCGGTGGCCGTGTTCGGCTTCGACGTGTTCAACCCGGCCGCGTTGACTCCCGCCTATGAGGCCGGCCTGCGCCAATCAGCGGATGCGGCAAAACAATTGGTCGACGTCGGATTCGATGCCTGAGACCGGCGCCTGAAAACCGACGCCTCGCGCCGGGGCCTCGGATATCCGGCTCAGCTGCCGACCGCACCCAACCCGTGCTGCGGCAGTTCGGGCAGCGCGGTGCGGTAGAGCCAGCTGTCCCACAGCTCGCGCAGGGGTGCGGGGCTGTAGTGGCCGGCGAGGTCGGTGAAGTCCTCGGCGGCGACGGTGCCGTAGCGGTGCCGGGCGGTCCAGTCGCGCAGCAGGGTGAAGAAGGCGTCGTCGCCGAGGCGCAGGCGCAGCGCGTGCAGGGTGAGGGCGCCGCGTTTGTAGACTCGGTCGTCGAACATCGATGCCGGTCCGGGGTCGCCGATCACGAGGTCCTGCGGGGCCCGGGAGAGGTTCTGGCGGGCGGCACGGGCCAGCTGGTCGGCGCTGGGTCCGCCGCCGGCCTGGGACCAGATCCATTCGGCGTAGCAGGCGAACCCCTCGTGCAGCCAGATGTCGCGCCATTGCCGCACGGTGAGGCTGTTGCCGAACCACTGGTGGGCCAGTTCGTGCGCGATGAGCCGTTCCGCGCCGCGCTGCCCGTCGCAGTGGTTGGCGCCGAAGATCGACAATCCCTGTGCCTCGATGGGGATTTCGAGGTCGTCGTCGGTGACGACCACGGTGTAGCCGTGGAACGGGTAGGGCCCGAACCGGCGCTCGAATTCGGCCATCATCTGTGGTTGCCGGGCGAAGTCGTGGTCGAAGGCGGTGCGCAGCCGCGGCGGCAGCACCGCGGTCATCGGCACCTTCGTGGCGCGTCCGGCGTCGATGCGTTGCGACCGGTAGGGCCCGATCTGAATGGTGGCCAGGTAGGAGGCCATCGGCTCGGACTGCTCGTACACCCAGGTGGTCTGGCTGGATTTGGTGGTGCGGGCGGTGAGCACGCCGTTGGCGAGTGCGTGGTACGGGGAGTCGGTGGTGATCGAAATCCGGTAGCTGGCCTTGGAACTGGGGTGATCGTCGCACGGGAACCACGACGCCGCGCCGTTGGGCTGGCTCGCTACCAGGACGCCGTCGGTGAGTTCCTCCCAGCCGACCTCACCCCACGGTCCGCGCACCGGTTTCGGGGTGCCGCCGTAGTGCACCACGATCGACAGTGCCGCTCCCGCGGGGACCTGCCGGGCGGGTGTGATCGTCAGCTTCCCGCGGGTGTGGGTGTATTTGGCGGGTTTGGCGCCGTCGACGAAAACCTTTGCCACACTGAGTGTCTGCGACAGATCCAGCGCGAAGCGCGGCTGCACCGCGGTGGTCACCGCCGTGATGGTGGCTCGCCCGGTCAGCCGGTTGGCGGCGATCTTGTACCCCAGATCCAGTTCGTAGCGTGAGACCCGGTAGCCGCGGTTGCCGTTCTGCGGCAGATAGTCGTCGATCGGCGCCTCGGCGCCACCTCTACCCAGTTTCATCGACGACCTGCCTTCACTTGCCGCGCCGGGTATCCGGCCACGGCGCAATCGGATTGCCCTGCCACCGGGTCGACGGCGGGACGGTGTCTCCGCGCATCACCAGCGACGCCGGGCCCACCGTCGCACCGGCGCCGATGCGCGCCGCCGGCAGTGCCACACAGTGCGGGCCGAGGGTGGCACCGGCGTCGAGGGTCACGCTGTCCATGGACATGATCCGATCATGGAACAGATGTGTTTGCACGACACAGCCGCGTTCTACGGTCGCCCCGTCGCCGAGGCTGACCAGATCGGCCTCGGGCAGCCAGTACGATTCGCACCACACTCCGCGTCCGATGCGCGCGCCGAGCCCGCGCAGCCAGATGTTCATCACCGCGGTGCCGGTGGCCGCGCGCGCGAACCACGGCGCGGCAACGGTTTCCACGAACGCGTCGCACACTTCGTTGCGCCACACGAACGAACTCCACAGCGGATGTTCCACCCGCTGGATACGGCCGACGATCAGCCATTTCGCCGCCACCGCGCACGCCCCGGCGACCGCACCGGCGATCAGCAGCACCACACCGGAACACAGGGCGGCCAGCCAATATCCGGGCCCGGATGCCAGCCAGGCCAGTGTGAACAGCACACCCAGGCCGATGCCGAAGCTGAGGATCACGGGAACGAGCCGGCAGGTCTCCACCAGCGCGCGGGCCAGTTTGAGTTTCAGCGGCGGGTCGAAGGTGCGGGCGGTGTCGGAATCGCCGGCGGTGCGGCGCAACCGCACCGGCGGGCTGCCCAGCCACGACGAACCCGCTTTCGCCTTCTCCGGAGCCGCCGACAACACCGCCACCAAACCGTTCTTGGGCACCCGACGTCCGGGTGCGGTCATCCCGGAGTTACCCAGAAAGGCCCGCTTTCCCACCTTGGCGCCGCCGATGTGCATCCAGCCGCCGCCGAGTTCGTAGCCGGCGATCATGGTGTCGTCGGCGAGGAACGCCCCGTCGGCGACCTTGGTGAATTTCGGCAGCAGCAGCACCGTCGACGCCTCGACGCCCTTGCCGACGTCGGCGCCGAGCAGCCGCAGCCACAGCGGGGTGAGCAGACTGGCATACAGCGGGAACAGGAAGGTGCGCGCGGAGTCGGTGAGCCGTTCGGTGGCCCACGCCTGCCAGCCGACGCGGCTGCGCACCGGATGGTAGCCCTCGGTCAATCCGATCGAGAGCACCCGGATGGCGACGACGGTCACGGCGGCGAAGACGGCGAGCACGATCAGCGCGGCCACCGGCAGCATCAGCATCGCGTGCGCCAGTGCCCCGGTCAGGGTGGTTTCGTCGCGGATCCACCAGGCCAGCAGCAGTCCGCCCGCGGCGAGGGCGATCACCGGCAGCGCCGACAGCAGCATCGAGGTCACCCCGAAGGCGAGCACCCAGTGCAGCGCGCGCGGCGGTGTGGTGGCGGGCCAGCGATGTTCAGCAGGACCGACTTTCACCGCGGGTGATCCGGCCCAGCTCTGTCCGGCCTTCACCTTCCCGAACACGGCCGAGCCGGGTTCGATGACGGCGTTCTTGCCGATCACCGCGCCGGGCATCACCGTGGAGCGGGAACCGACCACCGCACCGGGCCCGATGCGGATCTCCCCGATGTGCACGAGGTCGCCGTCGATCCAGTATCCGGCCAGGTCCACTTCCGGTTCGACGCTGCACCCGTCGCCGAGTTCGAGCATCCCGGTGACCGGCGGCAGCGTGTGCAGGTCGACACCGTGCCCGATGCGTGCCCCGAGCGCGCGGGCGAACGGCACCATCCACGGTGCGCCGGACAGATTTTCCGCGCCCGCCGCCTCGGCCATGCGCACCGCCGTCCACAGGCGCAGATGGACCGAGCCGCCGCGTGGGTAGCTGCCGGGGCGCACGCCGCGTAGCAGCAGCCGGGCGCCGGCCACACAGATCGTCATCCGGCCGGGCGGTGAGATGAACAGGGCGAATCCGGCCAGCGCCCACCACCACGACAGTCCCGGCATCCACGGCAGCGCACCGAAGCGGGAGGCGATGTTGGTGACCACGCCGAGCCAGGTCAGCCATTGCAGGCCGGTGAGGGTGGTCAGTGGCACCGAGGCCAGCACCTGGACCCATTGCGCGCGCCGTGGTGTCGGGGTGACGTGGCGGGTGGGTGCCTGTTCGGACGGTGCGGCGGCGTCGATGAATTCGGCCAGCGCGCCCAGGCGCGGATGGTCGTAGAGGTCGGCGACGGTGATCTGCGGCAGCCGTTCGCGCAGCGCGGTGACCAGTTGCGCCGCCGACAGCGAACCGCCACCGAGGTCGAAGAAGTCCGAATCCAGGCCGTCGATGTCGGCGCCGAGCACCGAATACCACAGTCCCGCAAGCCAATACGCGGTGCCGTCCAATCCCGCGCCGGGTTCGCCGTCGGCGCCGGGCAGTGGCCACGGCAGCGCGTCACGGTCGACCTTTCCGGAGGTGCGCGTGGGCAATTCGTCGAGTACGGCCAGGCGGGGCACGAGGGCGGCGGGCAGTCGTTCGGCGAGCAGTTCCCGCGCGCGCGGCAGGTCGATGTCGTCGTCGCCGGTGGACAGGTAGCCGACGAGGATCGGGGTGCCGGTGGCGGTGGTGCGGACGGCGGCCGCGGCGGCGGTGACGCCGGGCAGATGTTGCAGCGCGGCGTCGAGTTCGCCGAGTTCGATCCGCCGTCCGCCGACTTTGACCTGGTCGTCGGCGCGGCCGAGGAAGATCAGCCCGGCGGGGTCGTTGCGCACCATATCGCCGGAGCGGTAGGCGCGCTGCCATCCGAGGGTCGGCATCGGCGCGTATTTCTCGGCGTCCTTGGCCGGGTCGAGGTAGCGGGCCAGTCCGACGCCGCCGATGACCAGTTCACCGGATTCCCCGTCGGGGACAGGCGTGCCGTCGGCGTCGACGACGGCCAGATCCCAGCCGTCCAACGGTAATCCGATGCGCACCGGCGGGGTGCCGGTGAGCTGCGCCGCGCACGCCACCACGGTGGCCTCGGTGGGCCCGTAGGTGTTCCACACCTCGCGGTCGTCGGTGCCGGCGAGCCGTTCGGCCAGTTCCGGGGGGACCGCTTCGCCGCCGAAGATCAGCAGCCGCACCGCGTCGAGCGCCTCGGCCGGCCACATGGCGGCCAGGGTGGGCACGGTGGACACGATGCTGATCTCGCGGCGCACCAGCCACGGCCCCAGATCCATCCCACTGCGCACCAGCGCGCGCGGCGCCGGGACCAGGCATGCGCCGTGCCGCCACGCCAGCCACATCTCCTCGCAGGAGGCGTCGAAGGCCACCGACAGTCCGGCCAGCACCCGGTCACCGGGCCCGATCGGCTCCTGCTGCAAGAACATTCGCGCTTCGGCGTCGACGAAGGCCGCGGCGTTGCGGTGGGTGACCGCGACGCCTTTGGGGGTTCCGGTGGAGCCGGAGGTGAAGATGATCCACGCGTCGTCGTCGACGGTGGGGCCGGTCGCGTCGGAATCGGCTGCCACCCGGTCGTCGTCGCGGCGCGTGGCGGTGCCTTCCGGTCCGGCGGCAGTGTCGTCTCGCCGGGTTGTGGGGGTGTCGTCTCGCGGTATGGCGGTGATGCCCTCGGCGGTGACGACCGCGGCGACCGCGGCCTCGCCGAAGACCAGCTCGGCGCGTTCCTCCGGATCGTCGGCGTCGACGGGCACGTAGGCGGCCCCGGCGTGCAGGACGGCGAGGATGGTCACGTACAGCCGCGCGGTTCCCGACGGGATCCGCACGCCGACCCGGTCGCCGCGACGGATACCCGCCGCCCGCAGCTCGGCCACCGACGCGTCGATCACCGCGAGCAACTCCTGGTACGTCAGCATCTCGGTGCCGTCGTCGACGGCATCGGCGTCGGGGTATGCGTGTGCTGTTTCGGCGAGGATGTCGACCAGTGTCCGGGGCTGTGCCGCCGCGGCCCCGCGCAGCAGCGACGAGACCGGAGCGTGCGCCGTGCGCTGCCCGGAGTCCGGGTCGCCGGCCTCGGGGGCCGATTGCCCGTCCGTGCCGGTCACCGTCCGGCCGGAGGGGCTGACATCTGCGCCGGTTCGGGAGTCGGTCACGGTCCCGGAATCCGTGCGTGATTCTGCGTCCGTCGAGGCTTCGAAGTCCGTCACGGCTGCTGCGTCCGTCGCGGCTTCAAAGTCCGTCGCGGCCGCGGAGTCTGTGAGTGCTTCGGAGTCCGGCAGGCCTTCGGGGGGCTCACCATTCGTGTCGCTGCCCGAGGGCGCGGTGGGCGGCGCATCGGTAGCGCCCGCACCCGACTGCGAACCGACGATCACGTTTCTGCCTGCCTCTCCCGTTCCGGCTATCGGACGTCCGGTTGTCTCACATTGGGGTTACCGTTGCGCAAACACCAGCTGTCCGGTTCACGCGCGTCCGGGCCGGCGCAGCCCCCGACAGTCGCACCGTCGGCCCGCCCTATTGTCCCAACACAACCGCGCGTACGGTCTCGCGGGGGCGACGGACGTGTTCGCTCGCGATATGCCGGGGCACGGTCGGCCACGAACTACCCCGTGCGGCCGGACGGTCAGCTGTCGACATGCACGTGCGGGCGCTGATTGGGGTCGGCGACGGCGCGGCGCAGGATCTCCCGGGTCACCGGCGCCACCTCGCCCTCACCGACGAACAGGAATTTCAGCAGGTTGAGCAGCGGATTGCCTTCGGTCCATTCGAAATACACGTGCGGATTCATGCCGGTGCGGTCCCGTATCGCGAGCAGGATCGCGGCGATCGAGTTGGGCACCGCTGCGGCTTCGACGGAAAGGATCTTGTAGCAGTCGATTTCGACCGCGCCGACGTGCAGGTCGGTGGAGAATTCCGAGGCGTCCTTGACGATCACCTCGAGGAACAGGATCGGCGCCTTGGCCGGGATGTGGCTCTCGATCCGCTGTTCGGCTTCCTTCTGCCGGTAGTCGTCGGGCCGGCGGGCGTCGACGTCGTCGAGGTCGTGGGTGACGATGCGGATGGTGCCCGAGGCGGCGATCTTGTCGATCAGCCAGGCGGCCTTGTCGTCGAAGTCGACCTCGATGGCCCGTAATTCGAAGGCGCGCCGCGCCCGTGAGACGAACGACACCACGATGATGGCGATGATGAACAGCGAGGCCAACTGCACGCCCTCGGGTCGTTCCACGATATTGGCGATGGTGGTGTAGACGAACACGGCCGCCACGGCGCCGAATCCGAAAGCCTTGCCGCGCTGATGTTTTCGCGCCGCGGACAGGGTGACGGCGACGGCGGCGGAGGTGATCAGCACCAGCACGCCGGTGGCGTAGGCGCCGCCCTGGGCGTCGACGTCGGCGTCGAAGTACCAGGTGATGCCGAAGGCGATCACCGCGAACACCAGCACCAGCGGCCGGGTGGCGCGCGCCCATTCCGGCGCCATGCCGTAGCGGGGCAGATAGCGCGGCACGAGGTTCAGCAGTCCGGCCATGGCCGAGGCGCCGGCGAACCACAGGATGGCGATGGTGGAGATGTCGTAGACGGTGCCGAAGCCGTTGCCCAGGTACTGGTGGGCCAGATAGGCGAGTGCGCGGCCGTTGGCGGATCCGCCGGATTCGAATTCGCGCTCCGGGATCAGCACCACGGTGATGAAGCTGGTGACGATGAGGAATGCGCTCATGATCAGCGCGGCGGTGGTCAGCAGTTTGCGCGCGCCGAGGATGCGGCGTTCCGGGTGTTCCTCGGTGTCGTCGGGGCCGCCTTTGATCTGCGGCATCACCGCCACTCCGGTTTCGAAGCCCGACAGTCCTAGCGCGAGTTTGGGGAATACGAGCAGCGAGATGCCCACCATCGCGAAGACGCTGCCGTGCTGGGCGGTCATGGCGTGGCCCCAGTCCACGACCAGGTGCGAGGCGGTGGCGACCTGCCACACGCCCACGACCGCGACGACCAGGTTCAAGGCGAGATAGACCCCGACCAGCCCGATCGCGATGCGGATCGCCTCGGCGAATCCCTTGAGGAAGATCGCTGCCAGCAGGGCGAGGAGGGTGAGGGTGATCGCGAGGCCGTGCCCGCGCAGCGCGTGCGGCACGAACGGGTTCTCGACGATGTGGGCGGCGCCGTCGGCCGCAGACAGCGTCATCGTGATCACGAAGTCGGTGGCGGCGAATCCGAGCAGGACGAGGATGAACAGTTTGCCGGTCCAGCGGGGCAGGATGTCGGCGAACATGGCCAGCGACCCGCCGCCGTGCGGGGATTCGCGGGCCACCCGCCGATACACCGGCAGCGCGCCCAGCAATGTCAGCGCGACCAGGACCAGCGTCGCCAGCGGGGACAGCACACCGGCGGCCAGGGCGGCGATGCCGGGCTGATAGCCGAGGGTGGAGAAGTAGTCGACGCCGGTCAGGCACATCACCTGCCACCACGACCGTTGGTGCTGTTCTTCGGCCTGCTTCACCATCGGGCCGGGATGGTGGGAGTAGCGGTCCTCGTCGGCGCCCTGCAGCAACCATTCCGTCAAAGCCGAACGCGGTCGTCCGGTGGCGGTGGCGGTCACGTGGTCCCCCTCGGGAGCATCTGTCCGGGCATCCCGGAGTCCAGCGATATCCGGGTCAATGTACGTGGGCCGCCACCGGAGTCGCGCGGACCGGATGCGCTGCCCCGCAACATAAAACGGCAAATCAGACACCATATCCGACAAATCCGGCGCTGCACCGGCCGGCGACTCCGGTTCACCGGCCGCGTGGCGCTGTGAGCGGAGTCACCCACCCCGATATCATCGCAGGTGGATCCCGCCGCTCGAGCCGGCCGCGCCGCCGGAGCCCGGTTTGCCGGACCGCCCACCGGGTACCCGTGTGTTTCGTGTCCCCCGTCGCGGTTTCGCGGCCGGGCGCGCAGCAACCGAAAACAGGTGAGGAGGAGCGCGCGTGAGCACCAGCCTGCCGCACGCCCAGCAACGACGTTCGGTGGCCGCCGCGGCCATGGGTAACGCCACCGAGTGGTACGACTACGGCGTCTACGCGGCCACGGCCTCCTATCTGACCGACGCGTTCTTCCCCGGCTCGCTGGGCACCCTGGGCACACTGCTCGGTTTCGCCATCTCCTTCGTGCTGCGCCCGATCGGCGGCATGGTGTGGGGTCCGCTCGGCGATCGGGTGGGCCGCAAAGTGGTGCTGGCCACCACGATCCTGTTGATGGCCGCGGCCACGGGCTGCATCGGCATCCTGCCCGCCCATTCGGCGGTGGGTATCGCCGCGCCGATTCTGCTGATCCTGTTGCGCGTGGTGCAGGGTTTCTCGACCGGCGGCGAATACGGTGGCGCGGCCACCTACATCGCGGAATCGACCGATGAGCGCCGCCGTGGATTCCTCGGCAGCTTCCTCGAATTCGGCACCCTGTGCGGATTCGTCGGTGGCTCCACGGTGGTACTGATCCTGCAGGTTCTGCTCTCCGACGACGCGATGGAATCGTGGGGCTGGCGGATCCCGTTCCTGCTGGCGGTGCCGCTGGGTCTGATCGGCTGGTATCTGCGCAGCAAGCTCGACGAGTCGCCGGTGTTCACCGAGGTCGCCGAGCATCAGAAGGCCCAGGGCGGGTTGCGGATTCTGTTGCGCGACTACCGCCGCGAACTGCTGACCATCGCCGGGCTGGTGGTCGCGCTCAACGTCGTCAACTACACGCTGCTGGCATATCAGCCGACGTATCTGCACAACACGTTGGGCATGGGCGATTCCGAGACCACGGCGATGGTGCTGATCGGTCAGATCGTGATGGCGCTGGTGCTGCCGCTCTCGGGTGCGGTCTCCGACCGGGTGGGGCGGCGGCCGATGTGGCTGGTGTCGCTGGTGGGGCTGGCGGTGCTGGCGATCCCCATGTACTGGCTGATGGGTCAGGGTGCGGCGTGGGCGATCGTCGGCTTCGTCGTGCTCGGCCTGCTGTATGTTCCGCAGCTGTCGACGATTTCGGCGACGTTCCCGGCGATCTTCCCGACGCAGGTCCGGTACGCGGGATTCGCGTTGGGCTACAACATCTCCACCGCCGCGTTCGGTGGTACCGCGCCGCTGATCAACGAGTCGGTCATCGATGCCACCGGCTGGCATCTGTTCCCCGCCTATTACATGGTCGGGGCGTGCCTGGTGGGTTTGGTGGCGTGGTTCTTCCTGCGGGAGACCGCGGGCGTTTCGCTGGCCGGTACCGAGGTTCCCGACGCGGCCGACGAGGAACCGGTTCCGCAGCCGACTTGAGCCACCCCGTCCACGGCTTGCGGCGGATGCCGCGCTCGTGTGTGATCGAGCGAGCCCGCATGCGGCAGGCACGGCCGGGAAGGAACGACGAGCCCAGATGCTCCCATTGGAGTCCGGTGATCCGGCGACCATCGGCCCGTATCGTCTGCTCGGGGTGCTCGGCGCCGGTGGGATGGGCCGGGTCTATCTGGGCCGCAACGCCGGTGGCCGCACCGTCGCGGTGAAGGTGGTACGCCCGGATCTGTCCGATGATCCCGAGTTCCGCACCCGATTCCGGCGGGAGGTGGCCGCTGCGCGACGGGTGACGGGTGCGCACGCGGTTCCGGTTCTGGATGCCGATGTGGAGGCGCAGCGGCCGTGGCTGGCCACCGGGTATGTGGCGGGGTTGTCGTTGCGTGAGGCGGTGGACTCGTTCGGGCCGCTGCCGGAATCAGCGCTGGTGCCGCTGGCCGCGGGTTTGGCTCGGGCACTGGGCGATGTGCACGCGGCCGGAGTGGTGCACCGCGACCTGAAACCGTCCAACGTGCTGCTGACCCTCGACGGGCCGCGGCTGATCGATTTCGGCATCGCCCGCGCCGTCGACGACGACTCGCTCACCACGACCGGCAAGGTGATCGGTTCGCCGGGATATATGGCGCCGGAACATATTTCGGGCGATGCGCCGGTGGGTCCGGCGGTCGATGTGTTCGCGCTCGGCGGGGTGCTGGTGTATGCCGCCAGCGGCAGCGGGCCCTTCGGCTCGGGTGATTCGATTCCGATGCTGTGGCGGGTGATGCAGGAACCGGCTCGGCTCGACGGCCTGCCGGCGGCGTTGCGTCCGATCGCGGGGGCGTGTCTGGACAAACAGCCCGGTAATCGCCCGACGCCCGCCGATATCGAAAGACAGTGTGCGGCTCTGGGTGACGCCCGGTCGGGGTGGTTGCCGGGACCGATCCTGGAGGCGATCAGTCGGCAGGCGGTGATGCTGCTGGATCTGGATTCCGATCCGGCGCCGCACATTCCGGCACAGCGGCCCGGAACGCCCGAACTTCCCTCGACGCTGATCGGGTCGGCGCGCCGGACCGGCGACGCCGGGCATCCGAACACACCCGGCGCGCCGAGCGAGGCTTCCCAGACGACCGTTCGGCGATCACGTCCGGGCGAGACGGGCCGGCCCTCACCCGATACGACGGGACGGTCCCTGAGCACCGGCATGCCCGGACAGTCGGGTTCATGGCCCGGTGCGCCGTCGCCACCGCCCTCGCCCTGGGCTCCGCACGGCGTCAGCCCGGGCGCCGGGCAGCGCGAAAACTCTCCCGCACAGCGGGATTCGTCGCGGCGCCGGGCGGTCGTGATCGGATGCGTGGCGGTGCTGTTGGTGGCCGCGGCGGTGATCAGTGCCACGCTCGCCTTCCGCAGTGCGTCGTCGGACGGTCCGGGAGCGGCAGTGGGCACCGAAACCGCGGTAGAGACCGGCGCTGTCGAGGAGACGTCGACGCCGGAAGCGACGGCCGAGACGACGGCCGCGGCGAGTGAGTTGTCGGCGCTGCCCGCCGATTACGCGGGCACCTGGAAGGGCACCGCGACCGACGGGCTGGCCACCTACGACATCGTCGTCACCCTGCGCGCGGGCGCGGTGGGGACGGAGCTGGGTAGTGCGAGCAATACCGGCCGAACCAGTGGTGTCACCTGCCGGCGCGCCGAAACCCTCACCTCGGCGAGCGAGTCCGTGATCACGCTGCGCGCCCGCTTGGTGTCGGGGCCGACCTGTATGGACGACGGCCAGTCCTCCACCCTCACGCTGAACCCGGATCACACCCTCGCCTATTCGATGACCGGTCCGATCGGCGCTATCAGCGGAACACTGCGACGCCAGTGAAACTTGTTGCAGCACAATGATTCAACTCAGGCGTCTCAGGAGGGCAGGCGCACCACCGCGATGGCCGGTTCGCTGAGGCTGCCCAGGTACAGCGTGCCGTCGGATTCGGCGACGCCGGTGACCATCGCGTACCGGTCGGCTTCGCGTTGCAGGTCGTGGACGAGGTTGCCGTCGAAGTCGTAGGCCTGCACCCAGACGGTGCGGGCAGGTTTCGGCTGCAGCGCGGGCGGAATGGCGCGCACGATGTGGCGCAGCACGCCGGGCAGCGGGAGCAGCCTGTCCAGGATGGGGTTTCGCGGTGTGACGAGCGCGGCCCAGATGTGGCCGTCGCTGCCGAGCCCGAGGTTGTCGGGGCAGCCGGGCAGGTTCTCCACGAGGTAGTCGGTGTCCCCGGCGCGGGGTCCGGTGAGGTGGTGGCGGGCGATGCGGTAGCTGCCCGTTTCGGCGACCAGCACGCAGGAGCGGTCGGGAGCCAGGACGATGCCGTTGGCGAATTGCAGTCCGTCGACGAGGGTGTCGACGCGCCCGTCGGCGGTGCGGCGAAACAGCCGGCCGGTGCCGGAGTGTTCGAGGATGTCGCCCATGTAGTCGTCGAGCGGGTAGCGGCGGGTGGATTCGGAGAAGTACACGGTGCCGTCGGTGTCGGCGACGACGTTGCTGGCGAAGTTCAGCGGCACGCCGTCGACCCGGTCGCAGAGGGTTTCCGCAGTGCCGTGCGGGCGGTCCAGGCGCAGCAGTCCGCGGTCGGCGTCGCAGATCAGCAGCGATCCGTCGGCCTCGGCGTGCAGGCCCAGGGGGCGGCCGCCGGTGTGTGCGATCTGCTCGACCGCGCCGGTGGCCGGGTCGACGGCGAGGACGGCGCCGTCGGCGATTCCGGTGAGGATTCGCCCGTCGGGTGCGAGTACCACGTCCTCGGGGCCGGTGCCGGGGAGTTCGAACAGCCGCAGTTCGGGCATGGGCGGTTCACTGTGCGGGGCGCGGGCCCGGGCGGGCGCCGGCGGGGGAGTCCAACGGGTCGGCTGGAAAGACATGACTCACCATACCCACGCCCGGTGACCGCGCCGGCCGTCGCGCTGGTGTCAGGCAGGCACGGTCGGGCCGGCGGTGCTGGTGACGTGGACGGGCAGGTTGTCGGCCCACGGCTGGCTTTCGACCATGTCGGCGACTCGCACTGTGCCCCTTTCGAATTCGCCGGTGGCGGCGTCGACGAGGCGGTAGGCCTGCACCTGGGTGTGGATGGGCTGGGCGTCGAGCAGGACGATCCGGACTTCGCCGGGTTCGAAGCGGCAGCGCTGTTGCAGGGCGGCGATGAGTTGTTCGTTGTGCATATGCCCGTCGCCGAAGTTCCAGCCGATGGCGGTGCTGCAGATGCGTTCGCCGTCGGTGATGGTGTATTCGTCTTCGCGGCCGGCGGGCATGGCGCGGTGCACAAGGGTGAACAGGGCGCGGCCGTGGGTGTTCATGGCGCGGAAGGCGTAACCGAGATACAGCGGGATCTGGGCTCGGTCCTTGCCGTAGTAGCGCTCCATCTGCGCCTGCGGCATGCTCGCGATCGCGACGATGTTGCGGTCGATCTTCTGCGCCGCCGAGGGTTTGACGCACCACACCGTGGTGTCCCAGTTGCCGGCGTAGTAGCGCATACCGGGCAGGAACGAGATCCGCGAGGGCAGCAGGTTGCCGGTGATCACGATCGCGACGAGCACCGCGAACAGCAGCACCGGCAGCCACGGGTGTTCCGCGGCGGCGAAGCCGATATCGGCATGCGCGACGAACAGCACCCCGAGCCCGAAGATCATGAACACATTCCACTCGAGTGGCACGCCCATCGGGATGGCGGTGAGGATCGCCAGGTGGAAGCACAGCAGGATCACCGCGGCGACCGTGGTGGGCCAGCCGCCGTGGGAGAAGAACAGCACGATCGGCGCGCACATCTCCACCGCGGTGCCGCTGTGGGCGACCCACCGCGACAACCGTCCCGGGCGCAGGTCGTCGGGGAAGTCGGCGAAGAAACGGCGCTTCAACCATCGCGGGCGCACGATCGGGCTGTTGGACATCATGGTCGAGACCACGAACGGGAAGTGCCGGTTCAGTTTCGAGGTCGCCGCACCCATCCAGATGACGACGAAGACGAGTTTCGCGGCGAGGATCGCGTCGGCGCCGCCGAACAGGAACGCCACCGCGAGCGAGCCGTACACCTCGCCGCGCGCGGCCAGGAAGATCACCTTGTCGCGCAGTGCCAGCACCGCCAGCACGGCCACGACGAGGCCGACGTGCCAGGCCGGCAGGAGTCCGACGTTCGTCTCGAGTGCGGGGATCGGGCCGGTGCCGTCGGACAGCAGCGCCCACAGCAGTACCGCCAGCAGCAGCGCGTAGAGCGCGGCGTCGACCGGGGTGCGCGTGGTGCCGCGGGTGAGCGGGACGACGCGCGGCCACGGTGGGAGCCGGATCGTGCCGGGCCGCAGCCAGTACAGGATGGATCCCATCGGCGGGAAGTAGCGGTTGTTGAGCGGGCCGAATCCGCAGCCGAGCCCGATCACTTCGAACAGCATCGTGTAGAGCACGACCTTTTCGAACACGATCGGTTCCGACCACCAGCTGCCGACGTCGGTGAATCCGTCGATGCCGCTGGTGCTCAGCGCGAACAGCCAGCCGCCGAGGATGTAGAGGCAGATCTTGACCACATAGAACAGGTGCAGCACCACCGGTGTGCCGAAGCCGACCTCGGCCCAGTGCCGCGCCATGAGCCGGATGCGCTCACTGCGGTCGCTGCTCTGCCACTGCTGTTGATCGACGACCGGTAGTTCCGGCTGAACGAACCCCATCAATCTCTCCGTTCCCGCGTCCGCGGCCGGTCACGGCACCATGACCGCGGTGTTGCCTTTCTCGCTCGACGTGACGAGGATGTCGCGGCCGATCGGATCGTCCACCGCGGCAAGGCTTTCCGGCGCCATCAATGCCAGGAACCGGCTGTCGTCGGCGTGCAGGCGCCCGACGACCAGTCCGGTACGCGGCTCGAATGCGTGGCGCACGGTGTAGGTTTCGATCCGCGCCGGTCCGTCGGCGCGCGCCCGGCTGGGCACCTGCGGGGCCGCCGCCACAGCGCGCTGCAACTGTGCGCTGCGGTCGGACACCCAGGGCGCCGGCGTGGTCGAATACACCCCGACCGAATATTTGCTCATGATGCCGCCGTTGGCGCCCACCAGGCCGAAAACGCCGGGCTGCTCCCGCATCCGGGCCACCGTTTCGGCGATCGCGTGCATGGAGTAGTTGTTGCCGGGGCCGCCGAAGAACGGCAATCCGCCGGTCACGGTGAGCCCACGCGGGTCGTCGGTGGCCAGTCCGGTGCCGTCGCAGAAGTTGAACACCGCGACGGGGAAGCAGCTGTAGAGATCGATGGTGGTCAGGTCGTCGAGGCCGATTCCGGCCACCCGCAACGCTTCTCGCGCCGCCGTCCACGCGGCGGGTGCGGCGCCGAGGTCGGGGCGCGCGAGCAGGGTCTGTTCCTCGAGGTCGGCGTGGCCGCGCAGATACACCAGTTTGTCGTCGGGGATGCCGAGTTCGCGGGCTTTGCCCAGCGACATCGCCACGGCCGCGGCGCCGAGGTTGACCAGATCGCGGGCCACCATCAGGCGCGGATACGGGTCGCAGATCATCCGGTTCGCCTCGGTGACGGTCGCCAGTTCCTCGGCGCTGCGCTCGACCGGCGCGGCGGCGAGCGGGTTCTTGGCGGCCACGGAGGTGAACGGCGCCAGCAGCTTTCCCATCTGCAGGCGATACTGCTGCGGTGTCGCGCCCACGCGCGCGCGGCGGGCGTTCTCCAGCAGGCCGTATTGGGTGGGTGCGCCCATGACGGCGTGGGCGATGAGGTTGTCGTCGACGAACGATTCGTATCCGAAGCCGCGGTCCTCGAGCTGCCCGGGGGCGGTTTCGGTGAAGTCGGGTTTGTCGTCTCGTCCGGCGTAGTAGCGCTCGGTCGAGATCGCGTCCGACCCGGTGATCAGCACCGATTCCAGTCGCCCGGCGGCGATGTCGGTGGCGAACTCGGTGAGCAGATGTTGCGGGCCCTGCCCGCCGACCACCTCGAGCACGGCGCGGGCCGGGTCGATGCCCAGTCGCCGCGCCACCGATCGCGGGTAGTTGTCGGAGCGGCCCAGCGGGGCGCGCTCCGGTGCCGAGATCTCGAATTGGCGTACCCCGGCGATGAGTTGGACGCTCGCGGCGGCCTCGGCGTAGCGGATGCCGGTGTCCTCGAGGGCGGCGCGGGCGGCCGCGGCGGCGAGCTCGACCGACGACATCTGCCGGTACTCGGACGTGTCGATGCGGTCGATCGCCTGTCCGACGCCCACGACGACCGGTGTGCGCGCATCCACCATCAGCGGACCCCACCACTGCGTGCGACCGTGCCGGCTCCCCGTCTCATGGATGTGACAGTAACACGGGAAATAGAACCTGTTACAGACGTTTGTCTCAGGTGGTGGCTCGCTGCGAGGCCGCGGCATGCTCGCCGAGATCGGCGAGGGTGAGCCGATGCCGGGGCGCGTGGTCGACGACGGTGTGGCGGGTGGTCACCAGATCGGGACCGACGTGCAGCAACCGGCCCACCGGCAGATCACGCCAGCCGGGGTCGGCGTCCATGCGTTCGGTGGCGATCACCACGGCCGGATGGTCGGCGAGCGCGGATGAATGGGCGCGGAGGGGTCCGGTGCCGGCGTGGTCGAGATGTTTGCCGCCGCCGGGTCCGCCCGCGGCGCGTTCGAGGACGAACAGGTCGTGGGTGTCGGGGTAGCGTAGCGCCCACAGATCCTGCGCGGTGGTGAGCACGAAGTTCAGCGCGAACACCGGCAGGTTGTCCGCGATCCACCCGACCGCCGCGCCGATGCCGGCGACGACATCGCCGTCGTGTTCGTCGATGCATCGGGTGATGAGGGCGAAGACCCGCTCGGAATCGGTCTGCCCGGCGACCAGATCGCGGTAGCCACCGAGGGCGCGTTCCAGTTCCGGCAGGCCGCCGACGACGCCGTTGTGGGCGAACAGCCGCCCGTGTTGTTCGAACGGGTGGGTGTTGGCCGCGACCGTCGCCCCGGTGGAGGCGTAGCGGACGTGGGCGAGGAAGGTCGCCGACTCGCATTCCATGGCCTCTCGCACGAACTGCTTGTCCTCGTAGGCGGCGATGGGCTGTTTGCGCACCAGCGGTTCGCCGTCGGCTTCGAAGGTGCCCAGCCCGGTGCCGTCGGGTTCGCGGCGACTCTGGCGGGCCAGGCTGTCGGGGGCCTCCAGCAACCAGAACGTGGCATGCACCCGCTGCGGTGCCGCACTGAGCCCGAACAATCGGCACATCGATTCACCTTTCGCCGCACCGGCGCTGACCTGATGATCCGTGTCGGACGAAACCGCTTGTCACGGTTCATTATTCAGTGAACGATCTGCGGGGAGCCGAACCGACAACGCGGCCCGGGCCGCCGAACCGACCCTACCCGGCCGCCGCGAAACGCGGGGGCCCTTCGGCCCTGGATCGGCGGTTGCCCGCCGTGCACTATGAGGTGATCGAAACGTGGCGGAGCCGGAAGGGGTGCTCGTGGCGAGGAAACGGTGGAGCGAACTGAACGAGCGGACGCGACGGCTGATCGTGGCCGCGACCGTGGTGGAAGGGATCCTGAAACTGGCGGCGCTGGTCGATATCGCGCGCCGGCCGGCCGCCGAGATCCGAGGGTCGAAACTGCGGTGGGCGACCGCGGTGACGCTGCTCAACTCGGCGGGCGCGGTGCCGATCGCCTACTTCCTCGCCGGGCGCCGGCAACCGGGCACGCACTCCTGAAGCCGGTCACAGTTCGCCGCGATAGTCCTGGCATCGGCAGGGCTGCGTCGGCAGCCCGGCGCCGCGATCGCGCGACACCAGCACTCCGGCGTCCACGGCGCTGCGGCAGCGGCCCGATACCGGGTCGTGCACGATATTGGAATGCCCGCAGTGCGAGCACAATCGGCGCGTCACCTTCCGCGGTACCAGGACCAGCAGCACCAGCGCCGAGAAGGCGACGGTGACACCGACGAACCTGAGCAGATGTGGCCAATCCATCTCACGACCTCACTTTCCGGCCGAGTCCACCGCGGCCGACCGCGATCAACGCCGTCGCAGGTGCATGCCGTAGGGGACCGCCTCGAGCAATGTCACGTTCACCGACGCCCCGCTGGGAATCCGGTACGAGCACACCTGCCCGGGCCGGGCGCCGGTGAGTGCGCTGCCCAGCGGTGACTCGGGCGAGTAGACCTCGAGTTCCTCGGTGTCGGCGCCGTCGCGCCGGCCCAGCAGGAACGTTTCGGTCTGCTCGTCGTCGAACCGGACGGTCAGCACCATCCCGGGTTCGGCGATGCCGTCGTCGGCGGGCGCCTGCCCGACCACGGCACGATCCAGCAACTCCTCCAACTCCAGCCGGCGCAACCGCCGCCCGGCCGCGGACTGCCCGTCCTCGTCGCCCGGGCCGTGTTGCGCCGCCCGCAACTCCAGCAATTCCCGCCGCAGCCGCTCGTACGCGTCCTGCGTCAACCAGACGCTTTCGGTTCCCGTCATCTCATTCTCTTCGTCCACTGCCGACAACACCCGGCCCCCGGACGACACCACATCCGCCGCACCGAGGGTCCACCTCCAGAGTGACCCGCCGGCATACCCGCTACATTGTCGGCAGGAAACAATCTCGGCGGGCGCTGTTGTCGATCCCGGACAGCGTGACGATCGTCCGAAGTTCCGGAAGGAGTCGTGAGCTGCACCGATGGTCAAACTGGACCGGTTGATCAATATCGTGAGCCGCTACGGCGCCCGCCTCCACGGCACAGTCGTGGACCGCGCCGTCGAGATCCACAGCGTCGCGGTCCACGACCCGATCCGCCCGCACGCGGCTACCGGCGATGTGTTCCTCGCGGTCGGTGCGGCCGACCTCGCCGAAGCCCTCACCCTGGGTGTGGACGCCCGCGCCCGGGTGATCGTGGCCCGCACCTCCGAGACACCGGATGCCCGGATCCGGCAGCTGCTCGACGATCGCGGGCCGGCGCTGATGACCGTCGATCCGAGCGTGTCCTGGAGCCAGATCGCCTCGGTCGTCTACGGGCTGGTCCTCGAGGGCCGCGAAACCGAATCCGGCCGCGGTCCCAGCGATCTGTTCGCCCTCGCCGACACCATCTCCGCCTCCCTCGACGGGCCGGTCACCATCGAGGATCAGCTCTCACGCGTGATGGCCTACTCCACCGCGCACCACGACACCGACCCGGTCCGCTCGGACACCATTCTGGGGCGGCGCATGCCCGATCGGGTGCGCCGATTCTTCGAGGAGCAGGGCATTTTCGCGCATCTGGCCCGCTCCGATGCGCCGCGCTACATCCCGCCGGCACCCGAGCACGGACTGCACGGGCGCACGGTGGCCGCGGTGCGCGCGGGCCGGGAACTGCTGGGTTCGGTGTGGGTGTCGGGTCGCGAGCCGCTGTCGGCGGATCGGGCCCGAATCCTGCAGGAGGGCGCGCACACCGTCGCGCTGCATCTGCTGCGGTCCCGGGTCAGTGCCGATCTGGAACGGCAGGTGGAGTCCGAACTGGTCATCGAGCTGATCGAAGGCAGCCCCGACGCGGAGGCCGCGATCGGCAAACTCGGCATCCCGGCCCGCGATCTTCGCGTCATCGCCTTACAAGCGCATGCCGAGCAGGAACGCAACGCCGGCATCCTGCTCGCGTTCGAACGCGCCACGACCGGTTTCGGCTGGTCGCGCCTGGGCCGCAGCACCCTGTTCGGCAATACCGTCTACACCGTGCTGCCCGCCGGTGACGATCCGGCGCCGGCGTATCGGTGGATCGCCGACATCGCCGCGAGCCTGCCCGCGCATATGAGCGTGGTGGCCGGCATCGGCGGCTGCGCCGACGCGCGGGAGTTGCCCGCGAGCCGTCAGGAGGCCGACGAGTGCATGGCGCTGCCGGCGGCCACCACCCCGGCACCGGCCTGCTACGACACCGCCTGGGATCGGGTCCTGATCCAGCGCCTGCGATCGATGGCCTCCACCGGCCGGCTGCCGTCCCGAGATCCCGTCGCCCAGCTGGCGGAGATCGACGAGCGAGCCGGCACCCACTATCTGCCCACGTTGAAGGCATGGCTGGAAGCGCACGGCGATCCGAACACCGCGGCCCGCGCTCTCGACGTCCATCCCAACACCGTGCGTCACCGGATGCGGCGGATGCGTGAACTGGACTTCCTCGATCCGGACGATCCGGCCAAACGCACAGCGATGCTCATCGCTTTGTCGATCCACACCGGCTGATCACCGATCGGCGAAAACCGATGGAGACGATGGTCGGACCTGGCTAGCGTGGCGCGGCGTGAGCATCGACGCGCGCGCCGGGCAGTGGGTGGAACTCAACCGCGCCAATTGGGATGAGCGGGTGACGTGCGCGGAAAACGCTTGCTGCACTTGCAATGTCACATCGGGACCGACACGTTGGCGTGGGCGCGCCACGGCGCGACCGTCACGGGCTTGGACTTCTCCGCGCCGGCCGTGCGCACCGCGACCGGTCTCGCCGCCCGCGTCGGCGTTCCCGGCGCGCGGTTTGTGACCTCGAACGTCTACGACGCAGCGACCATGCTGGACGGGGACCGCTACGACATCGTCTACACCGGTGTCGGCGCACTGGTCTGGTTGCCGGATCTGGTGCGCTGGGCGTCGGTGGTGGCGGAGTTGCTCGCGCCGGATGGATTCCTGTATCTGACCGAATTCCACCCGTTCGGCGACATTCTCGCCGAGCACGACGGCCGCACCGTCGCCTACGACTACTTCGATCCGGCGCCGCAGGTGTGGGAGGAGCCCGGCACCTACGCCGACCCGGACGCGCCGACCACCGCGACTGTGACCGTGCAGTGGCAGCACGGCATCGGCGAGATCGTCACCGCGCTGGCCGCTGCCGGGCTGCGCCTGGATTTCCTCCACGAACACGACTTCACCCTGTACCCGCGCTTCCACAATCTCACCGAGGAGGGCGGGCAGTATCGCCTGCCGCCCGGACAGCCGCGAGTGCCGTTGCTGTTCTCCCTGCGGGCGCCGAAACCGGACTGCTGAGTCACCAAGGCGCTGTGCGGTTTTCGGCGCACACCGGTCTCCGGTGTCGCTGTCAGTGTTCGTCGTAGTGGCCGTCGTGGGCCGCGTGGCGATGGCCGTCGTGGAGATAGTCGACGTGATCGTCGTGCGGGATGGCGACGTGCCCGCAGCCTTCGCCGTGCACATGCTCGTGTTCGGCGTGTTCGGTGTGCCCGGCCGGTTCGCATTCGTCGACGTGGTCGCCGTGCAGCCGATGGATATGCCCGTCGTGCAGGTAGTCGACATGGTCGCCGTGCGGCACCGCGACGTGCCCGCAACCCTCGCCGTGGGTGTGCTCGTGGCCGGGATGGGTGGTGTGCCCACTGCTCGTCATCAGCGTTGCTCCCTTCGCTACGGCTACCATCGATACATTCGTATCCTCGCATGCATCGAGGTATTTGCGAAGGGGTTGCTACAGACCGGACCTCGGGCACTTCGCGTCGACGATCATGCACTGCAGCGCCGGAGCTGGAACACGTCTGCGACGAGGAATTCGGCGCGGTAACCCCATGTCGTCGAGTGCGGGGCGCCGACGGGTTATCCGGTGGCCCGGTGGTGATCCGGTGGCGGGGTGAGGTCTTCGACCACGACGAGATTTCCCCCGGCCTGCTTCGCGCGGTACATGGCGGCGTCGGCGGATTGCAACAGCCGGTCCGGGGTCGGTCGCGGGCATCGCGGGCAGGTCGTCGCGTCGTAGACCGCGACGCCGACGCTGGCGGTCACCTCGACCGTGGTGCCGGACGGTTCGGCGACGGTGCGGCGCAGACGTTCGCCCTCGGCGTGGGCGGCGTCGGCGGCGGCGATCGGCGTGGCGACCACGAATTCCTCGCCGCCCGTGCGGGCCACCACCGCGGTTCGTCCGGCGGCCTCGTGCAGGCGCCGGGCGGTCCGCACGAGCACGGTGTCGCCGACGCGGTGTCCCCAGGTGTCGTTGACGTTTTTGAATTTGTCGAGGTCGAAGGTCATGACGCTGACGGCGGGGTGCTGGTCGACCAGCAGCGGGAGCCGGATCTCCAAGCCGCGGCGGTTCAGCAGTTCGGTCAGGGGATCCGACATCGATTCGGTGCGCAGCAGCCAGTAGAGGATCTGCAGTGCGGGTACCGCGCTGACCACCGACACGAACAGCAGCAATCCGACCGCGACCGCGAGGCGCAGTTGTCCGCCGCCGGTGGCGATGCGCACCGACATCACGATCACCGCCAGCAGCGACCACGCCGAATGGGCCGCCAACACCCGCGCATTGTGGAAGAAGCCGAGGTAGCTGCCGGTGACCACGAGCAGTACCGTGCCCATCGCCGCGAACACCCGATCCGGCACCTGCAGGAATTCCAGGATGAACAGCACGTCGGCGCCGCCGATCAGCAGCAGCGATTCAGTTCTGCCCGGCCAGCGCAGCAACCACCAGCGCAGTGCCCACAACGCCCCGCACGACACCCCGACCGTGGACGCGATGCCGGGATGGCCGGGCGGTCCCACCGGTGATCCCGTGATCACCGCTCCCATCGCCGCGATCATCGCCCCGGCGACACCGACCAGCACTTTCAGCGGACCCAGCGCGGATCGGGCCGTCAGGCTGCGTACCAGCCAGCAGTAGTCGACCGGATCGTTCCACCAGGCCCGCAGTGTCTTGCCGCCATTCATCGACTCACCCTCGCACCCGGCCGGTTGCCCGGCCGTCGCTCGTATCCGGTGCGAGAATCCCGGTGCGAGGATCTCGGGAATCTCATCGGCTGATCCGCAGCAGTCTAGACCGGCAACTCGGACCCTCCGGGCGAAAATGTGCTACTTCCATGACCGGCGCCGCGGATGATCGTCCCCGGTGAATGCTCTCGATGCCGCCTCGCGCCCGTATGGCTCGACCCCACCGCGTGGATCGGCTCAGTGGTCGCCGGCCGCCAGGAGCAGGCGGGCCACCGAGGTCAGCCGGACCGCCATCTCCCGATAGCTGTAGTAGCCCATCCCGGCCTGGATCATCGCCCCGCTGACCGCGATGTTCAGGGCGTCGAGAAGGTCGTCGGTACAGGTGTCGCCCAGGGCGGTGCGGACGCGGTCGCTCATGGCTGCGCCGATGCGGGTGCGCAGGGCCGACACGTCGGGATCGTGGCTGAGGATCGCGGCGGAGGCGGCCAGGCTCAGTTCCGGCTCTTCGGACATCAGCTCGCCCATCTCGGTGAATACGCTCGCCAGCCGCTGCGACGGTGTCTTGCCGGTGACCGGTCGAGCACACCAGGTGCGGATCCGGCGCCAGTACGCTTCGGCCACCAGATGCTGTTTCGCCGAGAAATAGCCGTAGGCGGTCGCGTGCGTGAGCCCGGCGCGCCGGCACACCTCCCGCATGGACAACTGGTCGTAGCCCTGCTCCCGCAACACCTCGAGACCGGCGTCGAGCAGGCGGTCCACGGTCTCGGCGGAGCGGCCGCCCAGCGAGCGCCGGGGCGGGCGGGGTTGTATCGCGGCCTCCACCATGAATCAGACACTAGGATATACGCCTGTAAACAGCAAAAGCCGACGCCGGACCCAGCGGGTGCGGAACTACCGACGAGGCACGATGGCATCCACATCCACTCCCGCGCCGGATCGCGCCGAATTCGATCTGGGGCAGGTCAGCTTGCACGCCTTGACCTGGGGCGATCCCGCGGCGACTCTTGCGCTGTGCCTGCACGGCTACCCCGACACCGCCTGGACGTGGCGCCATCTCGGGCCCGCGCTGGCCGACCACGGGTACTACGCCGTGGCGCCGTTCAGCCGCGGATATGCCCCGTCGACGGTGCCGGCCGACGGTGACGTGTCGACCGGTTCGCGGGTCGCCGACGCACTCGGCATCGCCGAGCGCCTGGGCGCCGAGCGAGCCGTCGTCATCGGCCACGACTGGGGCGCCTTCACCGCGAATGCCCTTGCCGCCCTGCCCGAATCGCCGTTCGGGGCCTTCATCGCGGCGGCGGTTCCACCGTTGGCGAGCGTCAGGATCACCCGCGACGATCTCGCCCGCCACGTGGCGCGGATCCTGGCGCAGTCGGTGAACAGCTGGTACATCCTCGCCAACCAGATTCCGGTCGTTCCCGAACGCTTCTTCACCCCGATGACCGCGTTCCTGTGGCGCCGGTGGTCTCCCGGATACGACGCCACCGACGACCTCGCCCACCTCGCCGCGGCCGCACCGCCGCAGCACCGCTCCGCGATCATCGGCTACTACCGGCAACTGGTCCGCCCGCGGTCGACGCGGCCCCGCGACCTCGACCGGCTGCTGATGTCGCCACCGATCCACCCGATCCTGCAGCTCTACGGCGCCACCGACGGCTGCCTGCGGCCCGGCTTCTTCCAGGATCTCGACCGGCACCTGCCCGTGGGCAGCCGCGTCGTCCGCATCGACGACGCCGGGCATTTCCTGCACCTGGAGAAACCGGAGGCGGTGAACGAGATCATCCTCGACTACCTCGCAGGCGGGCAGTAGCGGTTCACTGCGTCGTTTCCCCGATCAGCCTGCGCAGCAGGGCCGCGTGGTAGAACAGCGACTCGACATCCTCGGGCCGATCCAACTCCCCGAAATGCACCCGGCGCGAGCCGGTGCGCATGAACACACACGCCCACACCACCGCCGAATAGACGTAGAACCACCGCAGATCGCCGAGTTCGACACCGGTGAGGCGCCGATACGTGTCACGAACGTCGTTCTCGCGCAAGACGTCCGGCAATCCCGGCAGTCCGGCGAGCCCGCTCAACTCCTGAAACACCAGGTGCGCGAACACACACCACGCCACATCGAGTTCGCGTGGCCCGACCGTCGTCATCTCCCAATCGAGCACGACGGCGGGACGGAAGTCGCGATAGAGCACGTTGCCGATGCGCGCGTCGCCCCACAGCAACACGGTCTCACCGGCGGCGATCTGTTCGGGCCAGTGCGTGTCGAGCCAGTCGAAGGCGCGCTCGACCAGCGGTGACCGACCGATATCGGCCACCGCGAACTCGTACCACGCCCGCAGCCAGGTGAGGTTCTTGCGCAGGGCGGTGTCGCCGGCGCGGTCGGCGACGAGGAAGTCGAATGCGGTGCCCGCCTCGGGAATCGAGTGCAGGGTGGCGAGCACCTCGATAGTGGCGTCCTGCAGCAGGCGCTGCTGCTCGGGTGCCGCGTCGAAGAACCAGTTGCCGCCGAACGTATACGGCATCACATCGGGCGGGACGATCCCCTCGACGTAGTCCATGATGAAGAAGGGGGCACCCAGCACCGTCGCCGTGTTCTCCAGAAACCGCACCCGCGGAACCGGAATACCGGCCCGACCGGCGGCCTCGATCACAGCGGCTTGATGGTCGAGACGGTAGACGGGAAAGACGGGAACGTCGGAGCCGGTGGGCGCCACCCGCATCACCCATTTCCGGTGCACGGGCACGCCGTCGTCGTCCCATCGGGCGCCGAGCACGATCGTCTCCGAGGACATGCCGTTGGCGTCGATCCCGCCGACGACGGAGATCTCGGGCCGCTGCCCGTCCGGCATGACCGTGGCCAGCCAGTCGGCGAGCAGCGCGGGCAACTGGGTGACGTCGCGGCTCGAACTTTGCAGCCGGCTGACGTTCTCCACGGTCGGTTCGCTGGCCACAGGCCGGCTCCTTTCACTCGGGCGGGTCACCCACGGGCCACTCGGCGCTCATCGGGCGCCGATCGTGACCGGCATATGCCGGATACCGCTGTGTTTGTTGCTGCGGACGTACTCGACGGGCCCACGCGGAGTGAGGGTTTCGACCCGATCGAGCAGCGCGTCGAACATGACCCGCATCTCCATCCGCGCGAGCGAGGCGCCCAGGCAGAAATGCACGCCCCGCCCGAAAGCCAGGTGCGGGTTGGGGTTTCGGGTGATGTCGAACCGGTGGGGATCGGTGAACACACTGTCGTCGCGGTTGGCCGAGGCCCACCACAGCGTGACCTTGTCACCGGCGGCGATGCGGTGGCTGCCGATCCACACGTCCGCGGTGGCCGTGCGCCGGTTGTAGGGGGTGGAGGACGCCCAGCGCAACATCTCCTCGACCGCGGCCGGGAGGCGAGTCCTGTCCTGCTGCAACTGTTTCCACAGTTGCGGCGATTCGCTGAGCGCGGCCATGCCGAGAGCGATGGAGTTGCGTGTGGTCTCGCTGCCCGCGGCGACGATCAGGCTCAAGAACAGGTGTTGTTCGGCGTCGGTCAGCGGCTCGCCGTCGACGAGGGCGTGCGTGATCACCGACAACAGATCCGCACCCGGTGCGCCGCGTTTGCGCTGCAGCAGGCCCGCGGCATAGGCGAACATGCGGGCCTGTGCCCGGGCGAGACGGTCGTCGACCTCGCCGACTTCGCGGCCATCGTAGTCCAGGGTGACGTCGGCCCAGTTCATCAGTTCGTGGCGATCGGCTTGCGGCACACCGGCCAGCTCGGCGACGGCCTGCAGCGGCAGTTCCGCAGCCACATCGGTGAGAAAGTCGCACTCGCCCTTCGCCACCGCCGCATCCACGATGGCGGCCGCGCGCCGGCGCAGGTCGTCCTCGATCCGCCGCAGCGCCCGCGGGGTGGTGCTGGGTGCGAGCAGGCGACGGATCTTCGCGTGGCGGGGGTCGTCCATCATGTTCAGCAGCGCCCCGACCGGCACGCCCAGCGGCATATCCTCGAGCGTCGTGCCGCCGCCGTCGCGTCCGCCGCCGGATTCGGAGGAGAAGACCGTGGTGTCGGTGGCCGCGGCGACGATGTCGCCGTATCGGCTGAGCACCCAGAAACCGTCGCCACCGGGGCTGTGCGCGGTGGGCGGATGAAACCAGACCGGCGCCTCGCGTCGCAGCCGATCGAATATCGGATGCGGGAAGCCGTTGGTGAACCGGTCCAGGTCGGTGAGGTCGATGTCCCCGTGCACGACGTGTCACCTCCTTGCCCACATCACGCTTGCCCACATCAGGAGATCGCCTGTCGGCGGCTGCCGGGCGCCATCGCACGACCCCGGCAGCCTGCACCTTACAGGTGTCAATCCGGCCGTAAGGCGATATTGGGAGCGCTCGGTCCCACCCCGCCGATCGGAACGGCGGTCACGGTGTCTGCCCGATCTGGCGCAGGAACCTCAGGTTGTCCTCGATATGCCAATCCTCGATGATCCGGGCGTGGTCGTCGCCGAGGTGCTGGATGTCGATGGCGTCGAATTCGATGGCCTGCCCGGAACCGCCGGCCCCGTTGTAACTGCCGATGAAATGGCCGCGGAAGACCAGCCGTGCCGTGAGGGTGTCTCCGGTGACGTACAAATCCGACAGCTCACAGGTGAGGTCGGGGACGGCGGCGCGGAAGGCCTTCGACGCCGCGGCGGGTCCGGCCGGTCCCTGGGGCCGGCCCGGCGGCAGGGTGTTGTCGCGGAACGACGGTGTGACAGCTTGCCGGAGGTAGTCGACGTTGCCGGTGTTCCAGAAGGTGTAGAGCCGTTGTGCCGCACGAACTTCGCGTGCGGCCCGGTCGGCGCCGAGTCCGCCGTCGATGTGCACGGCTCGCGGTACGACCAGGTCGCCGGAACGGTCGACGGGGTCGGCCGGGTGCGGCGGCTGCGCCGAGCAGGCACCGAGAAGCAGTGCGGCGCAGACGAACAGCGCGATCCTCATCCTCATGCCAGTCTCCCGCCGCCGTCGACATGCAGGGTGGTGCCGGTGAGGAAGGGGTTGGTCAGCGCCAGCAGTGCCGCGGCGGAGATGTCGGCCGGTGTCCCGACCCGGCGAGCCGGATTGCGATGGGCGACGGTCCGGAAGAACTCCTCTTTTCCCGGGCCGTCCCACACACCCGAGTCGACGATGCCGGGGGAGATCGCGGTGACGCGCACCGGCGCCAGCTCGACCGCCAGCGCCTCGGCCAGAGCGGCGGCCGCCGCGTTGGTGGTGGCCATCACCGCCCGCCCCGGGGCCGGCCGCCACGCCGCGACACCGGAGAACAGCAGCATCGCACCTCCGGCGCGAAATCGCGGAGCGAAGTGTTTGGCGAGCAGGATCGGCCCGATCACCTTGGCATCGAAGGCGCGGCGCACCGCATCGTGGTCGAGTGTGGTGACCGGACCGTTGGCGTGGTCGGCGGCTGGTGACACCAGGTAGTCCACCTCGCCGATACGTTCGGCCACGGCGCGCACGGTTGCCTCGTCTGCCAGGTCCACTTCGGGCCGGCCCACCGAAACCACCTGTGCCCCTCGCGCTTCGGCGTCGAGGGCGATCCGGCGGCCGACGCCCGATCCGGTGCCGATGATGAGCATCTTCTTGTCTTGCAGCGTTGTCATGCCCGGTTCAGCAGCGCACCGGCGAAAGATAATCCCTTCGCCAGATGAATGTTTTCAATCCATGCCATAGGATTTGCGAATGCCAACTCTGCGGGCACTGGAATGCCTCATCGCCGTGCTGGACGCCGGGTCGATCACCGACGCCGCCACCGCCCTGCACATGTCGCAGCCCGCGCTGTCACACCAGCTGGCGGCGCTCGAACGGGAGATCGGCGCACCGGTCCTGGAACGACTGCCGCGCGGGGTGCGCGCCACCGCTATCGGCCGCGCCGTCGAGGCCGACGCCCGTACGGCGGTGACCGCGGCCGCTCGCGTCGTCGACGGCGGCAAGGCCGTGGCCGAAGGCGAAGGCGGCCTCCTGCGGCTGGCGTGCGCGGAAAGCCTGACCGCGAGTCTGCTCGCCCCCGTCCTGCGCACCTGGTTTCGCCGCCACCCCGCGGTGCGCGTCACGCTCACCGAGGCAACGAGCGCCGACGACCTCGTCCGCCACCTCGAATCCGGGTCGGCCGACCTGACATTGGGGCCCCGGCCGACTCGCTGGACCGGCGCAACCGAACTCGTCGGCACCGAAGAGATCGTGGCCGTCCTTCCCGCGGGCCATCCTCTGAACCGGCACGACCGTCTCGGCTTCGACGACCTGCGCGATCAACCGCTGGTGCACTACCACCGCGACAACGGCCTCGCCGGCTGGCTCGACGCCCGGGCCGCCGCCCACGGCGTCACGCTCAGCCCGGTCATGCGCACCCGGCAGGCGGCCACCGCGGCGCAACTGGCCGCGGCCGGACTCGGCATTGCCCTGGTGCCCGTCACCACCCTCGGCCCCGGCCTGCCGGGCACCCTGAAACGCCTGCACCCCAGCGTGTCTCGCGATCTCGTCTGCCTGCTCGCCACCCCTGCCGACCCACTACTGCGCCGCTTCGCCTCCGACCTCGTCCGCCGCGGCGTTCCGATGAATCCCTCGGCCGCACGGCAACTCACCTGATCCGCGACGGCTCCGAGTTGCGCGGCCGCAGACCGTCGAGCATCAGTTCGAGCAGGCGCCGCCAATCCCCGCTGCCGGTGCGAATCGTCGCCGAGATCGCCCCGACGAGCAGGTAGGCGTCGGCGGCGGTGCAGTCCTCTCGCAGCGCACCGGCCGCGCGATCGCGCGCGATGATCTCGCCGACAACAGCTTCCAGCCGGGCACGCGACGAGCCGCGCGGCTCGCTGCCCGACGACCGGCGGGTGGCTTCGATGGCCGCCGACAGGCCGCGATCGGCGCTGAGTAGCTCACCCACATGCATCAGATAGCGCTGCAGCCCCTCACCGGCGCCGGCGTGAGCCAGACATTCTGCGCGAGCGTAATTCTCGATCTCCGCGAAGCGCTGTTCGGCGGCCGCGTCGACAAGCTCCGCGAGCGTGGGGAAGTGGCGATAGACCGTGCCGACTCCGACACCCGCGGCGCGCGCCACGTCGGGCAACTGCACCTGAGAGCCCTTCTCGGCGAACAATTCTCGAGCCGCGCCCAAGAGGCGGTCGCGGTTGCGTGCCGCGTCGGCGCGGGGCTTTCGTGGCGTCGCGGGCATTGACACCTGTCCGTCCTTTCCGGCTACCATCGAGACGGAAGCGGATTCCGCTTCCGCTTTCGTCGGAAGGGTAGCACGATGTCACACAACAGATTTCTCCGACTGACCCCAGGTGAGGTACGCCCGGGCCGGGTTCCGATACCGCCGGCCTTCGCGGTCAAGGCCACCACCGCCGACACCGAAGGCCGGTTCTCACTGCTCGAAGTGACCCTGGCCCGCGATATCCCACGACACACCCACGATGTGGCCGACGAAAGCATCTATGTGCTCAGCGGCGAACTCGGAGTCGACTTCGACGACCGGTCCTTCGTCGCACCGGCCGGAACCTTCGTCCTCCTGCCACACGGGATTCCACACGCCCTGCGCGCGGTCTCGAACCCACCACCCAGACTCGTGCAGATCTCGTCGCCGGGCGGATGGGAATGCTATCTGGAAGACCTGTTCGAAGCGGGACCCACCGTACTCACCGACGGCGCGCTCGACCCACGCAAGATCAACCCCATCGCCGCCGCGCACAGCATCCACTACGACGAGCACTGAACGGAACCCGACACCGGTCCAGGGGAGGGTTCAGCGCGGGCCCGGTGCAAGCTCCGCGGCGAGGTCGCTCGCCCACTCCCGAACATGCTGCGGGTCACGGAAATCACCCGCCATCGTCTTGGCCATCGCCGCCGCCGGGAAACCGTGGGCATCGGCCTCCAAACGGCCACCGAAAATCGTGTAATCCCGGGCATTCACGCGACGCACGGTCCGCTCGACGGCTTTGATCCCCGGAACCTTCCCGGAACCGCCCGAGGCGAGCGAATCGTCCAGCGGCCCACTGGCGAACAGCCACACCGGCCGCGTGCGCAACTGCCGCGCGAAACGACGGGCGAAGCGGCGGGCGTGACGATGCCAGCGGCCGGTGTAGAGCGCACCGCCGAGGACCACCGCCCCATAGCCGTCGAGGGAGCGAACCTCACGCGCATTGCGGACCTCGGCGTCGACACCGGCCGAGCGCAGCGATTCGCCGATCCACTCCGCCATTTCGGCAGTACCGCCCCGTGTGGAGCCGTACGCCACGAGAACAGGTTCCGATGTCACGGTGCACCTTCTTCTCACCGGCCGCGGGGGGCGGACTACGGGTAGGCGATATTCGCGGCGGGCTGGGGCAGAAGCAGGATCCGCCCGATCGTCGCCGTCCATTCGCCGATCGCGGGCCAGTCGCGCAGGTCACCGAAGCGCCCGCCGCCGAGCAGGCGGTAGATGATCCGCGCCTTCAACGACACTCCCACGTTCTCGAAATGGCCCGCGAAGGCGCGGTAGCCGACCGGATGGATCGAATCGCGCACCGCGGCGATCTTCGGCGGCACGATATTGCCCATCCGCCGCCCGATCGGCCCCCGCAGCGCCGGTCCGAGCCCCACGGTGAACAGCCACACATTCATCGCGGCCAGCTCGTAACGATGACTCCGAACGAACCCCGACATCTCGGGAAGCACATCCATGTTGTGCACGGCACTGCCGAGGATCACCGCGTCGAACCGCGACAACTCGGGCGCATGCGCCACATCGGCCACCTCCACATCGGCTCCCCGGTTGGCCAGCGCGGCCCCGATATAGTCGGCGATCTCCCGGGTCGACCCCTGCGACGAGGCGAAAACGACTGCGATGCGAACAGTTTCGTGAGTCATGTGTCGAGCCTGCGCCCCGGGCCTCGCCCCCTCCCAGAGGCGGCGTACCTCATGCGAAGAGGACGAACGTCACCGGTGGACCGCCCCGCGAAACCGCCGGGCCCAACATTGGGACCCGGCGCCGCGGATGCGTCAGTGGATATGGTCCTGCCAGTCCGCGGGCACCTTCCCCGCGGGCCCCGGCACCGGCTGCGTCTCCGGGTGGCTCGTCGGTGGCGCGAGCTCCGGTCCCTCGCCGACCGCGCCGTCGCGGTAGTCGTAGAACCAGTCCTCACCCGGTTCGAAGCTCTGGATGATCGGATGGCCGGTGCTGCGGAAATGGGCGGTGGCGTGCTGGGCGGGGGAGGTGTCGCAGCACCCCACATGCCCGCAGCGCGCGCACCGACGCAGATGCACCCACCAACCGCCGGCGGCGACACATTCCGCACACCCGGTTCCGCTGGCGGGCACCTCGACGTCGATATCGCTGCCGGAATCGCTCACCGCTGCTCTCCTTTCAGGGTCGCGACCACCGCTTCGGCCACGCCGCGCGCACTGGCGGGGTTCTGACCGGTGATCAGCCGCCCGTCGGTGACGACGTAAGGTCCGAACGGCTCGTCGGCCATGCTGTAGTCGGCGCCCAATTTCACGAGTTCGTCCTGAAGACTGAACGGTACCGCGTCGGCACGCTGAGCGGCCTCCTCTTCCGGCCACGAGAACCCGGTCACCCGCCGCCCGGCGATCAGCGCCGCCCCGCTCTCCAACGGGACGTTCAGCAATCCGACCGGACCGTGACACACCGCCGACACCACGCGGCCGCTGTCGTGGAAGGCCGCGGTGAGCGCGCCCAGATCGTCGCCGGCGAAGTCGAACATCACCCCGTGCCCGCCGGTGAAGTAGATCGCGTCGTAATCCTCGACCTCGATCTCGCCGATACTGCGCGTGCGGTCGAGCAGATCCATGAATTCCCGGTCGCGGTAGCGGCGGTCGGTGCCGAGATCGGCGAGGACGTCGTGGGCCAGGCTCTCCGGATCGATGGGCACGAATCCGCCTGCGGGACTGGCGATGTCGACGATGTCGACGATGTAGCCGTGTTCGGTGACGTAGTCGTAGAAGTGGGTCAGCTCGCCGAGCCACAGCCCGGTGCGATAGCCGACCTTCTCGTATTCCCCGGCATTGGTGACGATGACCAGAATCCGGTCGGTGGCCACGGCGATCTCCTTCCGGTCGATGCGATGGGCGACCGGCCGTCCGAGATCACTGTCGTCCGATCCCGGAAGACCACCGGCCGCGTGACATCGATCACAACCTAACACGGGCTGCCGCGCGCCGACTGCCGCGTCACGCGCCGATGCCGAGGACCGGAGCCGTGACGGTTCAGGCCGGCTGACCGTCCGCGGCCGTGTGCCGGACCTCCACGATCGGCAGCCGCAACGCGGCAGGGGAGGAGTTCGGAACGACGGGGGCTACCGGCGCGATCGGATCGATGCGCCGGTAGGGCAGATCCATCGGCGGCCGCGGATCGCGCTCGTCCTTATTCGGCCACATCGACGCCGCCCGCTCGGCCTGCGCGGCGATCGTCAACGACGGATTCACCCCGAGGTTCGCCGAGATCGCCGACCCGTCCACGATGCTCAACGTCGGATATCCGTGCACGCGGTGATACGGATCGATCACACCGTGCTCACGGTCGCCGCCGATCACACACCCGCCGATGAAATGCGCCGTCATCGGCACACCGAAAATATCGGGCCAGGTACTGCCCGCGGTGGCGCCGAGTTTGTCCGCCACCCGCCGCGTCACCTCGTGGCCGGCCGGAATCCACGACGGATTGGGCTCACCGTAGCCCTGCCTGCTGGTGTAGCGGCGGCCGAACAGCCCACGCCGGGTGAACGTGGTGATCGAATTGTCCAGGCTCTGCATCACCAGCAGAATCAGCGTCCGCTCACTCCATCGCCGGGTGCGCAACAACCGCACCGTCCGCAGGGGATGGGTGGCCGCGATCGCCAGCACCCGCACCCACCGCGGCACCGCCTTCCCGCCGTCGACCAGATAGGTCTGCAACAGCCCCATCGTGTTCGAACCCTTGCCGTAGCGCACCGGCTCGATATGGGTGTCGGCGGTCGGATGGAACGACGACGTGATCGCCACGCCCGCCGTCAGATCCAGGCCGGTGTCCACCCGGGTGCGGCCCGCACCCAGAATCGCCTCGGAATTCGTGCGGGTCAGCACGCCCAGCTGCGGCGACAGCGCGGGCAGCACCCCGGTGTCACGCATCCGGAACAGCAACCGCTGCGTCCCCCAGGTCCCCGCCGCCAGCACCACGTACCGCGCCGAGAAGCTGCGCCGCCCACCCCGGAATCGGCCCGTGCGGCGCGTCTCGACGCGCCAACTGCCGTCGTCCTGCGGTCGCAGCGCGGTCACGGTCGTCATCGAATGTACTTGCACCCCAGCGCGTTCGGCCAAACCCAGATAGTTCTTGACCAGCGTGTTCTTCGCGCCGTGCCGGCAACCGGTCATACATTCGCCGCATTCGATGCAGCCGGTGCGCTCGGGTCCGGCGCCGCCGAAATAGGGGTCCGGGCTCACCACTCCGGGCTCGCCGAAATACACGCCGACCGGGGTCGGGACGTAGGTGTCGGCGACGCCCATCTCCTCGGCCACCGAGCGGATGATCTCGTCGGCCGGAGTGGTGTGCGGATTCTCCACGACACCGAGCATGCGCCGGGCCTGGTCGTAGTGCGGGGTGAGTTCGCCGTCCCAGTCGGTGATCTCGGCCCACTGGCGGTCCTCGAAGAACGCGCGGCCCGGCTTGTAGAGGGTGTTGGCGTAGTTGAGCGATCCGCCGCCCACTCCGGCGCCGGCGAGGATGAAGCAGTCGCGTAGCCGGTGGATCCGCTGGATGCCGTAGCAGCCCAGTGCCGGCGCCCACAGATAGCGCCGCAGATCCCAGCTCGTGGTGGCGAAGTCGGCGTCCTCGTAGCGCCGCCCGGCCTCGAGCACCGCGACCGAATATCCCTTTTCCACCAATCGCAATGCCGTCACACTGCCGCCGAATCCGGATCCGACGATCACCACATCGACATCGAAAGGCCGCGCTGCCTTCATGACACCTCCTGCCGAGGACGCTAACAAGTCACCACCGGGCCCGCGAGGTTCTCGTGGCGGGTACCAAACCGTGCGGTGTGCACTGCCCCTGAGTCACAATGGGCCGGCAAGGCGCACAGTGACGTTCAGCGGATCCGGATCTCAACTCGTTGCCAAGAGCCCAGCCGGCCACCATTATTACGTCACTGTGACGTTTTATGACAGGAGTCCGGGAAGCTGGGGAAGTGGCCGATAAGGGGGCGGAGTAGACCTGGCGCGAGCAGCAGAAAATTTTCCGGCAAATCGGACCTGAGGCGAAAAAGTTCATCAGGCGGATTTCGGCGGATTTGCACGAGACTTCGGCGGCATCGAGCACCGTCGGAAGCAGACAGAAGAAAGCCGAGCGATGAGCCGAGGCGCCGACGCCCGCGCGAAACACACTGACACACAAGCGTAAACGCAGCCTCCAGCGCTCGTTCCATTGCGCCGATAATCTACATTATGTCAAGTAATGGCGGTCCGGCCCCGAAGACCCATCCCATCCCCTCACCGATCCAGTCGGCGGTTGAGGATCTTCGCGATCTCGGCGACCACAGCGGGTTCGGTCATCGCCAGATGCTCGGCGGCGATATCGACGTTCGAAATCTGACCGCTGACGAACCGAGCCCATCCCTCGTGGCCCGTGGCGTCGGCGCGCCGGTCCGTCGTGGCGGTGAAATACAGCATGTCGGCATCGAGTACCGGCGGCTGCCAGGCACTCGCGGCGCGGATCGAGAGGTTGTAGGCGTCGGTCATGCGTTCGATGGTCGCGGCGTCGATGGCGAAGCTGTCGCCCAACTGTCGGCGGATCAGGTCGGCGGCCTCTTCGGCGGTCGCGTCGGCGCCGACGACATCGATGCCCATGACCGGGCCGAGATTGCTGATCAACTCCCCTGGCGTGGCCTCGGCGACCTCCGTGGCGTCGATCCCCTCGGCTTCCGCGTCCAGCAGCGCCAGCAACGCGACTTCCTCACCGGCCGAACGCATTTCGGCGGCGACGGCGTGCGCGATCTGCCCGCCCAGCGACCAGCCGAGCAGATGGTAGGGCCCGTGCGGCTGGATGGCGCGGATCTCCTCGAAGTAGCGGCGCGCGATCTCCTCGAACGTCTGCGGGCCGGGCACTTCCCCACCGATCTGCGGCGCCTGCAGGCCGTAGATCGGGCGGTCGCCGGCGAGGTGGTCACCGAAGGTGTAATAGCACCACGACAGTCCCGAGGCGGGATGGATGCAGAACAGTGGTGGCCGGCTGCCGCCGGTGCGGATCGGCAGCACGACGTCCAATCCGAAGGCGGCAGGCCCGGATTCGTGGTGCCCGTTGCTCATTCCGGTTTCGATGCGCTTGGCGAGGTCGGCCGGATTCGGATCCGACAGCATCCATCCGAGCGGGATCTCGAAGTGCAGTTCCTTGGTGAGTTCGCTGGCGACCTGCACCGAGCGCAGCGAGTTGCCGCCGAGGGCGTAGAAGTCGTCGTCGGCTCCGACGTGGGTGACGCCGAGGACGTGTTCGAACGCGCGGGCGATCTCGCCTTCCAGCCAGGACGACGGTTCGCGGAACTCCCCTACCGCGGCCACCGGTTCGGGTAGCCGGGCACGGTCGAGTTTGCCGGATGCGGTGAGCGGCACGGTGTCGAGCACCATGAGCGTGGCGGGCACCATGTAGTTGGGCAGTTCGGCGGCGGCGTGCGCGAGGACGGCGTCGGTGTCGACGGTGGCGCCGGCGGCGGGTACGAGATAGCCGACGAGCTGGGCGGCGATCTCGCTGGAGTGGACGACGGCGATGGCGCGGGCGACGCCGGGATGTTCGGCGAGCACGGTTTCGATTTCGCCGAGTTCGATGCGCAGGCCGCGCAGTTTGACCTGGAAGTCGGTGCGGCCCAGGTATTCCAGTTCGCCGTCGCGGCGGCGGCGCCGCACGAGGTCGCCGGTGCGGTACATGCGCCCGCCGTCGTTGTAGGGGTCGGGCACGAACCGTTCGGCGGTGAGGCCGGGGCGGGCGTGGTAGCCGCGGGCGATCTGGGTGCCCGCGAGGTACAGGTCCCCCGCCACTCCGGGCGGCACGGGGTTGAGCCGGGCGTCGAGGACGTAGGCGCGGGCGTTCCAGACGGGCCGGCCCATCGGCACACTGCCCTGGTCGGCGGCGGTGACGCGGTGGGAGGTGACGTGCACGGTGAATTCGGTGGGTCCGTACAGGTTGTCGAGTTCGACGTCGGGCAGTACGCGCCGGACGGCGGCCACGGTGTCGGAACCGAATGCCTCTCCCCCTATGAGCAGCGCGCGCAGCGAGGTCAGGGTGCGCGCGGGTGCGGCCTCGGCGAAGACGGCGAGCATGGACGGCACGAACGAGGTGATCGTGACCTGTTGTGCGGCAATGATTTCGGCGAGATAGGCGGGGTCGGTGTGGCCGTCGGCGCGGGCGATGACGAGGCGGGCGCCGACGCCGAGGGTGGCGAACAGTTCCCAGACCGAGACGTCGAAGGTGGCCGGTGTCTTCTGCAGGACCACGTCGTCGGCGGTGAGTTCGTATTCGTCGCTGAGCCAGCGGATCTGGTTGGCGGCCGCGCCGTGCGGGACGGCGACGCCCTTGGGCCGGCCGGTGGATCCGGAGGTGAACAGGACGTAGGCGGTGTTGTCGGGTCGCAGTGCGGCGTGGCGTTCCCGGTCGGTGACGGGTGTGTCGTCGAAGCCGGACAGGTCGATGCCGTCGAGGGTGGACAGGACGACGACGGGGTCGGCGGTGGCCAGCATGTAGTCGATGCGGTCGGCGGGCAGGTCGGGGTCGACGGGCACGTATCCGCCGCCGGCGGCGAGGGCGGCGTAGAGGGCGGTGACCTGGTCGAGTGAGCGGCGCATCCGGACGGCGACCAGCTTTTCCGGGCCGACGCCGCGGGTGATGAGCCAGCGTGCGAGCCGGTTGACGCGGGCGGAGAACTGCGCGTAGGTCAGGGACTCGTCGTCGTAGGTGACGGCGGTGCGGTCGCGGTATGCCGGTACGGCGCCGGCGAACATGGAGGTCAGTGTCTCGTCGGTGGCCAGGGCGTGCTGGGTGGAGTTCCAGCGGACCACGACGTCGTGGCGTTCGTCGGCGTCGAGCAGGTCGACGTCGTGGACGAGCCGGGTGGGGTCGGCGACGAGGGCGCGTAGCAGCCGGTCGAGGCGGGCGGCGATGGCGGTGACGGTGTCGGGGTCGAACAGGTCGCGGGCGTAGGTGATGCCGCCGGTGATGCCGGCGGGGCCGCCGTGGTCGTCGTAGCTGTCGGAGACGGTGATCTGCAGGTCGAACAGGGAGGTGTCGAGGTCGGCTTCGACGGCGGAGAGGGTGAGTTCGGGGAGTTCGAATTCGGTGCCGGTGAGGTTCTGGAAGGCGAGCATCACCTGGAACAGGGGGTGGTGGGCGTGGGAGCGGGCGGGGTTGAGTTCCTGGACGAGTCGTTCGAACGGGACGTCGGCGTGGCCGAAGGCGGCGAGGTCGGTGTCGCGGACCTGTTCGAGCAGGTCGGTGAACGTCATGTCGGTGCCGACGTGGGTGCGCAGGACGAGGGTGTTGACGAACATGCCGACGAGGTCGTCGAGTTCGGGTTCGCCGCGTCCGGCGTAGGGGGTGCCGATGGTGATGTCGTCGGTGCCGGCGAGGCGGGCGAGGACGGCGGCGAGGGCGGCGTGGAAGACCATGAACAGGGTGGTGTTGTGGGCGCGGGCGATGTGTTGGAGCCCGGCGTGGAGTTCGGGGTCGACGGTGAGGGGCACGGCGGCGCCGGCGTAGGTTTGCACGGGCGGTCGCGGCCGGTCGGTGGGCAGGGCGAGCAGTGCGGGGACGTCGGCGAGTTGTGTTGTCCAGTAGTCGATCTGGGCGTGCAGGAGCGAGTCGGGGTCGCTGTCGTCGCCGAGGACGGTGCGTTGCCAGAGGGCGTAGTCGGCGTATTGGACGGGCAGGGGTGGCCAGGCGGGGGCGTCGCCGTCGAGTCGTGCGGTGTAGGCGATGGTGAGGTCGCGGGCCAGTGGTGCCAGGGAGGATCCGTCGCCGGCGATGTGGTGGACGACGAGGGCGAGGATCCAGGTGTCGTCGCCGATGTCGTAGAGCCGGATGCGCAGCGGCACGGTGGTGGTGACGTCGAAGACGGTGGCCAGCAGCGACGAGAGGGTGTGTGGGAGTTCGGTTTCGGCGATGCGGGTGACGGGCAGGGGTGGGACGGCGTCGGCGGGTGGGAGGATTTTCTGGGTGGGTTCGCCGTCGACGGCCGGGTAGATGGTGCGCAGTACTTCGTGCCGGGTGATGACGTCGCCGATGGCGGCGTGCAGGGCGTCGGTGTCGAGGCGGCCGGTGAGCCGGATGACGATGGGGATGCTGTAGGCGGGGGTGTCGGGTTCGAAGCGGTTGAGGAACCACATGCGCTGTTGTGCGTAGGACAGCGGGAGGTGGTGTGGGCGTGGTTGTTCGGTGAGGGCGATGCGGCGGGTGTCGGCGTGGGATTCGGCGCGGGCGGCGAGTTTGGCGACGGTGGGTGCGTCGAAGATCATCGAGACGGGGACGCGGGTGTCGAGGGCGGCGCCGATGCGGGCGGCGGCGCGGGTGGCGACGAGGCTGTTGCCGCCGAGGTCGAAGAAGTTGTCGTCGGCGCCGATGGCGGTGTCGAGGCCGAGGAGGTCGGCGAAGATGCCGGCGACGATTTCCTCGACCGGTGAGGCGGGTGCGCGGAATGTTTCGGTGTGCAGGACGGGTTCGGGTAGTGCGTTGCGGTCGAGTTTTCCGTTGGGCGACAGTGGGATCGCGTCGAGGATCATGACGGCGGCGGGCACCATGTAGGGCGGGAGGGCGTCGGCGATCGCGGTGGTCAGTTCGGTGGCGGTGGGTGTGGCGCCGGGTGTGGGGACGACGTAGGTGACCAGCATGGCGGGGGCGTTGCCCTGGCGGTGGGCGATGGTGGCGGCGAAGGCGATGTCGGCGCGGGCGTCGAGGACGGCGTCGATCTCGCCGAGTTCGATGCGGTAGCCGCGGACTTTGACCTGGAAGTCGTTGCGTCCGACGAATTCGATGTCGCCGTGGGTGTTCCAGCGCACGAGGTCGCCGGTGCGGTACATGCGGGTGCCTGGTTCGCCTGCCGGGCAGGGCACGAATCGGGTGGCGGTGGTGGCGGTGCGGTTGAGGTAGCCGCGGGCCGGTGCGCGACCGGCCAGGTAGAGTTCGCCGACCACGCCGGCGGGGACGGGATGCAGGCGGGTGTCGAGGATCAGCGCGTGCATGCCGGGTAGTGGGGTGCCGATGGTGGGACGGTCCCCCGGGTGCAGCGCCCGGGTGGCGGTGGCGAGGATGGTGGTTTCGGTGGGGCCGTAGAGGATGCGGAATTCGCGGGTGCCGCGGCGGTCGGTGCCTGCCCACCGGTTGATCAGTTCGGCGGGGACTTCTTCGCCGCCGGAGAGCACCAGTTGCAGGTCGTCGAGTCCGGTGGGGTCGACCGAGGCGAGGGCGGCGGGGGTGACGAAGGCGTGGGTGACGTGCCGGGTGCGTAGCAGGTCGGCGAGGTCGTCGCCGCCGTAGGTGGCGGGGGGTGCGATGACGAGGGTGGCGGCGCCGGCGGTGGCGAACAGGATTTCCATCAGGGAGGCGTCGAAGGACGGTGAGGCGAAGTGCAGGAATCGGGCGCCGGGTTCGATGTGGTAGTCGGTGCGTTGGGTGGCGACGAGGTCGGCGATGCCGGTGTGGGTGACGGCGACGCCTTTGGGGCGGCCGGTGGATCCGGAGGTGAAGACCACGTAGGCGGTGGTGGTGGGGCGCAGGGGCCGTAGCCGGTCGTGGTCGTCGATCGGGCTGTCGGGGTGGGTGTCGAGCTGTGCGATGGTTTCGGGGGTGTCGAGGGTGATCCAGTGGGCGGTGTCGGGTAGTCGGTGGCGTGCGGTGGTGACGGTGATGCCCAGTGCGGCAGCCGAATCGGTGATCATGTGGTCGATGCGGTGGGCCGGGTAGGCGGGGTCGACGGGTACGTAGGTGGCGCCGGTTTTCACCACGGCCCACCAGATGAGCACGGATTCGGCGGAGCGGGGCGCGGCGGCCAGGACGGGGATTTCGGGTCCGGCGCCGTGGTCGATGAGTAGCCGGGCCAGGCGGTTGGAGCACCGGTCGAGTTCGGTGTAGGTGAGGTCGTCCTCGCCGGTGGTGAGGGCGAGTCCGTCGGGGTTGCGGCGGACGGCGTCGGCGAATATGCCGGGCAGCAGCGGTGATTCGGGGGTGGGTGCGGTGCGTGGGCCGATGCTGGAGAGCAGGGTGCGGCGTTCGCGGGGGTGCAGCCAGTCGATGTCGCCGACGGGGATGTCGGGTGTGGTGGCGACGGTTTCGAGGATGCGCAGCAGTCGATGCACGAATCCGGTGACGGTGTCGGGGTCGAACAGGTCGCGGGCGTACATCAGCATGCCGGAGAGGCCTTGGGCCGCACCGGTTTCGGTGGAGGTGTCGGAGATGACGAGTTGGAGGTCGAATTGGCTGGTGCCGGTGTCGACGTCGGCGCGGGAGACGGCGACGTCGGGGAGGGCGATGTCGATGGCGCCGGTGTTCTGGAAGGCCAGCACCACTTGGAACAGGGGGTGTGCGGCGGTGGTGCGGTGCGGGTTGAGTTCTTCGACGATGCGTTCGAAGGGGACGTCGGCGTGATCGAGGGCCTGCAGGTCGGTGTCGCGGGTCCGGGCCAGCAGTTCGGTGAACGGTTCGCCCGGGTCGAGGGGGGTGCGCAGGGCGAGGGTGTTGACGAACATGCCGACGAGGTCGTCGAGGCCGGGTTCGCCGCGTCCGGCGACGGGGGTGCCGATGACGATGTCGTCGGTGTCGGCGAGTCGTCCGAGCAGGACGGCGAGTGCGGCGTGGACGACCATGAACAGGGAGGTGCCGTGGTCGCGGGCCAGTGTCTGCAGGTGCTGGTGCAGGGATGCGGGGATGTCGAGGGGGACGCGGCCGCCGGTGAGGGTGGCGACGGTGGGCCGGGGCCGGTCGGTGGGCAGGTCGAGCAGGTCGGGTGCGCGGTCGAGGGTGGTGCGCCAGTAGTCGAGCTGGGTCGACATCAGTGAGGTGGGGTCGTCGGCGGCGCCGAGGACTCGGCGTTGCCACAGCGCGAAGTCGGCGTATTGCACGGGCAGTGGCTGCCAGTGTGGGGGTTGTCCGGTGTGGCGGGCGGCGTAGGCGGTCATGACGTCGCGGGCCAGCGGGCCCATGGATTGTCCGTCGCCGGCGATGTGGTGCACGACGAGGATCAGCATGTATTGGCTGGTGGTGTCGGTGTCGGTGGTGATGTCGAACAGGGCGACGCGCAGCGGTACCTGGGTGGAGACGTCGAAGCCGCGGCGCACGAATTCGGTGAGCAGTTGCGGGAGGGTGTCGCGGGCGGGGTGGCCGGTTTCGAGGGTGACCGGTGCCCGGTCGAGGATGAGCTGGCGGGGTTCGCCGTCGGTTTCGGGGTAGATGGTGCGCAGCACTTCGTGACGGGCGAGGACGTCGTCGAGTGCGGCGCTCAGTGCGTCGGTGTCGAGGCGTCCGGACAGGTGCAGCATGACGGGGATGTTGTAGGCGGCCGAGTCGGGTTCGAAGCGGTTGAGGAACCACATGCGTTGCTGGGCCAGCGACAGCGGGATGGGGTCGGGGCGGTGGCCGGCGGTGAGTGGGATGCGGGCGGTGCCGTGCAGGGTGCGGGCGCGTCGTGCGAGTGCGGCGACGGTGGGTTCTTCGAAGATGGTGCGGACCGGGATGCGCACGTCGAGGGCGGCGCCGATGCGGGCGGCGACGAGGGCGGCGCTGAGCGAGTCGCCGCCGAGGGCGAAGAAGTCGTCGTCGGCGCCGACGTGTTCGGCGTCGAGGACTTGTTCGTAGGCGCGGGCGACGATGTCTTCGGCCCAGGTGGTGGGTGCGCGGAAGGTGCGGGCGGTTTCGGGGGGCCGGGGTAGTCGGTCGCGGTCGAGTTTGCCGGTCGGGGTGAGCGGCACCTCGTCGAGGATCATGACGGCGGCGGGCACCATGTAGGGCGGAAGTGCCTGGGCGAGTGTGGTTTTCAGGTCGGTGTCGGACAGGGTGGTGCCGGCGGCGGGTGTTACGTAGGAGACGAGGGTGGTGGGGCGGCCGTCGTCGGTGCGTGGGACGGTGACGGCGAAGGCGACGTCGGGGTGGCTGGCCAGGGCGGCGTCGATTTCGGCGAGTTCGATGCGGTTGCCGCGCACTTTGACCTGGAAGTCGTTGCGTCCCACGAATTCCAGGTCGCCGCTGCCGGTGCGGCGCACGATGTCGCCGGTGCGGTACATGCGGGTGCCGGGTGCGCCGAAGGGGCAGGCGACGAAGCGGGTCGCGGTCAGTGCGGTGCGGTCTTTGTAGCCGTCGGCGAGTCCGGGGCCGAGCAGGTACAGCTCCCCCGCGACGCCGTGCGGGACGGGCCGCAGCCAGGTGTCGAGGACGGTGGTGGTGACGGGGCCGGCGGGGGTGCCGATGGTGATCGGCGCGCCGGGGGTCAGTGGTGCGCTGGCGGTGGCCCAGATGGTGGATTCGGTGGGTCCGTAGAGGTTGATCATGGTGCGTCCGGGCGCCCACCGGTCGACGAGTTCGGGTCCGACGGGTTCGCCGGCGGTGGCCAGCACGCGCAGGGTGTCGAAGCGGTCGCCGGGGATGGTCGCCAGCGCCGACGGTGTCAGCACGACGTGGGAGATGTGTTCGTACTGAATGAGTTTCGCCAGGTCGGGGCCGCCGTAGACGTCGGGTGGGGACACGACGAGCCGGCCGCCCGCGCCGTGGGCCATGAGCAGTTCGAAGATCGAGGCGTCGAAGCTGGGTGAGGCGACCTGCAGGACGGCGGAGTCGGCGGTGACGCCGAGGAGGCGGTGCTGGGCGGCGACGAGGTCGGTGAGGCCGCGGTGGGTGACCAGGACACCTTTGGGGGTTCCGGTGGATCCGGAGGTGTAGATGAGGTAGGCGGTGTGGTCGGGGGTGAGCGTGGCCCCGCGTTCGGTGTCGGTGATCGGTGCGGCGGATTCGGTGTCGAGGGCGTCGGCGGTGTCGGGGTCGTCGAGGGTGAGCCAGTCGATGCGCTGGGTCGGGCGGGTGCTGTCGGGGTGGGTGCTGCCGGTGTGGGTGATGCCGAGGGTGGCGCCGGAGTCGTCGAGCAGGAAGGCGATGCGGTCGGCGGGCAGGCGGGGGTCGATCGGCACGAACGCGGCGCCGGTCTTCGCGGCGGCCCATATGGTGACGACGGCGTCCAGGGAGCGTGGCAGCGCGCTGGCGAGCACGGTGTGCGGGGTGAGGCCGCGGCGCAGCAGCAGCCGCGCGAGCCGGTTGGATCGCTGGTCGAGGTCGCGGTAGGTGACGGTGTCGGTGCCGCAGGTGGCGGCGACGGCGTCGGGGTGGGCGGCGGCGGTGGCGGTGAGGATGTCGCCGAAGGTGTGCGGCTGGTGGCTGTCGCCTATGCACA